>DWWL01000070.1 GCA_019119775.1 Candidatus Lachnoclostridium pullistercoris | reverse complement strand
AAACAGGAGAGATGCCCACATCTGGCGGAGGTTCAGAACTGATGAGCGATGGCTTACACAGAGTGATGGATGTTTCGGGAATGCATTGCTTGATCTGTGGCCCGACAGGATCAGGTAAGACACGTTCTATTGGAATTGAAACGGTATCCAATTTGATAGATGGTGGGGAAAGCTATGTCTCTATTGATAGCAAAAACACAACATTGTTAAATACATATAATAAGGCCGAAGCGGCAGGATATAAAACGATGGTACTTCGGCTGGACAATGTATATCTTTCTACGGATACCTGGAACCCCTTGAGTTTCCTGGGGGAAAAATACAGAAATGGAGGACTAAAGGAAAAGGATAGCGCTCTTCAGGAATTACGTGACATTGGACTTGGAATTTACGAAGATAAAAAGCATAAGGAAGCATTTTGGCCCAATTCAGCTAGAGGACTGTTTAACGGAGTATGTGAGGCGCTATTTAAATATGCCCCACCCGAAAAAACGCACTTATATAGTGCATATCGAATGATGTCAGATGGTGAGAAACGCTGTGGTATGGACAGGTATTTGAACGCTTTTTTTGATGAAATAGTAGGAAAGGATAGCGACGCTTATCAGAATGCTGCAGGATACCTTCAAGCACCTTCTGATACTAGAGGGGGAATATTGAGTACAGCGCTGGACGGCTTAAGTATATTTTCTGGGCCAGGTATTAAAACTTTACTCTGCCAGAGAGAAGGATTTGAAATTCAGAATATTAAGGATGAGGAAAAATGGGCTATTTATGTGATCCTTCCAGATATTTCCACAAAATATCATCAGATTGGCGTAATTTTTTTGATGCAGCTGTATTATCATTTGGTTGATATGGCAGAAAAAAACAAAGGGAGCAATAAAATGCGTTGGAATTTCCTTATGGAGGAATTCGGAAATTATACAATCCCCGAAGCGCCATCAATGTTTTCAGCAGCCCGATCCAGAAATATTCGCTTATATGCCTTTATTCAGACATTAGATCAGTTAAGTTTCCGCTACGGGAATGAGAAGGCCAGTGTAATAAAAAATAACTGTCTGCTGCAGTACTATTTTGGGACAAATAACCTTGCAACATTGAAGGAACTTCAGGAGATATGCGGAAAAAAGAGCGAACTGGATACAAAAGGTTTTTTGAGAGTTAAACCAGTACTTTCAATTTCCGACTTAGAAAAACTGCCACAAGGCTATGTGCTGATCCGTTGCAGAGAGGGCCAATTTATAACACATTTGCCGGATTGGAGTCAATGCTGTCATAAGGAATATGGTTTTCCGAAATTTAAAGAGCGGGATATTCAATTGGTAGAGGCATTTGATGTAGTTGGTGCAGTTACAGACCATAGAAGTAAAAATCCACCTCCGGGTCCGACGGCGGGGATTTTCCACAATCCATTTAGTACTGCCGGACCAATTCCTTTTACAGTTCATGAGATGAAGGAAGCGGAAGACTCGGCTGCGAAGAAGGGATTGCATATCAGCGAAGATGAGTTAGAACGAATGCGGAAGGAAATTGATCAGACATTAAAAGAAATTGAAGAAGCTGAGGCGAGGAAATTAAGAGAACAAGTCAGAAAAGGCACAAAAGTAAGGAGTGCGGAATTTGGAGTAGGCCGTGTGCTGATTTGCAGGGAGAATAATATTTTGGTGGGTTTTTCAAACGGGAAAAAGAAGGCCTATCCGTTCCCGGATGCTTTCTTAAAAGGCGATCTTATGTGCCTGGAAGAAAAGGAAGACGGAATAATAGAATGAGGTAACGGATGAGAAAAGAGATCTTTAAAAACAGGAAAAAAATTATTAGGGAATTTCCCAACGAGGATAAACGGGAAATTGAAATTCATTTTACGCTCCTTTACAAAAGCAGATTATATGCGTGCTTCCATTTTTTGGATGACGAGACGACGCAGGTAAATTGTATGCGCTTTACCTTGGCAGATCAGGAACTTCATAAAGAAGGAATTAATCCTGATGAGGCGGAGAACCTCCTTGATATAATGGCATTAATTGAGGATGAAAGCGGATATGAGCCTGGCCAACACTTTGTGTGGCTTGAAGATAAACAGAGTCTGGTCTTGGAGGAACGGATCCTAGAAAATAACCAAGAGCAGTTTTTGCGGCGATTATATGAACGAACGACTAAGGCCAGAAAAATCATACAGAAAGGGGCAATGGCTCTTAGTATTTTGCTGCTTTTGTGTGTAACAGTTGCTGGAATATGTTTAAATCAAAAAGTATGGGAGTCTATTTTTCAATATCGTTATTTTAGCTTTGGAGAAATCAGAATCAGTGCGTTTGCCATACGTTTTATGATATTCTTCATTTATATGCTGTTATGGGCTGCTATTTGGTGCCTATTAAAAAAGAAAATGAGGATAACGCGGCTTTGTATAAGTCTGATTGGAACCGTTTTCTTGGCAGCGGGAAGTACATACATTCTCTCGGAGAATACAGGTAAATGGATTAACCGGTTTGCAGATCCTATGGAGTACATGTACAGTATAGTTCAGGCTTCAGCAGACGGGCATCAGGATATTTACGTTGAACTGCAAGAAGATAAGGCGGTTATTCCAATCGGGATATTCAAAGTAGATTCACAAGAACCTATAGAATTTGAAGCTTGGTTGGAGCGAAATACATTTCCGGGAGAAATGAAGACTTATGCTGGTGTTTATAATAAACAGGAAGATGTAGTAGAGATAGAGATTCCGGAGCTTGCATCAGATTACGAATACGGTCTCTTAACTGTGGTAAGAGCAGAAGAACCAACGGTTCAAACAGTCATCCCCCTTGGAACAAGACCTTTGATGTGGTATCAGAGACTGCTTGGGACAACGGCGGAGTTCGAAGAATTATGTAGTGCGGATTCGTTTGCAGAAGCAGTTAATTCTGGAAAAGTTGGCGCTGATAAGTGGTTAATAACACTGTGGAGTTTTTTAATAAGTTTGAACGGTTTTAATCTTTTTGACTTGGTATATAAGTTCTGGTTTATTTGGCTAGGATTGGGTGCAATTTATTGTATTATGGAGGACCGTGCTGATAGATATAGCGAGGAATGGAAGATTGCCACAAGGATAGAACTGGAAAAACTGACAGAAGAGGAGATACAAGCTTTAACTTTGGATAAGGAAAATTACTTTAAATAAACAGAAGAGTAAATTGCTTTCCGGGTACGAAAGGAGGAAGATGAATGCAAGATAAACAATATGATATGCTTATGAAGGCTGCAAATGAACATGCATATATGAGCATAGCTATTAATTCTGATGGGACCCCAGTTCGTAGAACTTTCATTCCGTGGGAGCGGACTGTATCGGCTTTTAATATGAAAAAGCCAATTATAACTTTGGCAGTAGCCGATCTTCAAGATAAGGATATTATGAATGCGTTAAAAAAATGTGCTCTAGAAGGGTGCTATATATATACGGCATTGGCTGACTACAGTTTCATTGCTGATTTTATAGAACTAAAGGATTTATATATCCTTCATGGAGAGCACATGTCGGATCTCTCATTTATACGACATTTGTCTAAACTTTTTATGTTTTATTTAGAAGATGCAACTTTGCCAGATTTGAACCCATTAATTGATAATTGCAATGAAAACAAAGTACTACTAGGAAGATGTTTTGGCTTTTACAATTGTACTGTGGTTGATACTTCGGCTTTAGCTAAAATAAAGTTTATGCTCTCAGAGCTGCTTGTATGGCCTGCGAAGGGTGACAGTATTGGACGATGGAGGCCATCGGATTATTTCACTATTTTTCGTTTTTACAAAAACTAAATATAATTTCATATAACAGGGAAATAAAATTAGGAACATATTAAAAGCTTTTAGGGACAAGATACTGCTGTAGTATCTTGTCCCTAAAATGCTTGTTATCAAATAATTTTCGCTGAGATTCAAAGAAAAAGATAACTTATCAATGATGACACATGACACTTTTATGCTGTGGCAAGTATTATACCGTCATTGGTGTCACATGTGTCACAATGTCAACACTGTTCAAAGGCTTATTTTATAAGGCTTTCGTGAGACAGGGTATATATAATGGTTGTTTTGATCGGACTGGTGATCATTTTTAAAAAACAGATCAACGATCTGCTGAACAACGTTTTCAAAGAGATCAACAAACAGTCGAAAGAGGTGTACTGATGAAAAAAAGCGGCCAGATCACAGTATTTTTGAGCATGATCCTGCTCTGCATTACCGCCCTTTTATGCGCGCTCATGGAGTCAGCCAGGACAGCGGGAGCACGGTGCTATCTGAGGATCGCTGCGGATTCGGCCCTGGATTCTGTCATGGCCGGATATCACCGCGGCCTGTGGGAGAAATATCGGATCCTGCTTCGGGAGTTTGACGGGGAAGAAGAGCTGGAGACGGAATTCTGCCGGTATTTTGACGGTTATCTGGAGGCGGCCGGATGGTATCCGGCCAGGCGGGAGTCCGTTTCGGCCGGACCGGTCACGCTGGTGACAGAGGACGGGGGAGAGCATCTGGAGGAAGAGGTGCTGGATTACATGAAATACGGGATCTGGTCGCTGGATTTTACGGAGGAGCAGGCGGAGGAAGTGTGGAAAGGAGTGAAAGAGGCAGCCGCTGTCCAGGAAACTTCCAGGCTGTACGGCGGCTGCGCAGATCAGGCCCTGGAACTGGAGGAGGCAGTGGAGCGGATCAACAGTCTGCAGAAGACGCAGAAGGAATTGTATGAGACGGGGCTCAGACAGCTTTCCAATAGAAATGGACGGGGATTTCTGGAGACGGGAAGAAAACTGGTCCGGGAACTGGGAAAGATCCCGGACGCGGTGGAGGAATATGGAAAGAGGGCGGACCGTCTGCAGAGAGAGCTGGAAGCCGTTTATCAGGAGATAGAGATTAAGATGAAGGAAATGACGCCCCAGATGCGGGCGGCAGCAGAAGAGGAGTACGAGAGATATCAGTCCTACACGGCCAAAGACGGAGAGCGGAGAAGCGAGATCGAGGGTATGACTGCTCTGGCGGAGACAAACCGGAATCTGACAGAAAACGTGATGAGGGAGGCGGAGGATGTTATGGATTATATTGCAGACTGGGAAGGAGATGAGGATGAAGAGCTGGATGAAGGGGCCCTCTGGCGCCCGGTGAGGCGCCATTTTGAGGGATTCCAGGTGAAGCTCCTGGCCTGCGCCCACGGGACGGCCGACAAGGAAAAGCAGTCCTTTCTGGAAAATATCATGCGGATGGCTGAGGACGGCCTTCTGGGCCTGGTCCTTCCGGAGGGAAGCCAGGTGTCCGGGGAGGAACTGCTCCGCCAGCCGCTGCCGTCGGAAAATGCGGAAAACACCGGTTCCGGCGCGGAAACTCTGGCCGGTTTTCCTGACCGCCTGATCCTCAGCCAGTACTGCGGCCAGTTTTTCCGGGATTTTCTTGACGCGGCCGAGGACCAGCAGTCAGGGATGAGGTATCAGCTGGAATATCTGGTGTCGGCGGAGACGGAAGACCGGGAGAATCTGGCGGAGACAGCTGCCAGGCTGCTGGCCGTGCGGGAAGGTCTGAACCTGATCCATATTTTGGGAGACAGCGGGAAGCGGGCTCAGGCCAGAGAGCTGGCGGCCGTGATCGTGGGAGCCGCCGGCCTCCTGCCGCTGGTGGAAGTGGTGGCAGTGCTCGTGATGGGCGTCTGGGCCCTGGGAGAGGCGGTAGTGGATGTGAGAACGCTGTTTGCCGGCGGCAGGATTCCCCTGATTAAGAGCAGCGGGGATTGGAATCTGAGCCTGGATCAGCTTTTGAAGCTGGGGGAGAACGGACGGGCGGAAAAAGCGGAGGGGGAGAAGGGATTTTCCTATGAAAGTTATTTAAAACTGCTTTTATTTGCCTCTGACCAGCAGACTCTGCGCTATCGGATGATGGATATGATGCAGGACACCATCGGGCGGGAGGAACCTGGATTTTTGATGGACCGCTGTGCCTGGCGGGTGGAGATGACGGCGTCCGCGGCGGCGGAGCACCTGTTTTCGGCAGCGGCATCCGGTCCGTACCGTCTGGAGATACAGGCGGGAAATTCTTACTGAGAGGGAAGGGAGGTGGAAACAGATGCCCTTTTTCCGGTGCGGAAAACTTTGTTTGAAAAATAGGTATGTAAAAAAACAACGCAGTGTGACTCTCCAAGTACGCAATCCCCTGTGGAAATGGAAAAAAACGGCCGGAAAGAGGGCGTCTGCTTCTGCCTCCCGGAAATTTCAGGCCGGCATGACGGTGGAGGCCGCCTTCTGCTTTTCCATGTTTCTTTTTTTCATGGTTTTGATGGCAGCTCCCATGAGCATTATGGACACCAGGAGACAGGTGCAGGCCAGGCTGGAGGCAGAAGGAGAAAAAATTGCAAAGTACGCATATTTTTCCACCGGCCTGGCCGATGCGGAGGGGGTGAATATTCTGGAAGGAATGTCCCGCAGTGCCGTCTGTCTGATGGTGGAGAAGGCGGTCCGCGCAGAAGGCGGGATTGGGAGGGCGGAGCAGTTTTCCGCGGCGAAGAGCCGGATCATGGAGGATGGGGAAACCATAGATCTGGTGGTGGATTATAAGATCCGCTTGCCCTTTCCTGTGTTTTTTCTGGATGAAATCCCGCAGCAGGCGAGGTGTATCCGCCGGGCCTGGACGGGAAAAGACGGAATGGGATCGGCGGAAGGCGGCAAGAATGGAGAAGAGGATGAAATCGTGTATGTGGGAAAGGACGGGAGCAGGTACCACAGAAGCAGGACCTGCCATTATCTGCACAATGATCTGAGAGCAGTATCGCGGGAGTCTCTGGACAGCCTGCGCAATCAGTCGGGCAGCCGGTACCGGCCCTGCGCTGTCTGCGGTTCCCAGGCATCAGGGACGGTATATATCATGCCGAGCGGAGAGAGCTACCATTCCAGGAAAGACTGTTCTGCGATCTCTGCCTATGTGCGCGCAGTGCCGTTAAAAAGTGTGAAGCATCTGGGGGCCTGCTCCTACTGTTCGCAGTGAGAAGACTTTTCAGACAGAAAATTTAAGGGGGAAAATGAAGATGAAGGAGATTCTGTTGGTAGGATTTGCAGCGGTCGCGGCCTGGCAGGATGCCAGAGAGAAAGCGGTGGACGCGTGGCTCTATGTGGTATTTGGAGGACTGATCTGGTTTGGAAAACTGTGTTTTGACGGCCCGGTAGACCTGTGGCAGGAGGCGGTCAACCTTCTCCCCGGTCTGGGAATGGTACTCCTGTCTAAATGGTCCGAAGGAGCCATCGGAGAAGGGGACGGATGGTTTTTCGTGATCGCGGGAGTGGCCTTAGGGTGGAAGAGCAGCCTTGCCCTGTTTTTTGTCAGCCTGTTTTTGTGCTGTATCTGGTGTACGGGGATTGCCGTCTGGGGGGTGGTGCACCGCGTTTCTGTGAGGGAGAAAACGGTCCCGTTCCTTCCCTTTGCGGTCCCGGCTGTTCTCTGGCTGCTTGTCTTATGAGGTGTGTATGAGAAGAAAACTGAAAGGAAGTTATACGGTGGAGGCGGCTTTTGTCATGGGAATTCTGATTTTTGCCGTGGCCCATGGAATTTTATGGGCCTGCGGGGTGAAAAACAGGACGGTAGGAGCCATGATGCTGGAGGAAGCTGCAGAGTGGATTCGTTATGATGAAGAGACTCCTCTGGCCGCGGAGGCGCAGGCGGGGATGGAGCGCCTGGGATTTCAGCTGATGGTCAGAGAATCAGGAGATCGGATCGAAGGGACTGTCTCGGGAAACGGCTGGAAGCGGGAACTGTCCATGGAGAAGTACCAGCCGGAGGAATTTCTGCGGAAAATATCTGTGATAGAGGGGAAATTGGGAGATGGAGATTCGCTATCGGAGGGAGATCAGACATAATTATCTGATCATTAAAATGGATGGCTGTGAGGAAGATTATGAAATGAGAATGGCGGAGGAAAACTGTGTGGGAGGTTTTCTGCCCTTTCTGGTAAAAGAGAGCGGGGACGGGAAAGAATTTTATTATGAGATTACGTCCCGGCAGCCGTTAAGCCGCATGGCGGAGCGAAGACCCATGAGCGGAGAGGAACTGCGCCATCTGATCCTGGGGATTGCAGGAGCAGTGACAGAGATGGAAAAGTTTCTGCTGAGTGAGGGAAATATTCTTCTGGAACCAGACTATATATACATAGAACCGCAGAATTATACAGTATCACTCTGCTTTGTGCCGGGATACGGGGGAGATTTCCCGGCGGCGCTGGGAAAGCTGATGGAATATCTGTTGGGAAAAGTCAGCCACGATGACAGGGGCGGAGTTGTCCTCGCCTATGAGCTGTTTCAGGCGACCAGACAGGAAAACTATGGGATCCGGGATCTGCTCCGGATTTTGTATCAGCCTGATCATGAAAACAGAGAGCTGGAGGAAACAGATTTTTCCTCCTGGGAAGATGCGGAGGAAAGGCGGCCGCCGCGGGGCCTGCCGGAGGCAGAGAAGAGTGCCCAGAAGAGGAGAGGGCTGTTTGAACGGTTTAAAAAGAAAAAAGAAGAGGAGATTCCCTGGCAGGCAATGTTCCCGGAAGACAGGGATGAGCGGATCGCGGAGCCGGAACCGGATTATCAGTCCAAACCTCTGCAGGAGGAAGATACGGCGCTTCTGCAGAATCGTCCGGGCAGGGCAGAGAGAAGGCTGGTGAGCCTTTCCGGAGATGAGGAGATCGAGATTCCCTATTTTCCATTTCTGCTGGGAAAGCAGGAGGGACTGGTGGACCATGTGGTGGCCCGTGACACGGTGAGCCGGCTGCACGCGAGGATCGACCGGGAAAATGGGGCTTATACGGTGACAGATCTGAACTCCACTAATGGAGTCCGGGTGGATGGCCGCCTTCTTCAGACGAATGAGACGGTGCCTCTTCCGGTGGGAAGTGAAATTTATCTGGCAGATGCAGGCTTTTTATTCTTGTAGTATTAACAAATTCTGGCAAATATGATACAATGGTGCTGTGTAAAAGGAGAAAACGTATGGAGCAGCATCACAGAAAGCCTGCGTATGTCAACAATGCTCTGATTGCCGTCAGCATTTTGTACTATTTCTGGCTGGAATTTCATGGTTCCACGGAAAACGCGGTGTTTATGGTAAATCATGGCGCAATGTATACGCCGCTGGTCGTGGAAGAGGGAGAATACTATAGGCTTCTTACATCTGTATTCATGCATTTCGGGATTTCCCATCTGGTCAATAACATGGTGATCCAGTTTGTGCTGGGAGATAATCTGGAACGTGCACTGGGCAGAATAAAGTATCTGGTATTTTACCTGATCTGTGGTGTCGGCGCCAATATTTTCTCCATGGTAGTCAGTATAAATGATTATGAGCAGGCAGTGTCGGCCGGGGCGTCGGGCGCGATCTTCGGAGTGATCGGCGGTCTGCTGTATGTGGTAATCCGAAACAGAGGACGTCTGGAAGATCTCAGTACCAGGCAGCTGGTCCTGTTTATCGTCTGTTCTCTGTATTTCGGTTTCTCCAGCACGGGGATCGACAATGCGGCTCATATCGGCGGCCTGGTTTTGGGCTTTCTGCTGGCGGCGATTTTCTATACGGCGCCTGGAAGTTCAGGACCAAATGCTGAGGAAGGAGGCATGAATGAAGGATACTAATTGCATTTTCTGCAAAATTGCAAATGGAGAAATCCCATCGTCCACCATTTATGAAGATGAGGATTTCCGCGTTATTCTGGACCTGGGACCTGCATCGAGAGGACATGCACTGATTCTTCCGAAGGATCACTACCAGGATGTGTGCGCTCTGGATGAGACGGTGGCCGCAAAGGCTCTTCCCCTTGCGGCAAAAATTGGAGCTGCGATGAAAGAAGCGCTGGGATGCAGCGGATTTAATGTGGTGCAGAATAATGGAAAATCAGCCGGACAAACCGTATTCCATTTTCATATCCATGTGATACCACGTTACGACGGCGGTCCGGAGATGGTTTCCTGGAAACCGGGAGAAGCCACAGCGGAAGAGCTGGCAGAGACAGCGGAACTTATAAAAAATAAACTATAGGAACGGTAAGAGAGTTATGGATAGGGAACGGGAGTATGAGATCAATCAGATGTTTCGGATGATTTACGAAAAGTATCAGGCACCATTAAGAACCATTGCCAAAAGGTGCGGAGTTGCATATGACGATATCGATGACATAGTTCAGGAGACATTTGCCGCATACTATCAGACGTATGTGATGACTGGAGCTGAAGTGAAAAGTGAGAAAGCGGTTCTGGTGAAGATCCTGAAGAGAAAGTGTATCGATCTGTACAGAAAGAACTATCACTATGTGAGAACGGAGCTGGAGTCCGAGGAGGGCAGAGTTCCCACAGAACTTCTGTACAAGTGCATTGAGGGCGATGTAGCCGATACGATCATCGATCGGGAGCGCTACAGAGAGATCCGCAGAATCATTGATGAGATGAAGCCGGAGTGGAGAGATGTGATTTATTACTGCTGCATTCTTGATTATTCTTCAGCGGAAGCCAGCGCGAAACTGGGAATATCGGGAACGGCATGCCGTTCCCGGTTGATGAGAGCAAGAATCTATCTCAGAAAACAGCTGGGTCTGGACTATGTGGCTCAGCCAGCAGAGTAAGTCTCAATCAGTGATACAATGGTGTCCACGGCATTGGACAGAGGACTTTGTTCCATTGCCTGTATGAATTGAGAGCGGTTCTGATCCGTTTCAGAGATGGCCTGATAGAGAGAAGCCTCTGTCAGATTTTCCTCCTCAAGAACGGTGCTGAACCCCTGCTTTTCAAAAGATTTTGCGTTCAGAATCTGATCGCCGCGGCTGGCTGCCGCCGAAAGGGGAATGAGAACATTGGGTTTCCGGAGAGCCAGAATTTCACAGATGGAATTGGCCCCGGCCCTGGAAACGATCACGTCCGCCGCGGCGAACAGATGTTTTAAGGGCGCGTCAACGTATTCAAACTGTACATATCCGGCGGTTCCTTTCAGGCCTTCGTCGAGATTGCCTTTTCCGCAGATATGTATTACCTGGTAGTGGGAGAGCAGCTTTGGAAGAATTTTTCTGACCGCATTGTTTACAGTGACGGATCCCAGGCTGCCTCCGATCACCAGAATAACCGGACGGCCGGCGGATAGGCCGGCGTACTGAAGGCCGGTGAGACGGTCGCCTTCCAGAAGTTCTTTCCGGATGGGAGAGCCTGTCAGAACAGCTTTTTCCTTCGGAAGGTATTTCAGCGTTTCCGGGAAATTGCAGCATACCTTTTTTGCGAAAGGAATGCAGATTTTGTTGGCCAGTCCCGGCGTCATGTCAGATTCATGGATGATGGTCGGGATCCGAAAGTGCTTTGCGGCCAGAACAACCGGAACGGCGACGAAGCCGCCTTTGGAGAATACCACATCCGGTTTGTATTGTTTTAGTATTTTAAGGGCTTCGCCGTAGCCTTTTAAGACCCGGAAGGGATCTGTAAAGTTTTTCAAGTCAAAGTAGCGGCGGAGTTTACCGGAAGAGATGCCGTGGTAAGGGATACCGGCGTCTTCGATCAACTTCTTCTCAATACCCTGATAAGAACCGATGTATTGAATCTCGTATCCGTGCTCTTTGAGAGATGGGATCAGCGCAAGATTCGGAGTGACATGCCCGGCAGTACCACCGCCGGTCAGGATGATCTTTTTCATATGTTTACCTCCACAGTAGATACGGTTTATTCCTTATTAATATACTACCCATAAGACAGGAAAAGTCAACCCTTTCAAAAAAGGGAAGTTGAGGATAATTGGCAGAATGAGGTGCTTTGTGAACGACAGAACAAATGATGTGCAGGATGATCTTCTGGACGAGCAGATCAAAATGGCGTATGGTTTTTCAGATCAGCAGCTGGAACAGGAGATGGATTACGCAATGGCCCATCCGGATTATTCCCCTCAACTGAAAGCCCCTGATGACGAGTTTCAGCGGATTATGGAGAAAGTAGCACAAAGGATAGAGCAGGCGTCCGGCAGTTCTGCCGATCCGAACTCTTTCCATTCTTCAGACAATCCTTCAGATTCCAGTGATTTACCCCCAAGTAACCCAATTCCCATTCACCAACCCCCAGACCATTCACCCAATTCCACACCGCCCCGCCGCCCAAACCGGAGAAAGATTATGAAGGTGGCAGTAATAGCCGCAGTTTTGGGAGTGCTGGGAATCGGAGAAGTGATGAATACTGTGGGAAGGAGCGGGTATAAGTATGGGGATTTTAGAAGCGATGGTGGAGACAATGTGGTAGTTTGGAATAATGTTGCTGTATCCGTTGAAGGTGTTAGTAGTGAAGATGAAGCTTATAGTGAAATTCAAGAAGAGTTAGCAATTCCTGTTTTAAAATTAAGGTATGTTCCCGTGGGAATGACTTTTGATGAGTTATTGCTGGAGAATCAACGAGCTACCTTAAAATTTAATTATAATGGTTATATAATTCGGCTTGTTGAGGTTGGGGATCCATCTGAAAGTTTTAACGCTCATGTATCAGACAGAAAAAAGTATGATGAGCGATTTAATCGCTTTTTAAATGAGAATGTTATTTTGAGTAAAAATGAATTAGATGGTGGATTGACAGAGTATAGTGCAGAGATAACGACAGATATAGCTTACTATTATTTGAGTGGAATTATGAGTGAAGCAGAGTTTAATAAGATAGTTGACAGGTTTTATTTTATGAGATGAGGTATTAAGTATGAAGAAAATAGTGAAAAGTGTTTTAATAGGATTAGCTGTGACAATTTTAGGTACGATGCCGACATTGGCGTCAGTAAAAGATATCGAAAATCAAAATACGCTTAATAGTCATGAAGTGATGGTGAAAATTTATGATAGAAGAGGTAATTGGATTGCAGATGGAATGCTATCCATTAGTAATCCGCGAAATGGAAGAATAGGTATATATATGACAACCCAATGCCATGTACCAGTGGATGAAATACAAATGGATATAGCCGTAGAACAGTATGATACAGGAATTAAGGATTGGAAGCAAGTAGATTATTTAACTTACAATTTTTATCCAGAGAATGGTAAAAATTTAACAGAAGCAACGATTGATATTCAATTGGCCGGACATCCAGCAAATCAGACTTATCGTTTACAAGGATGGCATACAGTATTTTTGAATGGTTCTTTTGAAGATTTGGAAAGCGCAACATCGGGAATTCAAATTACTAATTAGAACCTCACTCACAAACTGAATCATTTTAACGGATAACATTAAAGTGGCGTATTCTTTATACCACAAAGGGTGCGCCACTTTACAGATTTGAAAATATATTATGGAGAGCAGTAAAATGGCTGACTTAACTAATTTTATTTACTGCATAAATGCAGAGAGAATTCCATCGAAGAATGGCAAGACTGACAGCGTAAATGCGATAGGTGTATTGTCATCGCTTACGCCGGAATTTGTTCCGGGAACGTTTTCATTTTCTGTTATTTTTTCAGTGTTGGATATTGATATTTCGGGAAATAATACAGTACAAATTACTTTTTTTAGAGAAGGAGAACAAGAGAATCTTGTTGATTCAGGGGTGATAACAATTCCTCCTTTGTCACCGGATTCAGATGATATTCAATTGCCGCCGAAATATCAGGGCCTGAATATGAGTATGGATTTCAGAAATGTGATTTTTGAACAAGAAGGTCTTTATAATACAAAAGTGATTTTTAATGATCAGGTGTTAGCAATTAAGCCGATCTATGTGAAGGGCAAAAGATAAAATATGTATGACAGCAAAACACTGATAGCTTTACCAAATCCTGTAAAAACAATTAATAATAATGCAGAAAAGAAAGTATATAACAAAACCAGCAGCATCAGTTCAGCAGTATGCATTCTTTTTGCCGGGGCGATGATGCTGAAAGGCCCGGTAAGGGAAGGCTTTATTTCTGATGCTGATTATGCAGAGCCTTCATACATACAATGTATAAACCTGAATCAGAAAAGAGATCTTTTAAATTTGGAAAGCAACAGAGTGATTGATCTATTAAAAATTGAAAATCTTAGAAAAATAAAAAATATGTCACTTTTTGAAGAAAATTGGAATGGTACAGGTGGAAGTGCTTTTTCTGAAAAGTCAATTGCTCTTTTTGAAAATATTATTGAAATGCTTGAAATACAGCCACAGATTGCTCCGACAGGCCGTAACAGCTTATTAATGCAGTATGAACTGGATGATAAAAGCTTATTAGCGTTTGAAGTCAGTGAAGATAGGACGGAAAAAGTATATATACCTGAAGGAGATTATTCTATGGCTCAAACGGATATCTTTACAAAAAATGTGGAGCAGAAGATCAAAGAAAGTGTAGAGGAATTTTATGGATTTAAATAATATCATAGATTCTGAAATTCTATATCGCATGGTCAGAAGAACTGATCCGGACGGTTTTATAGGAGGAAAGCCAACAGCGGCATTGTTTATGGATCAGCATGGAGTGTCAGTAGATCGGGATGGCGGAAGAACAGAGGAAGAAATTATAAACAGATTTAAATGGCGTTTTAGAAAGAAAGATGATTATAGGACTGCTGTTAAGATAAGCGCGAGAGACTGCAGAGATGCCGAAACATATCCGACTCCAGTTGGCAATAAAAATAATCAATATCATGCGGAGATATGGAATTCAAAAGATGAAAAGCTCATTACACTGCTGAAAGCTATCAAATTAGCACATATGTGTAAAGAGGTGTCGGTAAAAGAAGAACCGTCAGATGATGAATTCACTTTATGAGTTTTAAAAAGAAACTGACAGAGCCGATGAACTTAAATCTTTCCCAAGTTCATCGGCTCTGCTGCATCTTACTCTATTTGCGCTGCATTTCTTTTATCCATCTTCATCCATTCACCCCAGAAGGGCCCCGGGGCCTGTGGCCCCGGAAGTTTCACTGCCATTTCCGCCGGCAGGAGAGGTCTCTGTATTGGAAGCGGCTCCTGATCCGGTGCCGGCTCCATCTGCAGAGGAAGTTCCGCCTGCGGCGGGAGTCTGCGCTGATCCGGCGGGAGCCGTCTCAGAGGTGCTGGATTGGCTGCCGTCAGTGGACTGACCATCAGCGGACTGGCTGTCAGCGGCTGGATCTGCTGTGACTGCCGTCAGGACTCCGTCAGCTCCGGCTTGGTAGGTGACTCCATCAACAGTTACATTTTGGTTTGCAGCCATGGCACCGCCGTTAGCCGGATCAAAATAATAATTGCTGCCATTGATGGAGACAATTCCAACAGCCATGCGGCCGTCAGAATTCAGATAATAATGAGCTCCATTTACATCGATCAGCCCGGTCTGCATACGGCCATCAGTGCCAAGGTAATACCAGGAGCTGTCCAGATTCATCCACTGAGTCTGCATCACGCCGGCCCCGTTCAGATAATAGCGGGCGCCGTCCAGGTCGATCCATCCGGTCCGCATCTGCCCGGTGGAGGTATCTAAGAAGTACCACTCATCGCCCAGCTGCAGCCAGCCCTTCTCCATCTTTCCGTTCTCATCTAGGTAATACCAGCTGCCGTCCAGATTGATCCATCCAGTCTGCATCACGCCTTCGCTGTTTAAATAATACCAGGCGCCGCCGGTTTCTACCCACCCGGTCTGCATCTGTCCGGAAGGAATGAAATAATAATAACTGCCGTCGATCTGGATCCACCCAGTCTGCATGCGGCCTTCGCTGTCCAGATAGTAGCGGCTGCCGTCGGGACTGATCCAGCCGGACTGGCGGATTCCGGAACCGTCGAAATAATACCAGGTGCCGTCAATGCTGGCCCAGCCAGTGGCCATTGCGCCGGATGGTTTCAGAAAATAGTGGGCGCCGGCGCTTTCCAGCCATCCGGTCTGCATTTTTCCGTCCTCTCCCAGATAGTACCAGGAAGAATTGATATCGTTCCATCCAGTCTGCATTTCACCGGTGCCGGCAAAATAATACCAGCTGCCGTCCAGCTGCAGCCATCCGGTCTGCATCTTCCCTGTGGTGTTGTCCAGATAATACTGATCGGTTCCGGACAAAAACCACCCTTTTTTCGTCTGGCCGTTTTCATCGAAGAAATACCGGGCACCGTTGTCCTCCGCCCAGGTATCTTTCTGCATGGTGTAATCCTTGTAAAAATAGGTCATCCCGTTGATGGTCCGCCACTGAGAGCTGGGGATCACATCAGAGAAATCCGTAAACTGGAAATCAATATCCGTGTTTCCTTCCACTCCGGAGATCTCTCCGCTGCTGGTGGCCTGCCACATAACAGGATTTTCGTAAGCCGGTTTCCGGCCGTAGCGGGCAACCCACACATCGTAGTCGATGGCGTTTAAGTCGATCTTGTTGGCCAGCCAGTTGTCATTCGCGTATACAATAGGATAGTATCCCGCGTCTTTGATTTTCTGGCAGAACGCGTTGATGATCTCGCTTACCTGGGCTGGTGAGAGAGTTCCGAGCGTTCCGTTGTCCTCCACGTCAAAGGCCACAGGATAGGAAATGGGGTAGTCCTTGATCAGGTCCAGTACAAAATCGGCTTCTTCCTCGGCCATCTCCGGGGTAATCGCGTAAGAATAGATATAAGCGCCGATGGCAATTCCAGCCCTGTGTGCCCCCTCCGCGTTAATTCGGAAATAAGGATCTACGTCCCCCTGATACCGGGTGCCCAGCATGACGAAAGAAACGTCGTCAGCGGCAACTGCCTCCCAGTTAATATCCTGTTTCCAGTGGGAAACATCAATTCCGCGGGCGTAGACATTTTCAATCGCGGTTCCGTCGTCCATTCGGTAAACGCCGGAAACGTCCCGCTCATAAGCAGCATAGGCGGTCAGAGGCGGGAAAAGGGAAGAAAATCCCAGAACTCCGCAGAGCGCCAGAGCCGTCAGAGAATGTTTGTGCATAGGTTAAGTCCTCTTTTCTTATGTCAGTTGTCGGAATCAGCCGGTAGGACCGGTTGTGGAAAATTCTGTCAGCTCTCCGCTGGAGCTGGGCTTCGTCGAGTTGTAATACTGAGAAGAACTTCCGGAAGAGGAAGAGGGTGAGCTGCTGCTCCCGCCGTTCTCAGAAGGCCCGGTGACAACCGGCGTGGAGCCGGAGCCGGGTGATGAACTGCCTGACGATGAACTGCCGCTGCCGGAAGGAGAACCAGTGACTACACTGCTGCCGGAGGATCCGCCGGGTGAGGTGATTCCGGAAGAACCGCTGGGAGAAGAAGTCCCGGAAGAACTTCCGCCGGGCGTGTTCCCGCCGCCTGTATAGGCTCCGCTGGCATTGAAAGAGTACTGGACGCCGTTTATGGTCAGGGTTGTGTTGGCATACATGGCGCCTGTTTCAGGATCCAGGTAATAGTAAACGCCGTTTAAATTCTGCCATCCCTTCTGCATATGGCCCACGTCATTGAAATAATACCAAGTGCTGTCGATCTGTTTCCATCCGGTGGACATGTCGCCGCCGTTCGGATCCATATAGTACTTATCGCCGTTGCTGTCCGTGAGCCATCCGGTGAGCATTTCACCGTCCGCGTTCAGGTAATAATACTTTCCGTTGATCTGCTGCCATCCGGTGAGCATGATGCCTGTGGTCGGGTTGAGATAATACCAGGTTTCGCCCACTAACTGCCATCCGAAAGCGCAGCGGCCGTCCGCCTTGAAATAATACCAGTTGTCGTTAATGGGACGCCAGCCGGTCACCATAGAACCGTCGCCCTTTACGTAATAATATTCATCTCCAATGTGGATCCAGCTGTTGTAGATCATGGCGCCGTAGTCGGACTGCTGGGTATTGAGGTAGTAGTATTTTCCGTCAACCTGCTCCCATCCCACAGCCATTTCTCCGTTGGATTTGAAATAATAATATTTGCCGTTGATCTGCTTCCATCCGGTGGTCATATGTCCGGTGGTCAGATCCATATAATAATATTTTCCGTCTGTGGTGTGGATCCAGCCTTTGTGGTAGGAGCCGTCATCGTTCACATATACGTAGCTGGAGCCGTCCAGCTTCCACGAAGCCGCCTGGGACGGAAAAGCCTGGGTCATAGTCATGAACCCCACAAAGCCGGCGCACGCGACAGCCGCCAGCGGCAGTTTTCGTTTCATGGTACAAATTCCCCCTTATAAGATGAAAATTCCTGAATTAAATACAGTATAGCACAAAGCTTCTGCCAAGAGATAACATTTTTATTACGATTTCAGTAGATTCTTTTGAACAATGCGGGAGAAATCTTTGGCGTACCGGTACATGATCAGCGTATATTCTCCGAATTCCTCGCCCAGAGCGCTCTTATAAACCGCCCAGAGGCTCCACAGAAAGCCGCCCAGAGCCATGTAGGCGTACACGATGAGCCGTTCCTCTTTTTTCGGCGCTCTCTGGAAATAATTTTCCATCAGCGTCTCCGTTTCTTCTATATTATAATAGGAGTAAATAGAGCACATGGCCAGATCGATCAGAGGATCGCACATGCCGGCGTATTCCCAGTCGATGAGCCGTACGCCGCCGTCCGGCAGCATCAGGAAATTGTCAAAATTGCTGTCAATGTGGGACAGCGTCTGCGGGCGCTTCAGGCTGTCCAGCCAGTCCATCAGCTCCGTCATCCGGCTGTGGACCTCTTTGTAGTCCTCGAAGAGAATGTTCCCGTGGGTTTTGCACAGCATTTCATAAAAATCGATCCGCTCCCGAATATCAAAAGGATGATCCACTGTGAGTCCGCACTGATGAAAACGCCGCAGAAGTCCCATACACGCGGCGATATCCCCGCGGTCGCGGGGATTTCCGTTCCTGGCCCCGTCATAATATTTTGCAATTTTATAACCATTTTCCGGATCAAAATAAATCACCCGCTCGGTGATGCCGAGGCCGTTTATGGTCTTGTACACGGCCGCCTCCTGCCTGCGGTTAATGAGAAGCTCCGTTCCCGGACCTGGGATCCGGCAGATGTAGGAATTTCCGTTTACGTCAAACAGGAAGGATTTATTGGTCATTCCGGATTTGAGGCATTTGATATTGTGGATTTCAGACTCTTCCACCTGAAGAACGCGGGAAACCAGCTCCATCGCTTTGTTGTCAGAATGGGTCTGATACCGGGGGTCAAATTTCCGCAGTTCTTCCAGATTCTCAAACTCATAGATCTGACCGTCCGGCTGGCAGTTTGCGTACATGACCGGTTCAGTCCAGTCTGCGGGAAGAGAACAGCCGCTGTGTTTCAGCCTGCGCTCCCAGCTCCCGTTTAAGATTTCCATGAGAACATGCTCCCAGTAGAGCTGCTCCGTTCCCGGAATCTCATAGTACTTCTCCAGAACAGGGAAAAACTGCTCAGAAAATTCCTTTGAGAAATAGGCGGGGCCGTACATGAACCAGCAGTCCCTTCCGCCCACTTCTACGTCGGTGATTCGTCCTTTCTTATTAAAGGAGACACACCATTCTGACGTTTCCCCGTCTGCATGGGAGAGAGAATACCAGGCGCCGCACTCCCAGGAGTGGTACATATTCTTCCGCAGCCAGTTGTCAGAGGAGAGCAGATAGACATTCCTTCCTTTAAACAGATCTCTGGCATGGTATACGGTGGCCAGCGTGTTTTTGCTGGAGTATTCCGGATTGAACAGGAGCTTTACCTGGTATTTATCAATGAGGTATTCAAATTTTTCTTTTAAATATCCGACGACCACAGTGATGTCGGTGATGCCAGCCTCGTGAAGCTGACAGATCTGCCGCTCTACCATCCGCTCTCCGAAAACCTCCAGAAGACCTTTCGGCGTCTCGAAAGTGAGCGGGACAAAGCGGGAGCCGAAGCCGGCGGCCAGCACCACGGCGCCGTCCACCCGGAACTGCTCCAGAAATGCGTTCCCGGCTTCCGTAAGAATATAGCCTTTTTCCTGGTTCTGCTCCACATAGCCCATAGAAATACATTCCCTGATCAGGTGGTTGACGGTTCCCAGGGAGAGAGACAGTTCTCCCGCCAGCTCCCGCTGGGTGATCTGCGGGTGTTCTTTTATACATCGGCATACCAGTCCGTGACGGTCCATATAAAAATCCTCCGTTTTCAAAAGATTACTCAAATGTTCAAAAAATATATAATGAGAAAATATATGAACATTATACCACGCCTCTCCCGTATTGCAAGGCGAAAAACAGAGATTGTATGTGAATCTGTACAATTTGCGCGAAAAACAGCCGGTTTGTAATAATTCCGTAAGAAAATGCACAGATAAAAGTTATGGTATTTTTAAAAGAAATGTATTATACTCATAAACGTGATGAGGAGGTCACCTCTTCAGAGCAGAATTACAAAAAATTTTTGTTGTACCTTGACAAAAAAAGTATTGCTAATTTTCGCTTAAGGAAGTATAATGACCTCGTAGTGCAATTAAGAATTTCGAACAAAGAATTTCAAAAAAGGAAAAAGGAGAGTGCATTCATTATGAGAAAGCAGACTAAACTGGTTGCAGTATTATCTGCATCCGCCCTGTTAGCTCTTGGCGCATCCATGACCTCCTACGCAGCAGGCTGGACCGAGGAGAACGGTACATGGGTTTATTACGACAATGACGGCTATCAGGTAACTGATGAGTGGAGAAGATCTGGAAACTACTGGTTCTGGTTAAATGACGACGGCGAGATGGCTACCAATCAGCTGGTAGAAGATGATGATGACTACTACTATGTAGACAGCAACGGTGCTATGGTTACCAACCGCTGGATCCAGTTAGAGAATGAAGATATGGACGACGATGATGATTCCGAGTACGTATGGTATTACTTCCAGAACAACGGTAAAGCATACAAGGCTGGCACCAACAGTACGTCTTTTAAGACCATCAACGGCAAGAAATATGCTTTTGATGATGAGGGCCAGATGCTTTGGGGCTGGGTAAATGAGGACAGCAGCCGTGAGACTGGTGATGATGCATGGATGAACGCTACCTATTACTGTGGTACTCCTGATGATGGCGCTATGGTAACCGGATGGGCTAAGATCCATGTAGTTGATGAGAATGCAGAAGAGAGAAATGGCTCTGATTATGATGATGAAGATCAGGACTATTGGTTCTACTTCAAGTCTAATGGTAAGAAAGTAGTTGCTGAGAATGGCGATGCTTATGAGACCAAGACTATTAACGGCAACAAATATGCCTTTGATGAGCAGGGTGTAATGCAGTTCGAGTGGAATGATGGATTTGTAAGCACTGACAGCGATATTTCTTCTGATTCTACCGCAACGGCTGCAGATTGGCAGTACTATAACAACCGCGAAGCTGGTAACAGAGCTAAGGGATGGTTTAAGGTTGTTCCGTCTGAAGGACTGAATGCTGATGACTATGATGATGGCTCTTCTCACTGGTACTACTCTAAGAACGATGGCACTCTGTATGCACATGTGATTAAGAGCATCAACGGTAAGAAGTATGCGTTCAATAATGAAGGCGAAATGCTGGATGGTCTGTGGGCTCTGAAAGTAGGGGATGACAATACGATCTCTGATTACTTCGAGCTGGACAGCGAGGATGATCTGAAGACTGTATGCCAGGCAGGATATGACGGCACTTCTGAGGATGAGTATGCAGATTGGGATGTTTACTACTTCGGTGATGGCGATGACGGCGCGATGAAGCTGAGCAACCAGAATGTTGAAGTAGATGGCGATGTTTACAGCTTCTTCTTCATGAAGGACGGCGCTAATAAGGGCAAGGGCTTCGGCTCTAATGCTACCAAGGAGTCCTACAGATGGAGCGAGCTGAGCGAAAACGCTCCTGTAGAGGATTCTTATGTATATGATGACAAGGCGGTTTATGTACACGGCTTAAAGGTTGAGGCTGACAGCGATCTGAGATACGAGGCAGTCAATATTAAGACTGGTGAGAAGGTAGCTAGAAGAGACGTAGAAAAAGAGCTTGCGAAGGACGCTAGGCTTATCCTTGTTAACACCTCTGGTTCTATTATGAAGAATAAGAGCGCTGTTAAGGATGGCGACGAGTACTACTACAAGACCAACAAGTACGGCTATATCCTTGGTGTTGACGCTGATAAGGATGTTGTAAGAGACATTCCGGATGAGGGCGAGACTGTTGAGAATAACTAATTAGTCGTTAGTTTGTAAATTTGATAAAGAAATTCTAATTGCCGGACGGGTGAGGGAGAACTCCCTCACCCGTTTTTATAAGGAGATGCAGTATGAATAAAAAGAAAAAAATATGTACAGTTTTGGCGGCAACCGCTGTGTTCAGCATGGGAATGACTGCGACTGCTTTTGCGGAGCAGGGCTGGACAGAAACGGATGATGGATGGAAATATTATGATGAAGACGGTTACCAGGTAACTGATGAATGGAAAAAAAGCGGAGATAACTGGTTCTATCTGGATGAAGACGGTAATATGGTCTACGAACAAATTATAGAGTATGATGGAGATTATTATTACGTCAATGAAGATGGAGCCATGGTAAAAAATGAATGGATCCAAATGGCTAACGATGACGATACAGATGAAAATGATGCTGTAGATGTGTGGTATTATTTCCAAAATAATGGTAAAGCATATGTGGCAGGCAATAATGGTACATCTTTTAAAACTATCAACGGACAAAAATATGCGTTTGATGAAGAAGGAAAGATGCTTTGGGGCTGGGTTAATGACGATTCAGAAACCTGTAATTCAGATACAGAATGGCAGAATGCCATATATTACTGCGGCGCAGAAGACGATGGAGCTATGAAGACGGGCTGGCAGCTCATTGATGTAGAAGAAGATAGGGAGGATTTGGAAAAAAATAAAGATGATGATGATGTAATGTATTACTATTTTTATTTCCGCGCGAACGGGAAAAGAGTAGAAAATGGTACAAAAACGATTAATGGATTGAAGTATTCGTTTGATGAATATGGAGCCATGGACTATGAATGGACATTAGCATCAGGTTCAACAGCAACTTCTTCAGTTGCAACCGCAGCTCAGTATAAATATTATAATTATGAAGATTATGGAAATCGAGTAAAAGGCTGGTTTTATGCTATTCCTTCTGAAAATATTAACGAAGATGACTATAATGATGAGGTAGAACATTGGTATTATGCAGATGGAAGCGGAGATCTTGCGTACAGTGAGATTAAGACAATTAATGGAAAGAAGTATGCTTTTAATGAAAAGGGCGAGATGCTTTATGATCTTCAGGCTTTAGTATTAGATCCCAATGATTCTAAGAAGATTATCAGAAGCTACCATATTGAAGACGAGAATGACATGGATGCTTTTATCGAGCAGAATCCGGAGTATTCTGGTGGAGATGGTACGTTTGATTTTACAAATAGTATGCTGTTTTACTTCGGAGAAGACAGCGATGATGGGGCTATGAAGACAGGTACTATGAATCTCTATTTTGAAGGAGAAACTTATCATTATTATTTCTTAAAATCTGGTTCTTATAAAGGAGCTGCTTTTGGATCGAAAGCCGGACTGAAAAATAAATATGATGGTACATATACTGAAGGAGACGAAACAGAATCTGACAGCTTTATTTATGATGACAAATACATTTATCGTGAAGGACGTAGAAAAACGGCAGATAGCGATGAGAAATATGCTGCTTTTGATGCGTTTGGAAATGAAGTAACGGATCCTGACGAATTTGAGAATGGCACAGCCTATCTGGTAAATACTTCCGGAAATATTCAGAAGAAGAAAAGAAATATTAAGGATAGAGACGGTAATTATTATTGTACCAACAAAGATGGAATTATCATCTACTATGGCACAGAAAAATGTAATGATCATAATTCCGATGTATGGCATGTGTATAATGAAGAAGAGGATTAATCTTCTGAAAAGCAATAGGAAGCTAAGCCGGGAATAAAGATTTAATACACTCTCCCTTAAGTGAATGGTATAATGACACTGTTCGCTTGAGGGAGGTTTTTTATAAATATGTATTTTAAATAAACAGAAGCTTTTAATAATGCCTGATATAATTAAAAATATAATCAACATACTAAAATTGTTTTGAATGAATAAGGCAGTCAAAAAAGTGTTTATAATGATCGAAAGAGAGGAATTCTCTGAAAATAGACAATAAGAATTACTCAAATTAGGCTATTATCAGATTGCGATAAGGTGAAGGGAATTGAGTAATGGAAAAAGCATACGTTGGAGAAGAGGAGATCAGGAGCGTTATCACTCAGCTGGGAGCAGGGAATTCTTATCGCGGCTATGAATTCGCTGTGTACGGTATTGGCCTTGTGCTGGAGAATCCTGAAAGACCGACGTTTATTTCAAAGGGCTTGTATATTGACATTGCCGCTCATTTTCATACTTCGTGGAAATGTGTGGAGAGGGATCCGCTGAGGGATGCCGGCTGCTGGAGGAGGCATACCGGGAAAATGATCTGATCCGCCGGGAGAATCTCTATCTGATACGGATGATTTCCTGGATGTATGATCTGATATGGTATTTTTTAGATCTTTGAAGAGAAGGGGAACAGGGAAATGAAATTTTTTAAAGCGGTGATTTATGACATTGACGGGACGATTTTAAATACTCTCAATATGAATATGTATCCATTGATAAGGATCATCAGAGAAGAGACAGGGGAAGAGTGGAGTTTTGAGAAGGTATTGAAATTTGCGGCCTATCCAGGAATGAAGGTTATGGAGGAACTGAAGGTTAAAAATCCGGAGCAGGTTTATGCCAGGTGGGTGAAATATGTGAATGAATATGAAGAGGGTGCAGTTCTGTACGATGGCTTCGAGGAGGTGCTGCCGAAGCTGGGAGAGAAATTCCGGCAGGCGGTGGTGTCGGCGAAAACGAGAGAGCAGTATGAGATCGATTTCTGTGAGAAAGGGCTTGACAGGTATATGGAGACGGCAGTTCTGGCAGGAGATACCAGAGAGCATAAGCCGAACCCGGAGCCTTTGCTGAAATGCGCGGAGCGTCTGAGAATCGCGCCGGAAGAGGCAGTCTATGTGGGGGACGCACGGTCAGACCAGGAGGCAGCCAGGCGCGCCGGGATGACTTTCGGCTATGCCGGCTGGGGAAATGAGGGGATTCCTGGAATGGGCCTGTCGGAGGAACAGATTCTGTCTGAGGGCGGACTTGTCTTTCGGCGGCCGCTGGATCTTCTGAAACTGCTGGAGTATGCGCAGTAAGAGGAAAGACGGCTATTTCAGCCTGATTTCAAAGGGAAAACCGCCGGTGCGGAGGGACTGACGCAGAAAGACATTGATCGCTGTGTTAAGACTCAAGCCTAATTCATTGTAAAGCGTTTCGCACTGCTTTTTAATGTCGCTGTCCACGCGGATGCGGAATTTTACCGTGTTATCCATCAGCCTTAAAATTTCTTTTTCCATAAGGCCGGTGTATTTAGAAGCCAGAGCGGGAGAGATGCCGTCCTGAAGCATTTTGCGGGCGATCTGACGTCCTCTTCTTTTGAAGCCATCTTGAAAGCCCTCCTGCCGGCCGTTCTGAAAGCCCTCCTGCCGGCCGTCCTGAAAACCATCCTTAAAGCTATCCTGAAAAATAGCCATTTTTAATTCCTGTTCGCGCATATAAGCTGCCTCCATTTCTTTGCTTTTTTGATCTGTTTCATTTCTTTGAGTACTCTGTATTCATCAGTGGCAGCTGCGAGAGTTAAATATTCTGCGGATCTGCCGGGCTGCAGGCATTTATTCCCACGGCTCACTGTGAAATCTTTGATTTTCCTTTCAGTTTCAGAATCTCTTTTTCTGTAAGGCCGGTGTATTTTGATATTAGAGTGAGAGACATATTGTCCCGAAGCATTTTACGGGCGATCTGACGTCCTCTTCTTTTGAAGCCATCTTGCCGGCCGTTCTGAAAGCCGTCTTGAAAGCCATCCTGCCGACCGTTCTGAAAGCCATCCTTAAAGCCATCCCGACGGCCGTTCTGAAAGCCATCCTGAAAAATAGCCATTTTTAATTCTTGTTCACGCATATAAGCTGCCTCCATTTCTTCACTTTTTTTGATCTGTTTTACTTTTTCATGTATTTTAAGGATGCGGGGATCCTGAATGGTTGAGATTGTTTGGTCAGTGCTGTGTTCGATATAGTGCAGAAAGTCAATCAGCTGCGGCTCTGCAGCTGAAGGGTCAGTGCCGCGGGTGTTCAGAATGATTTTGCGGCTCCCGTCGCCGAGGGAGAGACCGGGGACCTCATGGCAGGTATTTTCAAAGGTATAACGGTATTTTCCATAGCCGAAGAGATCGAAGCAGCATATAACGATGATGTAGCTGGGACTCAGGCTGCTGTAGGAGTTTTCGCCCGATTTCAGGAGAGGCGTGTCCGTCATACTTTGATAAAAGCGCGTCCGCTGAGGCAGGTCCGGAAATCTGCGGTTCTGCATTTCCACATCGTATATGGAGTGAATGAGGTCCAGAACTTGAAAATCCAGGCGGATTCCGCGGTTTCCCGGGAGATTGCGGATCACTTTTTCTCCTTCTTTCCATGCGATGCCGGAAACATGGGTGTTGAGGCACAGCTCGATCATGTACTGGCATATTTCAAGATCTTCTGTTACTGCGCCGAACAGAAAATCATCTTTCAGATTCAGGGTGCGCAGAGGTTTTGGATGTTTTTTCGTGGATAATCGCTCCCTTCAGAATGGTGCGGGGTGATCTGGCAGAGCTGCCTGTGACGTGAAGCCTTTTCTGATGAAATGGCTGATGCAGAATTGTCTGCTTTCAGTATAGCAGAAAATATATTGTCTGTAAATGGGTAATATAAAAAGATTTGTGACAGAAGGAAATAAATCGAGGAGGCGGAGAATTTTCTCCGCCCCATTTGATTTTTCGCGGCTTACTGTGGTGTATTTAACTCGATCTCTTTTGCACAGGCCAGGTAATAGTGGCGGGCGTTGGCGCTGGTGACGGTCTCAGCGATGGAGACCAGACCTTCTTTTTTCAGTTTCCTGACGTCGTGGCCGCCTTTTTCCAGGAGTTCGCACAGTTCCAGGCCCAGCTGGAAGTTTCCGGCCCGGTACAGTTCGCGGATGCGGGCTTTGACGGCGGAAATGTCGCCGATCAGGCCCAGAATCTCCCGGCTGTACTCTGTTTCCGGAACGGGGTCTAAATGGACGGGATTGCCGTCAAACCATCCCACATAGCCGGCATAAATTCCCTTTACGGTCCAGCTGACAGTGCCGTAAAATTCCTGAAGGTAAGGGAGATCTCTGTATTTTTCCGGAAGTTTTACGGAAGATACGGCTTCCAGCATGTCCATTCCGCGGTTCATGCAGTCCAGCGTCTGGAAGAGAACGGACTGAATGGCGTCCCGGAAATTGCCGAGAACGGTCTGGATTTCCTCTCTGCCGAAAATGGGCTGGGTGTGGCCGGGGAGCAGAATATCCGGATGATAGGACATAATGGCGCTCAGGGAGTCGAGCCATGCGGCGATGTCCCGGTACTGGCTGCCGCGGATAGCGTACAGGTTGGGCCAGCAGGCGTAGTAGTTGTCGCCGCAGCAGAGAATCCGGTCGTCGGGGAGCCAGACAAAGAGCTGGTCGTCAGTTTCGCCTATGGCGGAAACCAGTTTCAGCCGGACTCCGTCGATGACCCGTTCTTCCTCGTCGGCGGAAAACAGTGTGGTGGGAGGAAGAAAATCATAGACTCCGTCGCCGACGGCATGGCCTTCCCGGATGCCGATGCCCTGAGTGATGCATTCTTCGTCGGTGAGGCCGTAGCCAAACTGGCGGGCGGTGCGTTTGTTCAGTATGTCGCTGAGACGGTCGTAGTATTTGAGGGGCGGTTTCCTGGGAGAACTCATGATGATCTCCTCCGCCGTGGCGCGGAAAGCGCCGGAGCCGCCCCGATGGTCCGGGTGGCCGTGGGTGTAGATAATGGTTTTTACCTGTTTATGGGTCAGGTCCTCGAGAAGGGTCTTCAGCCGTTTTCCTCTTTCATCAGAGTCGAGACAGTCGATGAGGATGAGGGAAGTTTCTCCTTCGATGGCAATGGCATTGCTGTGACCCAGGCCCGTGATGCAGCGGACCCTGTCTCCGGCCTGGATGACCCGGTATGGAAATGCAGTTTCTGCATGGTGTTTCAGTCGTTCTTCACCTGTCATGGCGTACCTCCTGTGATCTGATTTTGATGTGTGCCCGCCGCCGGCGGAAGATGGGCGGCAGGCGGTCTGACTTTATTTTATGGGAAAAGGGGCGCCATGTAAAGTAGTTACCTGAAGGTAACCGGGAGAAGTCAGAAAACTGCCGTAAACAGGCGGAAGAGGCCGTTTGCGGTGACGCACAGGATTATGCCGGCCGCGGTGGGAAGTGCCATGGCGGCTGCGGTCCATTTAAAGCTCCCGGTTTCTTTATGGATGGTAAGGCAGGTGGTAGAGCATGGCCAGTGGAACAGGCAGAAGATCATCAGGCATATGGGAGTGATGGCGGTCCATCCGTGCTGCAGAAAAACAGACGAGAGGGCGGACACTTCTTCCATCTGTACCAGGCGGCCGGTCTGCAGGTAGGCCATGAGAATGATGGGCAGGACGATCTCATTGGCCGGAAATCCCAGGATAAACGCGGCCAGGATCACGCCGTCAAGCCCCATGAGACGGCCGAGAGGGTCCAGAAAGCCGGTAAACGTGCTTAAAAGGCTGGGCGCATGGGGACCGGCGGCGGAAAACCAGCCTGCCGTGGGACCGGTAAAGGAGATATTTGCCAGAAGCCAGATGATCAGACCGGCAGGGGCGGCCACGGCGGCGGCACGGCCCAGAACGAAAAGAGTCCGGTCAAAGACGGAGCGGACCAGGATTTTTCCAATCTGAGGTCTGCGGTAGGGAGGAAGTTCCAGGGTAAAGGCTGACGGCACTCCCCGCAGCAGAGTGTGGGACAGAATCCAGGAAACAGTCAGAGTCATCAGCACGCCCAGGACAAGGACCGCGGTGAGCATGAGGGCCGCCGCCAGGGATGAGAGGAAGGCCGCGCTGGCCGCGGTATCTGCAGCTGCGGAGAGGCCGGATCCGGCTGCGGAAAGATCGTCTGCGGTCTGGGCAGCATTTTCCACGGATGCGCCGGGGAGAATTTTGCTGCCTGCCAGGATGAAAAAGAGGGAGATCATGGTAAAAAGTGTGGGGAGGCGGCCGTTGCAGGGAACGAAGGCATTGGTGAGAATGGCAATCAGCCGTTCCCTGGGGGAGTCGATGATCCGGCAGCCGATCACGCCGGCGGCGTTGCAGCCCAGCCCCATGGCCATGGTCAGGCATTGTTTTCCGCAGGCCCGGCATTTTTCAAAGGCCCGGTCCATATTAAATGCGGCCCGCGGCAGATAGCCCAGGTCCTCCAGCAGTGTAAAAAGAGGAAAAAAGATGGCCATGGGCGGGAGCATGACGGATATGACCCAGGCCAGGACCCGGTAGACGCCGTGTACAAGGCAGTCCACGGACGCAGGGGAGGCGCCGAGAACGTCTAGCAGGGCGGCCAGTTTTTCTTCCGCGGAAAACAGCAGGTTCCAGAGGATGGCGGAGGGCCAGTTGGCACCGGCCATGGAGATCCAGAAAATTCCGAACAGGAGGAGCAGCATGATCAGGACGCCGCTGAAGCGCCCGGTGAGAAGGCGGTCCAGGACTTCTTCCCGCCTCCGATAATTGGACTGAGGCCAGAGCACGGCCTCTTTTGCCAGCTGCTTCGGGAAAAAATCAAGACAATCATAGGAGAAATGCCCCCCGTCCGACTCCCGGATCAGCTGCTTTAAGGTGTTTAAATCCTTGCGGGAACGGGCGCAGATGGGGACAACCGGGATCTGCAGAACATCCTGCAGGAGGGAAAAATCGATTTCGATCCCTTTCCGCCTGGCTTCATCCCAGAGGTTGACGCAGAGGATCACCGGCATCCCGGAGTCCTTCACATAGTCCAGGCTGACAATTTGTTTCAAAAGGTAAAGTCCCCGTTCCAGACAGGTAGCGTCGCAGACGACGACGGCGGTCTGAGCCAGTCCGGAACAGAGGAAATCCCTGGCCACTTCTTCTTCTCCGGACCGGGAATCCAGGGAATAAATGCCCGGCAGGTCCACCAGAAGGTAGCTGTGTCCGTCTGCGGAAAATACTCCGGCGGCCGCGGCGACTGTGACGCCGGCCCAGTTTCCGGTTTTTTGCCGAAGGCCCGTCAGCCCGTTGAAAATGGTGCTCTTGCCCACATTGGGATTGCCGGCAAGGGCGATCACGGTCCGTTTTTCGTCCATGGGATCACTCCAGATATTTTAACGCCTTACCGTTTAGATATGCGCGGGACAAAACTGCCGTGTGTCTCATATATTAAATTGAGATGAAAAAAGGAGAAATGTTGTATGAGAGACATCAGCCAGCTGCACCCGCTGCTTCAGGAGAAACTGAAACAGGTGCGGGAAACGTGCCGGGAGAGAGGCTTTCCCATTGGAATCGGGGAGTGCCTGCGGACGGTGGAGGAGCAGAATGAGCTCTATGCACAGGGGCGGACAAAGCCGGGGCAGATCGTGACCAATGCGAAAGGAACTTCTTATTCCTCCATGCACCAGTGGGGAGTTGCCTTTGATTTTTACAGGGATGATGGAAAGGGAGCTTACGCGGACGGGGACGGATTTTTCCGCAGGGTGGGAGAGGTAGGAAAGGAATACGGTCTGGAGTGGGGCGGAGACTGGAAGTCGATTGTGGATAAGCCCCATCTGCAGCTGCCGGATTGGGGATCCACGCCGAAAACACTGAAGAAAGAGTATAAAACTCCTCAGAAATTTATGGAGACGTGGCCGGTGGGAGGATGGCAGTTTGACGGCACCGGATGGCTTCATAAGCGGAGCGACGGCCTGTACACCAGAAATGACTGGGAGCTTATTGATGGATACTGGTATTGGTTTGACGGGGCGGGACATGCCATTGAGAATGAGTGGTATTCTTACAAAGGAAAATGGTATTACATGGGAAAAGATGGAAAAATGGTGACAGGACTGCAGATTATCCGGGGAAAGGTTTACTATTTTTATGAGGAAGGAGCCATGGCGGAGACGGAAGTGACTCTCACTCCGGGGGAGGACGGGAGTCTGAGGTAGGAGACAGAGGAGAGGAAGATTTCGGAGATGCAGGATCCGGCCTCCGTATGGGGGCGGATCCTGCGGCGGCCGGGAGAAGATTCGGTTGGCTGGGAAATTCTGAGGCGTCTGAGAAAACTGAGGCGGCTGGGAGAAGACTCGGCCGGCCGGGATTCTGCGGCGTCTGAGAAAACCGCGGCGGCCGGGAGAGGATTCGGCCGGCTGAGAAACCTTGCGGACGGCCGGGAAAATTCCTCCCGCCGGAATCCGCCTGCGGTTTCCTCACGGGCCGGAAGACTCTGCCGCGGGAGAGTTTCCTTCCTCCAGAGGACGTACAAAAATTTCTTTGGCGTTATGGTAGCGGAGAGCGATGACGGCCCCGCGGACCAGGTAGGCGCTCATTCCTCTGCGGCCTTTTTTCAGGACGCAGGATATGATCTCAGCCGGGGAAAAGCCCAGGTCGTCCAGCCGGGCCGCCATGGGCGGCCCGCTGGCGATCCAGACGATCTCGGCCCGTGTCCCAGGTTCTATATTGCTTAACGGAATGACCATAGATGTTCACCGTAAATTTTTGAATTTAATATTATGATATGCGGGCGGGACAGGGAAAATGACGGCATCGGGACATGGCTGGAATTATAAAAACTGGGCTGCCAGACAGCCCTGGTCCGGCCTTTAACTGTCCCGTGTTCCGCTTATGGCAGGACGATGGGGACCGGGGCGTCTATGGTCAGAGAGAGGACGCTGTCAAAGGAAACCAGGCAGTCCATGGCCAGGATCCTGACGCCGGCCTCTGCGGCCTCTTTTAAAGCCAGTCCAAATTCCGGCTGGGTGGCCATGTTGGGCTCAAAGCGGGAGACACCTTTCATCTGGATCACGAAGAGAACGGCGGCGTCCATGCCTTCCTTTGCGATCTCAGTCAGTTCCCGGATGTGTTTGACGCCGCGAAGTGTGGGGGCGTCCGGGAAACGGGCCACGCCGTTTTCTTCCAGAGTGACACCCTTGACTTCCAGAAATCCCTGCCGTCCCCGGTGCTCAAAGGCCAGATCAAAGCGGGAGTTTTTAAATGGGACTTCCCGCCGCAGATGGGTAAATTCCGGCATGGAAGAGAGCCATTCCCAGGCTGCCTGGTTGGGAGCCTGGGAGTCCATGTTGATCAGGCGGCCGTTTTTCCGGACAGCGATCAGGGAGAACTGGGTTTTGCGCCCGGCGGCTTTTGCGTCCGGATGAAACTGGATCAGCACATCGGCGCCGGGGACGAGAAGTTCCCGGCAGCGCCCGGTATTTTTTACGTGGCAGGTGATTTCCCGGCCGTCTGTTATGACCTGGGCAGTGAAGCGGTTTGGACGGTTTAAGAAAATTCCCGGCTGGATGTTTTGGTAGATCATCGGTCGTTCGCCTCCTTCTCACCAGATTCTACAGCAAAAATTCTTGTACGCCAAGGAAAAGTGTGTTAGAATTGGGTCAAATTTAAGGAAGGAAGTGGAGTGCCATGAATATCACATACCAGAGTACCAGAGGCGGAGAAAAAGGGCTGACCGCATCCCAGGCAATTCTGAAGGGACTGGCCTGCGACGGGGGCCTTTTTATGCCGGACAGGATCCCGAAACTGGATGTTTCCATAGAGAAGCTGGCCAAAATGACTTATCAGGAGACGGCATATGAGGTAATGAAGCTGTTTCTCACTGACTTTTCGGAGGAGGAGCTGAAAGCCTGCATCGCTGGCGCCTATGATGAGAAATTTGACTGTCCGGAGATCGCCGTTCTCTCCAAGGCGGACGGAGATTATTATCTGGAACTGTATCATGGCAGCACGATCGCGTTTAAGGACATGGCGCTGTCCATTCTTCCCCATCTCATGACCACCGCGGCGAAGAAAAACGGGGTGTCCAATGAGATCGTGATCCTGGCGGCCACTTCCGGGGATACGGGAAAGGCGGCCATGGCCGGATTTGCCGATGTGCCGGGGACCAGGATCGTTGTATTTTATCCCAAGGGCGGAGTGAGCCGGATCCAGGAGCTGCAGATGGTGACTCAGAAAGGTGAGAACACGGCAGTGGCGGCGATCCACGGCAATTTTGACGATGCTCAGACGGGAGTAAAAAAGATTTTCGGGGACCGGGAATTTGAAAAACGGCTGGCGGCAAAGGGATTTCAGCTGTCTTCCGCCAATTCCATCAATGTGGGGCGTCTGGTGCCGCAGATCGTTTACTATGTGTATGCCTACGCGAAGCTGGCGGAGAACGGGGAGATCGAAAACGGCGAGGTAATCAATGTGACGGTGCCCACCGGAAATTTCGGGAATATTCTGGCGGCTTATCTGGCAAAGCAGATGGGCGTGCCGTTTGGCAGACTGATCTGCGCCTCCAATGAAAATAAGGTGCTGTACGATTTCTTTTCCACAGGTACTTATGACAGAAAGCGGCCTTTTATCCTCACCAGCTCTCCGTCCATGGACATTTTGATCTCCAGCAATCTGGAGCGCCTGATCTATTTAAGCTGCGGCTGTGACGAGAAGAAAACGGCGGAGCTGATGGGAGAACTTTCCGCGGACGGAAAATATACGGTGACAGAGGAGATGCGGAAGTTTATGGCGGATTTCTGGGGCGGATACGCCGGCGAGGAGGAGAATGCTTCGGTGATTCGGTCGGTATTCCAGTCCTGCGGCTACCTGATGGATACCCACACGGGCGTGGCGGCTGCGGTGAGCCGCCAGTATAAAAAAGAGACGGGCGACGGCAGAAAAATGCTTATCGCGTCCACGGCCAGTCCTTTTAAATTTGCGGGAAGTGTGCTGAAAGCGATAAATGGAACAGGCGAGGGAATGGATGAGTTCGCCGTTGTGGACGAGCTGTCCCGGGTATCCGGCGTGCCGGTGCCGGCTGCGGTGGATGAGATCCGCACGGCGCCTGTCCGTCACACCAGAGAGTGCAGTCCGGAAAATATGGAAGAGACGGTGGCGGAAATCCTGGGGTGTTAGAGGAAGCTGCGGCTGAAATGGCTGAAAGACGTCCGCCAGGGGATTTCCGGTATGAGTGCCAGAGAAAGCCGCGGTCGGGAAAAGCCGGCGGCGGAACACTGGAGATAGATACGTAAATGAGAGCGCGGCAGCGCACATGAGCAGCAAGAGTAGAATGGCTCCGATGGGATCGGGGCCATTCCTGGTCAGAGGAGGAGGTCAGATGTGGAAGGACATTCCAGGAAACGGGTTCCGGGGCTTACGGGAACCGGTCTGAAGGTCATCGCCATGGTGTCCATGGCTGTGGACCATACGGCGGTGGCCCTTGTCTGGCCGGCAGCTTCGGCAGGCCCGGCGGAGTCGGGACTTTACTTCCTCTACTGGGTCATGCGGGCAGCCGGGCGGCTGGCCTTTCCTATCTATGGTTTCCTGCTGGTTCAGGGGTTTCTCCACACGTCCAGCAGGAAACGGTATCTGGGGCGGCTCTGCGCTTTCGCTTTGATCTCAGAGGTTCCCTTCGATCTGATTATTGCCGGGCGGGTGTTTGATCCGGGAGTCCAGAATGTATTTTTCACCCTGGCGGCGGCCATGGGAACGATCTGGGTGTTGGAGCGGCTGGAGGAGCGGGGACATACGGGAGATACTGCCGGGACTTTGGCAGAAAAATGCAGCTTTGCGTGGCTGCCGATCGCCGCGGCCGGGGGGCTGGCCGCCTGGCTACTCAGGGGAGACTACGGATTCCTGGGAGTTATGTTTGCGGCGGTGGTCTGGCGGTTCCGCGGGGAGCCGGAAAAACGGCTGGCTGGAGAGCTTGTTTCCCTGGGGCTTTTGGGAGTGGGAAATCTGCCCTGTCTCCTTGCCATTCCCCTGACGGAGAAGTACAATGGACAGAGAGGACCACGCCTGGGATTGTGGGCGTACTGGTTTTATCCGCTTCATCTGCTGGTGTTAAAAGGGCTGCAGATGGTGATCTGACGGAATGGAGGAAATGAGAATGATTTTTGATACACATGCTCACTATGATGATGCGGCCTTTGACGAGGACCGGGAGGAGCTGATTGCCGCTTTGCCGGCCGGCGGCATTGGGACTGTGGTGAACGTGGGCGCCAGCCTGGAGAGCACGAAGACGACCCTGGAGCTGGCCAGACGGTACCCCTATTTCTATGGGGCGGCGGGAGTCCATCCCAACGAGACGGGAGAGCTGACGGAACGTGATATGGAGTGGCTGAAAGGGATCTGCCGGGAGCCGAAGATCGTGGCGGTGGGAGAGATCGGCCTGGATTACCACTGGGATGAGCCGGAGCGCGGCGTACAGAAGAAATGGTTTGTCCGTCAGCTTGAGCTGGCCAGGGAGGTAAAGCTGCCGGTGATCATCCACAGCCGGGAAGCGGCAAAGGATACCCTGGATCTGATGAAGGGGGAACGGGCGGAGGAGATCGGCGGCGTGATCCACTGCTTTTCCTACGGAGTCGAGATGGCGAGGGAATACCTGGACATGGGATTTTTTATCGGCATCGGCGGCGTTCTCACTTTCAGCAACGGGAAAAAGCTGAAGGAAGTGGCCGCTTACGCGCCCTTAGACCGGATTGTGCTGGAGACGGACTGCCCCTATCTGGCGCCGGTGCCCAACCGGGGCAGGAGAAATTCTTCCCTGAACCTGCCTTATGTGGCGGAGGCTTTGGCCGAGATCAAGGGAGTAACGAGAGAAGAGATTGAAATACAGACCTGCCGGAACGCCAGACGCCTGTACCGGCTGGAAGAACGGTAGGAGAGTAATTTATGGCAAATTTGGGAATCGCGAAGAATACCATTGAGATCATTCAGAAATATGATTTTGTGTTCCAGAAACGATTTGGACAGAACTTTCTGGTGGACACCCATGTGCTGGAGAAGATCATCCAGGCTGCGGGACTGACGAAGGAGGATATGGTGCTGGAGATCGGCCCGGGGATCGGGACAATGACCCAGTACCTGGCAGAGTATGCCGGTCGGGTGACGGCGGTGGAGATCGACTCCAACCTGATCCCCATTCTGAAAGAGACGTTAAAAGATTACGACAATGTGACAGTGATCAACGAGGACATTTTAAAGGTGGATGTGGCTGCTCTGGCGGAGCAGTACAACGGGGGCAGGCCCATCAAGGTGGTGGCCAACCTTCCATATTATATTACCACTCCAATTATCATGGGACTGTTTGAGAGCCATGTGCCTATTGACAACATCACGGTGATGGTGCAGAAGGAAGTGGCGGAGCGGATGCAGGCGGGGCCGGGCACGAAAAATTACGGCGCCCTTTCCCTGGCGGTGCAGTATTATGCGGAGCCTTACATTGTGGCCAATGTGCCGCCGAACTGCTTTATCCCCAGGCCGAATGTGGGTTCTGCGGTGATCCGCCTGACTCGGCATGAGACTATGCCTGTTCAGGTGAAAGATGAAAAGCTGATGTTTGCCCTGATTCGGGCGTCCTTCAACCAGAGACGGAAGACGCTGCAGAACAGCCTGAGCAATTCCGGCGAGCTGTCATTTTCCAAAGAAGAGATCGGAACGGCCATTGAGAAGATGGGCCTGTCCCCGTCGGTCCGGGGAGAAGCTCTGACGCTGGAGCAGTTTGCGAAGCTGGCGGATGTGCTGGGGGAAAGCAGAAATGAGCGGTAAAAAGAGTAAAATAAAAAGTATCCTGGCTGGTTGATAGTCAGGATACTTTTTATTTATCAGGAAATTCAGCGGACAGCCGTTATTTCTTTTCCCGGAAGATCGTCCGGAAAATCAGGCGGATAAAGGGGCCGCAGTAAAAGATCTGCCAGAAGAAAGCCATGGGGAAGTTGAAGACGGTGGTCTGAAGCCACACGGCAACAAATTCGGAACCGGCATTTTTAAACAGGATGGTGGCGATAAAGCTCATCACCGGGCACATGATGCAGATGATCATGGCGGAGATGGCCAGGGTGATGAATACCGGGCGGTCCTGAGGCGTCACAATGCGGAAGGCCAGAAAGTGTGCCAGCTTGTCCACGAAGAAGAACTCCAGGAGGAAAGCAACGGGCCACATGATGACCATTTCATGGAACGCCATGAGAAAGACTGCCGTGGACATTCCGCCGATGTTCAGGGAAATGTTGTAGCAGATCATTCCGTAGACCATGAGAAAGGCCATCATCAGGGTGAAAATAATGTTTTGAAATAAAGTCTTTGGCATAGTTTTGTCTCCTTTTTCTGAAAAATGGGCGCAAAAAAGACACCTGTGTTGTTCGTTAATCAAGCATGCACCTGTGTCGTTTCCAATTTTATACCAAAGTCTTTCCGCTATTTTATTTTGAACCCGGTTATTTTATCAGAAAAAAATAAATTTGGCAAGTTTTTTTGCGGGCGGAAGGTGGATAAGACGGGGAAAAAAGAGTAAAGTAAAGACAGACGAGGATGACGGAGAGGAGGAATCATATGCTGAGAGAATGGGAACCGGAGGAAAAGCCGGATGAAAGAGAGTTAAAAGAGAGGCTGGAGGCGGCGGAGAAGAAACTGGAGATCTGCCAGCTGAAGATAAAGGAACACAGGCTTCCGGTCCTGGTGCTGGTGGAAGGCTGGGGAGCCGCGGGAAAAGGCAGCCTGATCGGAAAGATGATCCGGGGGATCGATCCCCGGTTTTTCCGGGTGGCGGCCATGGCGGAGCCGTCGGAGGAGGAGAAAAGGCGGCCGTTTCTCTGCCGCTATATGGCCAGGATCCCGCAGGAGGGAAAATTTGAATTTCTGGACTCCGGATGGATGGACGAGACGGTGAGAGACTGTTTTTACGGTAGGCTGACGGAACGGGAATATGAGCGGCGGACGGAGAGCATCCGGCGGTTTGAAAGACAGCTGGCGGACAATGGATATCTGGTTCTGAAGTTTTTTCTGCACATTTCCAGGAAAGAACAAAAAAAGCGGCTGGACCGCCTGATGGAGGACAAGGACACCAGATGGAGAGTCAGCCAGTGGGACCTGGACCAGAACGAGCATTATGAGGAGTGCAGGGACCGGTTTGACCGGTATCTGGCCGATACGGGCGGGGCCGGGACGCCGTGGCACTTAATCGACGCGAAGGACCGGAAATGGGCGCTGCTGCAGATGATGGAAGTCCTCTGCGGCGGTCTGGAGTCGGCTTTCACGGCTGGCCGGATGCCGGCTGCCCTTGTCCCGAACGTGTTTCCTCTGGTAAAAATGCCCCGGCTGTCGGAGACAGACCTGAGTGTTTCTCTGCCGAAGGAAGAATATAAGGAAGAATTAAAGCGGCTGCAGCATGAGCTGGGCGAGCTTCACAACCGTCTGTACCGGAAAAGAGTCCCGGTGATCATTGTCTACGAGGGCTGGGACGCGGCGGGCAAGGGCGGAAATATCAAGCGCCTGACGGGAGCCCTGGATCCCAGGGGATATGAGGTGCATCCCATCGCCAGCCCGGAGCCGAAGGAGAAGGCAAGGCATTATCTGTGGAGGTTCTGGATCCGGCTGCCGAAGACGGGACATATTGCCATTTTTGACCGGAGCTGGTACGGGCGGGTCATGGTGGAGAGGCTGGAAGGCTTCTGCACAGAAAATGACTGGAAACGGGCGTACAATGAGATCAATGAGTTTGAGAGCGAGCTTCGGGACTGGGGAGCGGTGATCATCAAATTCTGGGTGCAGATCGACAAGGATACTCAGCTGGCCCGTTTCCGCGAGCGGGAGAATACGCCGGAAAAACGCTGGAAGATCACGGATGAGGACTGGAGAAACCGGGAGAAATGGGACCAGTACGAGACGGCGGTGAACGAGATGATCGAAAAGACCAGCACGGAGTACGCCCCCTGGCACATTCTGCCTTCGGCGGACAAAAAATACGCCAGGATCGAGGCGCTTAAGATCGTGGTCCGGGAGCTTAAGCGGGTTCTGGAGTAAAAATAGGCATCACGGGCGCAGAGAGGAGAAAAGAAACGGGTTCTTTTTGCGCCGCCGGTGTGATATATTATATAAAGCGTTGGTCCGGGGATGGGCTTGTGAACAGAAAAATCGCAGAACCGTTAATGGGCCTGGCCCTGCTTTTGGTGGTGTTTTTTGCCGCCCGCCATCTGGGAATGATGGAGGCGGCCAGAGCCCAGAGCCGGGCGGCGGCCGAGCGGGAGCAGAAGGTCGTGGTGATCGACGCCGGCCACGGCGGCAATGACCCGGGAAAGATCGGAGTCAATGACAGCCTGGAAAAGGATATCAACCTGGCTGTCGCAAAGAAGCTGAAGGCATATCTGGAAAACGAGGATGTGCGGGTGGTGATGACCCGGGAGGAGGATAAGGGCCTTTACCGGGACGGCGACCGGAAAAAGAAGATGGCAGATCTGAAAAAACGGTGCGAGATCATAGAGAAGGCGGAGCCGGACGCGGTGGTGAGCATTCATCAGAACAGCTATCATCAGGCGGGCGTATCCGGAGGCCAGGTGTTTTACTACCGGAATTCCGTGAAGGGAAAACGGCTGGCAGAACTGATCCAGGACCGTTTTTCCTATGTGCTGGGAGAGGAGAATACCAGGCTGGCAAAGAGCAACGACACTTATTATCTGCTGCTGCACGTGAAGGAGCCCATCGTGATCGTGGAGTGCGGTTTCTTAAGCAATCCGAAGGAGGCTGAAATGCTGACGGATGAGGATTATCAGGACCGTATGGCATGGACGATCCACATGGGGATCATGGAATACTTGAATGAACAGAATTGATACGGAAAAGGAGAAAGGCATGATCAAGAAGGAAGTTCTGGAGATCAGAAAATTATTCCGCATGGAGGACTGCTGTCTGACCCGCATCTGCGGCTGCTATGTGGACTATGAAAAGACAAAAAAGCTGGAGTTTAAGGAGACATTTCTCTCCCTGCCGGAGGAGGAAGGCTTTAAATATCTGAAGCTGTTTAAAAAGGCTCTCTCAGGGAATCTGGGGCGCAACCTGCAGAACATTGAGTTTCCCCTGGCGGAGGAAGGCGAGGGCGGCCGGCAGCAGTTTTTATACCAGATCAGGGAGTCGGGGCTGAAGGACGAGGACCTTCTGGATCAGATGTACGATCGGATCATTGAGTCCTATCCCTACGGGGAGAATTATCTGATCCTTATGATCCATGGCCTCTATGACGTGCCGGGGCGGGCGACGGACGGCACCACCATGGATGACGCCTCCGACACGGTCTATGAGTTTGTGCTGGGCTGCATCTGCCCGGTGGCTCTGTCAAAGCCCGGGCTCTGCTACAATGAGGAGAACAACCACATCGAGGACCGCTCCAGAGACTGGCTGGTGGGAGATCCCATGACAGGATTTCTGTTTCCGGCCTTCAATGACCGCCAGTCCGACATACATAGCCTGCTCTATTATTCCAAAAAGGCGGCGGATCTGCAGCCGGAGTTTGTGGAGAGCATGTTCGGCTGCACGGCTCCGGTGGATGCCGGCACCCAGAAGGAGATGTTCAATACCATTATCGCGGACACACTGGGGGCGGACTGCAGCTATGAGGCGGTGCGGGAGATCCACGACAACCTGCAGGAGATGATCGCCGCCCACGAGGACGATCCGGAGCCGTTAGAACTTTCCGGTCGCGATGTGAAGCGGCTTCTGGAGATGAGCGGGGTGCCGGAGGAGAAGATGGAGAATTTTGACCGGGAGTATGCGGAGACTGCCGGGGAGAAGACTATGCTCATGGCGGAAAACATTACAGATTCCCGCAGATTCAGCATCAAGACGCCGGATATCACCATCCAGGTGAGCCCGGAGTGCGCGGGGCTGATCGAGACGAAGGTGATCGACGGCAGAAAATGTCTGGTGATCGCTGTGGATGACAATGTGGAAGTGAACGGGATGCCCGTAAAGGGTATCTGACAGAAAAATATCCCTGACGGACCGAAAGCGCAGTGCCTCAAGGTCTGGCAGGGATATTTTTTATTTAACAGAATTCTTTTTTAAAGAAGATAAATATTGTGCTCCGCACATTCTTTTCTCATGCCCTTCGGCCAGATGCTGGCCTGAACTTCACCGATGTGGGCACGGCAGAGAAGGAGCATGCAGAGTCTGGACTGGCCGATGCCGCCGCCGATGGTGTAGGGCAGCTCGCCGTTTAACAGCATTTTGTGGAAGGGAAGGTTTTCCCGCTCCGGACAGCCTGCCTTTAACAGCTGCTCGTGAAGAGCCTTTTCATCCACGCGGATTCCCATGCTGGAAATCTCCAGCGCGCGGCCCAGGGGCTCAAACCAGAACAGAATGTCCCCGTTTAAGGACCAGTCGTCGTAGTCCGGGGCGCGGCCGTCGTGGGGCTTGCCGCTGGCTAATTTATCGCCGATCTGCATCAGGAATACGCAGCCGTGTTCGCGGCAGATCAGGTCTTCTCTCTCCTTGGGAGTCTTGTCGGGCCAGCGGTCCTCCAGCTCCTGGGTGGTCACGAAGGTGATCTCCTTGGGAAGATGGTTGACTGCCTCCGGATATTTATACCAGACTTCATGCTGCATATGCTTGATGATCTTGAAAATGGTGCGCACCGTCTCTTCCAGGGTCTCCCGGTTCCGGTCTTCCTTGCGGATGACCTTTTCCCAGTCCCACTGGTCCACGTAGCAGGAGTGGAGATTGTCCAGCTCTTCGTCGCGGCGGATGGCGTTCATGTTGGTGTAAAGGCCCTCGCCTACCTGAAATCCATATTCTTTTAAAGCCATGCGCTTCCATTTTGCCAGAGAGTGGACTACTTCCACCGTCTCTCCCGGCACGTCCGCCATGTCAAAGGAGACGGGACGTTCCACGCCGTTTAAGTCGTCGTTTAAACCGCTGCTTTTGGGAAGAAACAGGGGAGCGGAAATTCTCTCCAGGTTCATTTCTTTTCCAAATTCCTTCTGAAAGGTGTCGCGGATATATTTGATGGCTTCCTGGGTCTGGCGGATATTTAACTTCGGGTCATAATCTTTTGGGAAAATAAGTGCCATATCGCTACCTCCTGATAAAATCACTTTCCCATCTTATCAGAATGCAGCGGAGAATGCAAGAGAAATCCATTGATATGAGGGCCTGAAATGTGCTATGGTATAAGGTGAAAGTTTTTGCGGGGCAGGAAAAACCTGCCGGAAAAGAGGCATAAGATGGAAACGAAACGGATTTTTATAAAAGATGGAAAACATCCTCAGGACAGCGAGCTTCTGGAGGCGGCAGAAATCCTGAGAGAAGGCGGGCTGGTGGCATTTCCCACGGAGACGGTTTACGGGCTGGGGGCCAACGCCTTAAATGAGGAGGCGGCGAAGAAAATCTACGCCGCGAAAGGGCGGCCGTCGGACAATCCCCTGATTGCCCACATATCCGGGGAGAAGGAGCTGGCGCCCCTGGTGTCGGAGATCCCGGAGGCGGCGAAAAAGCTCATGAAAGCCTACTGGCCGGGGCCGCTGACCATGATTTTTAAGAAAAGCGAAAAAGTGCCTTACGGCACCACCGGCGGCCTGGACACGGTGGCGGTGCGTATGCCCAGCGACCCGGTGGCGAACCGGCTGATCGCTCTGGCGGGTGTGCCGGTGGCAGCTCCCAGCGCCAATACCTCCGGCCGGCCAAGCCCCACCACGGCGGACCATGTGTGGGAGGATTTAAGCGGAAAGATCGAGATGATTCTGGACGGCGGACCGGTGGGAATCGGGCTGGAGTCCACCATCGTGGATGTGACCGGGGAAGTGCCCATGCTCCTCAGGCCGGGCGCCATCACTCTGGAGATGTTAAGGGAGCTTTTGGGAAGAGTGGATGTGGACCCGGCGGTGATCGGACCCATGAGTCCGGGGATGCACCCGAAGGCCCCCGGCATGAAGTACCGCCACTATGCTCCGAAAGCGGATATGACTCTGGTGGAAGGAGATGTGGAGACCATGGCTGCCGAGATCTGCCGTCTGGCGGAGGAAAGCCTTTCCCAGGGAAAGCGGACGGGAGTGATCTGCACGGAGGAGACGAGGCACCTGTATCCGGAAAGCCTGCTCTGCCGGGCCCAGTTTCGCAGCATGGGCGTGCGGGCGAAGGAGGAGACGATCGCCCACAACCTGTACGCAGTCCTGCGGGAATTTGATGACACGGGAGTGGACTGCATTTTCTGCGAGGCGTTTCCGGAGACGGAGCTGGGCCGGGCGATTATGAACCGGCTCATCAAGGCGGCGGGCCATAAGATCGTGAAAGTGTGAGAAGGAGGACGTTAGTCATGTCACAGAAGAGAACGGATTATATTACCTGGGACGAGTATTTTATGGGGGTGGCCATGCTGGCGGCAAAGAGGTCGAAGGATCCCAGCACCCAGGTGGGAGCCTGCATCGTCAGCGAGGACAACAAGATTTTGTCCATGGGCTACAATGGATTTCCTAAGGGCTGCTCTGACGATGAATTTCCCTGGGGGAAAGAGCATGAGGCGGATGACCCCTACAACGCGAAGTATTTTTATTCCACCCACAGCGAGTTAAACGCCATATTGAATTACCGGGGCGGAAGTCTTGAGGGGAGCAAGCTCTACGTGACCCTCTTTCCCTGCAACGAGTGTGCCAAGGCCATCATCCAGGCAGGGATCAAGACGCTGATCTACGGGGAGGACAAGTACGCGGACACGCCGGCGGTGCGGGCGTCCAAGCGGATGCTCAACGCGGCGGGAGTGCGCTACTATCAGTATCAGCCTACGGGCAGAAAAATCATGCTGGAAGTGTAAAAATGAAGGTTTTGCTTGCGGCGGTCAACGCGAAATATATCCACTCCAATCTGGGAGTGTACAGTTTAAAGGCATACGGGGAAAACCGGGTGCCGGGCCTTAAGGCGGAGATCGGGGAGTACACCATCAACCACCGGATGGACCTGGTGCTTCAGGACATTTATTTGAAAAAGCCGGATTTTATCGGCTTTTCCTGTTATATCTGGAATATTAAATATGTGGAGGAGCTGGCGGAGGATCTGTCCCGCCTGCTGCCGAAGACCAGGATCTGGCTGGGCGGCCCGGAGGCGTCCTACCGGGCGGAGGAGCTTCTGCGGCTCCACCCCTGGGCGGAGGGAGTCATGGTGGGCGAGGGGGAGAAGACCTTCGCAGAGCTGATGACGGCCCTGGGGGCAGGAGAAAATGGCCGGGCGGCGGAACCTGGCGCCGGCCGGGAAGAAGAAAACGGCTGGGAAAAAGACAGCCGGGCAGCGGGTCATGATGCCGGCCGGGAAGAAGAGAGCGGCCGGGGAAAAAGCCCCCTGGAACAGGTTCGGGGGATCGTGTTTCGGCGGGAGGACGGCGCCATCGTCCGCACCCGGCCACAGGAGATCCTGGATATGGATGAGATTCCCTTCAGCTATGGAGATCTGGACGGATTTGAGAACAGGATCATCTATTACGAGAGCAGCCGCGGCTGCCCCTTCTCCTGCAGCTACTGTCTTTCTTCTATTGATAAGTCCGTCCGTTTCCGCAGTCTTTGGCTGGTGGAAGATGAACTGGGCCGTTTCCTGGAGAAAAAGGTTCCCCAGGTGAAATTTGTGGACCGGACCTTCAACTGCAGAAAGAGCCACTCCATGGCAGTGTGGAAGTACATTTCAGAGCACGACAACGGAGTGACCAATTTTCACTTTGAAATCTCTGCCGACCTGCTGGATGAGGAGGAGCTGGCTCTTCTGGGACAGATGCGGCCGGGGTTAGTCCAGCTGGAGATCGGGGTGCAGAGCACCAACCCGGACACCATCCGGGAGATCCGGCGGAAGATGGATCTGAAGAAACTGGAGGCGGCGGTGAAAACGGTTAACGGGTTCCATAACATTCATCAGCATCTGGATCTGATTGCCGGCCTTCCCTGGGAGGATTACGACAGCTTTCACCGCTCCTTCGACGACGTGTACCGGATGGAGCCGGACCAGCTGCAGCTGGGATTTTTGAAGGTGCTGAGCGGTTCTTATATGGCAGAGGCGGCGGAGAGCTACGGTCTGATCTGGAGCAGCAGTCCGCCCTACGAAGTCCTCTCCACCAAATGGCTTCCCTATGAGGATGTGATCCGTCTGAAAGGCGTGGAGGAGATGGTGGAGGTCTACTATAACAGCCGCCAGTTTACCGTGACCATGGAGACTCTGGCGGAAGAATTGGGCTCTCCCTTCGTGCTCTTTGAGCGCCTGGCCCGGTATTATGAGGAAAAAGGGCTTATGGGCATGAGCCACAGCCGTCTGGCCAGGTATGAGATCCTGTACCGGTTTATTCTGGAAAATGGCCTGGAAAAAACGGGGGCGGACGGGATCTGCTACAGGGACCGGCTGATGAAGGATCTGTATCTGCGGGAGAACGCGAAGAGCCGGCCGTTTTTTGCCCCTGATCTGAGCCGATATAAGGAAGAACTGCGGCCTTTTTACGGGAGCAGAGAGCGGAGAAAAAATATCCATGCCGAGGTGCTGGGAAACGGGGCAGTTCTGGTTTTTGACTATGAAAAACGGGATCCCCTGACGCACAATGCCTCTGTGGAGACGGCCGGATGGCTGAAAGCGGCCGAGACTGCAGGAAGGCAGGAATAGAAGGAGAAAAAGAGACAAACAATATGAAAAAACGCGAGACAAAGGCGGAGAGAGACGCCCGGGTGGGCCAGGTGCTCATGCGGCTGGACCGGGAATACGGGACGGACTACCGCTGCTATCTGGAATACGAAACGCCGTGGCAGCTTCTGATCGCGGTGATCTTAAGCGCCCAGTGCACCGATGCCAGGGTGAATCTGGTGACGCGGGATCTGTTCCGAAAATACGACAGTCTGGAGAAATTTGCCGGCGCGGATCAGGCGGAGCTGGAAAAGGACATCCGCTCCATCGGCTTTTACCGGATGAAAGCGAAAAATATCATCGCCTGCTGCCGCCGGCTGGTGACGGAGTACGGCGGGACGGTGCCGGAGGATATTGGAGACCTCACCTCGCTGGCGGGCGTGGGGCGGAAGACGGCCAATGTGATCCGCGGAAATATCTACCATGTGCCCAGCATTGTGGTGGATACCCATGTGAAGCGGATTTCCAGAAAGCTGGGATTTGCGAAGGAGGAAGATCCGGAGAAGATCGAATATGAGCTGATGGAAGTGCTGCCAAAGGATCACTGGATTTTGTGGAACATCCATATCATCACTTTGGGGCGGACCATCTGCACCGCCAGAAGTCCCAGATGCAGCCAGTGTTTTCTGCGGGATCTGTGTCCCAGCCGGGAGGATGAAAAATGACGGACAGGTATACGGCTCTGGACCTGGAGACAACGGGGCTGGACCCTAAGACGGACCGCATTCTGGAGATCGGCGCGGTTTTTGTGGAGAACGGCCGGGAGGCCGGCAGCTTTTCCCGCCTGGTAAATCCCAGAAGAGAGATCACAGAGAAAGTCACGGAGCTCACCGGGATCACCGGGCAGATGGTGGAAAACTGTCCGGATATTTCCCAGATTCTTCCGGAATTTCTGGAGCTCTGCGGGGACAGTCCCATTTTGGGACATAATATTTTATTTGATTTCCGGTTTTTAAAGCGGGCGGCCCTTAACTGCGGGCTCACTTTTGAGAGGAGCGGGATCGACACGCTGGCTCTGTGCCGGAAATTCATGCCTGCGGGGGAGAAGAAGAACCTCCAGGCGGCCTGCCGGTATTTTCAGGTGGAGACGGAGCGGGCCCACAGAGCCCTTGACGACGCGCGGGCGGCCCACAGACTGTATCAGAAACTCGCCTTAAACTGTGGGATGGAAGACGGAGACGCATTTTCGCCGAAGCCCCTGGAATATAAGATAAAAAGGGAACAGCCCGCCTCAAAAAGGCAAAAAGAACTATTGCGTGATTTACTAAAATATCATAAAATAACACTATCTGCGCAGATGGACGACTTAAGTCGGAATGAGATCGCGCGGATAACGGATAAAATCATATCCAAATATGGACGAATCCTGTAAAGAGGTGATGAAAAAATGAAGGAAAAGAAAAGGAGACTCATTTCCACGATCATCGTTGTGGTGCTGATCCTGGCCATGGTGCTGCCGATGGTGGCGTCCGTGATCTCGATCTTCTAGGGAGCGGCCGGCAGCAGCCGGATAGAGGAGAATTATGAAAAAGAAATTATTGGAAAAAGGAATATGGACCGCCTGCCTGGCCGCAGGAATGGCTGTGGGCGTTCATTTCTGCGCCGCGGCGGCGGTGCTGCCTGACGGACTGCGGGTAGGAGAGCAGGAGCTGGGCGGCTTAAGCCGGGAAGAGGCGGATCAGAAGATCGAAGAGTACGTAAACAATCTTCCGGATCAGAAGATCTCCATTCAGGTGGGAGATCAGACGCTTGAGACCACGTCAAAGGCTATGGGGCTTTTCTGGAGCAACCGGGATGCTGTGGACGAGGTGGTGTCGGGCCTCACAGAGGGAAATCTTCTGAGAAGATACATGGCTCAGACAGACTTAAAGCAGGAAGGCGCGCAGCTGCAGGTGGAAACGGCTGTGGACCAGGCGGCTATGACAGCTTTCCTCACGGAACAGTGCAGCGGGATGGAAGGCGGACCGAAAAACGCTTCGATCACCAGACAGAACGGAGAATTTGTGATCACTCCCTCGGAAAAAGGAGTGACAGTAGATATAGAGGCAACGGTCCAGGCAGTCAATGAGGCTGTGGCGGCCGGCCTGGATGAGCCGGTGACGGCGGAGGCTGCGGTGACGGAGGCAGAGCCGGAGATCACGACGGAGATGCTCTCCACTATCAAGGACGTGCTGGGAACTTACACGACCGATTTCAGCAGCAGCAGTTCCGCCAGGGCGAAGAACCTGGAGGTGGGATCGGCCAAATTAAACGGCCATGTGCTCATGCCGGGGGAGACCCTGTCCGGATATGAGTGTCTGCAGCCGTTTACCAGGGCAAACGGATATGAGCCGGCGGCCTCCTATGAGAACGGCCAGGTGGTGGACAGCATCGGCGGCGGCGTCTGCCAGCTCTCTACGACGATGTACAATATGGCCCTGGAGGCGGAACTGGAGATCACGCAGAGGCAGAATCACTCCATGATCGTCACTTACGTGGATCCGTCGAGGGACGCGGCCATCGCAGGGACCTACAAGGATCTGAAGATTACCAACAATTACAGCACGCCCATCTACATTGAGGCGTATACATCCGGAAGAAAGCTGACGTTTACCTGCTACGGCCAGGAGACGAGGCCGGAAAACCGGGAAGTGGAGTATATCTCTGAGACGCTCAGCCGGATCGATCCGGGAGCGCCCATTGAGCGGGTAAACAATTCTTTGGCTCCGGGCACCAGAAGAAAGGTGTCCTCCGGTCATGTGGGGATCAAGTCCAGACTCTGGAAGGTCGTGAAGGTGGACGGAGTGGAGACGGAGAGAACGCTGCTCCATACAGATACCTACAATGCGTCAAAATCGGTTTACGAGGTGGGGCCGGCGGCTCCCGCACAGACGCCTCCGGTGACGGAGACAGTGCCGCAGACCACCGCCCCGGCGGAGACGCAGGCACCCCAGCCCTCTGAGGGAGTGGGAGGCGGCCCGGGCATCGGGCTGACCGGTCCTTCCGGAAGCGGCGGGGGAGGAACTCAGCCTGGCCAGGAGGCGCAGACAGTTCCCACAGCGCCCCAGAGCACTTTGACGGCGCCGGCCCCGGCGGAGACGGCAGCTCCGTCTCCGGCGGAAGAAGCGCCTTCCGGGACAGTCACAGGCGCAAAACCCCCTGAGGCAGACAGTTCCCCAGCGCCCGCGGCCGGGCAGTAGAGAGGCTGATATGAGAAAGATTGTGCGGGACAACACAGGACGAATGGAAGCCGGACACGACCTGGTGGCTGCCGGCTTTTCCGGAGCGAGAGGGGCAGCCCTGATCGCGGGAGCGAAAAAAGAAGAACTCCTCAGCCGGTTTTCTGAGAGCTTTCTGGAACAGGCGGCCGGGCGGGAGGAGACACCCCTTCCGTCAGGCGCGGAAGATTGGCTCCGCCTGGGAGCTTCTGAATATGAGCCGGTGGGAGAAGGCGGAATCTTAAATGCCCTTTGGAACCTGACCGGAGCCTATGGTCTGGGAATGGAATTTTCCCTGAGAGCCATTCCTCTCCGCCAGGAGACGGTGGAGATCTGCGAGGAATACGGATTGAATCCCTACCGCCTGTACTCGGAAAACTGCGCGGTGCTCGCGGCCCCCAACGGCGGCCGGCTGGCAGAGCGGCTGAAAAAAGAGGGGATCGAGGCGGCAGTCATCGGAAGGATCAAGAAAGGGATTGCCAGGGAGATCGTGTCGGACGAGGGCGTGGGATATTTGGAGCGCCCCCAGGAAGATGAGCTGAAAAAGATCCTGCCCGGATTTTTCGGGGAGTGAAAATGCAGCCGTTCAGATGTCTGAACGGATACGTAAAAACCATGCCGCGGGACCGGCTGTCTTAAGCCGTCCCGCGGTTTATACCAAGTGCGGCAGCGGCCGGATGGATGGGCGGAGGCGCCCGGCCGGCCAGGTGTCCGCGGAAATAGATGGAAACTGCAAAAAGCGGCCGGAAAATGGCCGGCGGACAAGGAGGAGCGAAGATGAGAGAAAAGATTTTAGCGATCATGGAGAAGAACAGCCGGATTGATTTAAAGGATCTGGCCATACTGCTGGGCGAGAGCGAGGCGGCTGTCGCCAACGAGATTGCGGAGATGGAAAAAGAAAAGGTGATCTGCGGCTACCACACTCTGATCGACTGGGACAAAACAGGCGAGGAGAAGGTGACGGCCCTGATCGAGGTCAAGGTTACCCCCCAGAGAGATATGGGCTTTGACAAGATCGCGGAGAGGATCTACCAGTACAATGAGGTGGAGGCCGTTTACCTCATGTCCGGTTCTTTTGATTTTACGATCATTCTGGAAGGCAAGACCATGCGCCAGGTGGCCTTATTTGTATCAGAGAAACTGTCCACCATTGATTCCGTGCTCAGCACGTCCACTCATTTTATCCTGAAGAAGTACAAGGACCACGGCACGATCATGCAGAAAGAAGACAAAGATGAAAGGATGCTGATCAGTTTATGAGAAATCCATTAGCAGAGAGAGTGATAAACATTCCGCCGTCCGGCATCCGGAAATTTTTTGACGTGGTCAATGAGATGGACGACGCCATTTCCCTGGGTGTGGGCGAGCCGGATTTTGATACCCCGTGGCATATACGGGAGGAGGGAATCTATTCCCTGGAAAAGGGACGCACTTTTTACACGTCCAACGCCGGCTTAAAAGAGCTGAAGGCAGAGATCTGCAATTATCTGAAGAGACGGTACGATGTGCTCTACGATCCGGATACGGAGGTGATGGCGACAGTGGGCGGCAGCGAGGCCATTGACGTGGCTCTGCGGGCCATGCTGGAGCCGGGAGACGAGGTGCTCATTCCCCAGCCCAGCTATGTTTCCTACGTGCCCTGCACCATTCTGGCCAACGGAACGCCGGTGGTCATCGAGCTGGAGGAAAAGGACGAGTTCCGCCTGACGCCGGAGAAGCTGCTGGAGAAGATCACGCCGAAGACGAAGGTTCTGATCATGCCCTTCCCCAACAACCCTACCGGGGCGATTATGGAGCGGGAGGACTTGGAAAAGATCGCGAAGATCGTGGAAGAAAAAGATCTGTTTGTGATCTCTGATGAGATCTACAGCGAGCTTACATACAAAGGCCATCATGTGACCATCGCCTCTCTTCCCGGCATGAAGGAGAGAACAGTGCTGATCAACGGTTTTTCCAAATCTTATGCCATGACCGGCTGGCGCCTGGGCTACGCGGCAGCGCCGAAGGAGATCCTGCGCCAGATGTTAAAGATTCATCAGTTTGCCATCATGTGCGCACCCACCACCAGCCAGTACGCGGCGGTGTCCGCCCTGAAAAACGGGGATGACGACGTGGCTGCCATGCGGGAGGCGTATGATCAGAGAAGACGTTATCTGGTCCATGCTCTGCGGGAGATGGGGCTGGAGTGCTTTGAACCTTACGGAGCGTTTTACGTGTTCCCCAGCATTAAAAAGTTCGGCATGACCTCCGACGATTTTGCCACCAGGCTTTTGAGAGAGGAGAAGGTGGCGGTGGTGCCGGGAACGGCTTTCGGAGACAGCGGGGAAGGTTTCCTGCGTCTTTCCTACGCCTACTCCCTGGAGAGTCTGAAGGAGGCGCTTGACAGGATCCGCCGTTTTGTGGAGCGGTTGGAGAAAGAACAGGGGATGAGGTAGTGCCATGAACATTGTGCTCTATGAACCGGAAATGCCGGCCAACACCGGAAATATCGGCCGCACCTGCGTGGCGACGGACACGAAGCTCCACCTGATCGAGCCCCTGGGCTTTAAGCTGAACGAGAAGGCGATCCGCCGGGCCGGACTGGACTACTGGCCGAAGCTGGATGTGACCGTCTACTGTGACTATCAGGAATTCCTGGAGAAAAATCCGGGGGCAAAGATCTACATGGCGACCACAAAGGCGCCCCAGGTCTACACAGACGTGTCCTACGAGCCGGACTGCTTTATCATGTTCGGCCCGGAGAGCCGCGGGATCCCGGAGGAGATCCTGCTGGAAAACCAGGAAACCTGCGTGCGGATCCCCATGTGGGGGGATATCCGTTCCCTGAACCTGTCCAATTCCGTGGCCATTGTGCTCTACGAAGCCCTGCGGCAGAACGGATTTGAGAACATGCAGAAGTATGGGAAATTGACGAAATATGAGTGGAAATGAGAGGGAAGAAGCTCTGCCGGACGGCAGGGTTTTTTCTTTTTTTACTTATGTAAAAAATTACTACTACAGTTATAAAAATTAAAAATTGAAACAGAAACCAAAGAAATCAGATATTATTTACATTCCCATCCGAATGATATATGATGAAACCATCACAGAACAGGGCCCGTGAAACGTGTGAAAAAGCAGAGAAAAAAGATTGAAAGATCGGAAAGAGGAGAATCGTATGAAAACATATAATGTATGTATCGTTGGCGGCGGAAGCACTTATACTCTGGGATTTTTAAAGTCATTTGTACGGCTGAGAGAGGAATTCCCGTTAAAGAAGCTGGTGCTCTTTGACATTGACGGAAAGCGTCAGGAACCCATCGGAAAATACGGTGAGATCTTATTCAGAGAGAGATTTCCGGAGCTGGATTTCTCCTATACCACGGATATCAAAGAAGCCTACGAGGGAATGGATTTTGTATTCATGCAGATGAGAGCCGGAGGACTGGCGATGCGCCGGGAAGATGAGCACATTCCGCTCAGCATGGGCCTGATCGGCCAGGAGACATGCGGAGCCGGCGGAATGGCATATGGCCTCCGCTCCTGCGTGGACATGATCAAGGCAGTGCATGACATCCGCACCTACGCTCCGGACGCATGGATCCTCAACTACTCCAACCCGGCAGCGATTGTGGCGGAAGCTCTCCGCAGAGAGTTCCCGGATGACAAGAGGATCTTAAATATCTGCGATCAGCCGGAAAACGTGGTCCGCTCCGCCAGCCGTCTGTTAGGCTGCGACTGGGAGGATCTGGATCCGGTATACTTCGGACTGAACCACTACGGCTGGTTTACTCATATGTATCACATGAAGACAGGAGAGGACCTGCTGCCGAAGATCCGCGAGCTGGTGAAAGAGAGAGGATTTCTTCCCCAGGATGCGGAGCAGAGAGATCAGTCCTGGCTGGATACTTACGGCATGGTGCAGACCATCATGGCAGATTTCCCGGACTACCTGCCGAACACCTACGACCAGTACTATCTGTATCCGGACTATAAAGTGAGCCATTTAAATCCCAACTACACCAGAGCCGACGAGGTGATCGACGGAAGAGAAAAGCGGGTGTTCACAGAATGCGCGGAGGTCATTAAGGACGGTAAGCTGGGAGATCGGTTCCACGCGATTTCCGACGCTCACGCGGAGATGATGATCAAGGTGGCGGAAGCTATCGCTTACAATAAGAATGACCGTCACATCCTGATCGTGGAGAACAAGGGAGCGATCGCCAACATGCAGGATGACGCCATGGTAGAGGTGGTCTGCGAGCTGGGAATCAACGGTCCCCGTCCCATGAGAGTGGGAAATATCCCGCAGTTCTATCTGGGCCTGCTGGTAAATCAGGTATCCTGCGAGAAACTGCTGGTGGACGCTTATTTTGAGCATTCCTATCAGAAAGCTCTGCAGGCATTTACCCTGAACCGCCTGATCAACGACGCGAAGAAGGCGAGAAAGGTCCTGGATGCTCTGATTGAGGCCAATAAGGGGATGTGGCCGGAATTAAAGTAAAGCGGGAAGCGGAAGGCAGTATATGAACAGCAAAAAATGAGGGGGATTTACAGTGAATAAGAAAAATAAGATCATGGACTTCTTTTCTGCCCTGGGACGGAGTCTGCTGATGCCCATCGCGGCTCTGGCCGCCTGCGGCATCGTCCTGGGCCTGACGTCTGCGCTTATGAAAGCGCAGGTGCAGGAGGCAGTACCGTTCCTGGCGCAGACTTATGTGTACTTTATCATTTCCACGTTAAATAAAGTGTCCAACGTGGTGTTTACTCTGATACCGGTGCTGTTTTCCATCTCCATCGCCTTCGGTCTGGCTAAGGAGGAGAAAGAGATCGCGGCATTTGCCGGATTTATCGGCTACTACACGTTTCTGGTGGCTTCTTCCTGCCTGATCGGGGCCGGATTTATGGATTTCAGCGCTCTGAAAATATCCAACATCCTGGGTGTGGAAACTTTGGATATGGGCGCTGTGGCCGGCATTATCATCGGTCTGGTGACTGCAAAGGTACATAACAAGTATCACAAGATTACGTTCCCGGTGGCTATTTCCTTCTACGGAGGCAAGCGCTTTGTGGCCATCGCCGTGATCATGATCTCCGCAGTCATTGGTCTGATCGCTCCCATTGTGTGGAGCCCGATCTCCATGGCCATCAACGGTCTGGGCGGCGCGATCTCCGCAGCCGGCCTGGCAGGCGTATTCGGATATGGATTCCTGGAAAGACTCCTGATCCCCACCGGCCTGCACCATGTGCTGAACGGCCTGTTCCGCACCACGGCCATCGGCGGTGTGTACGAGGGAGTGGAAGGCTGTCTGAATATTTTCCTGCAGTTTATCGACAAGGTGGACATCAGTGAGCTGGCTCCCTACACCGTTTTCCTGGGACAGGGAAAGATGCCCATGATGATGTTCGGACTGCCGGGGGCAGCCCTGGCGATCTACCGCACGGCGCCGGCGGAGAAAAAGCAGAAGGTGAAGGCACTTATGATTGCCGGCGTGGCAGCCAGCGTGGTGTCCGGCATCACCGAGCCGCTGGAGTTCGCGTTCATGTTTGTGGCTCCTCAGCTGTTTGTGTTCCACGCAGTGATGGGCGGTATTTCCTTCATGTCCATGGCAGCTCTGCATGTGATCATCGGAAATACAGGCGGCGGTCTGATCGATTACCTGATCTGGGGCGTGTTCCAGCCTGGTTCCCACTGGTACTGGGTGATCGTGGTAGGCATTCCCTTTGCGGTTATCTACTATAATGTATTCAAATGGTATCTGACGAAGAAGAACATCTCCATCGAGGTGGCAGATGAGGATGAGGAGACTGCACCTGCGTCAGGAGCGGTGATGGGTGAGCAGCAGATGGCTCAGGCTTACCGCATCATTGAGGGACTGGGCGGCTCCGCGAACATCAAAGAAGCCAACAACTGCCTGACCAGACTGCGTGTGGACATCGCCGATGCGTCTCTGGTGAGAGAAGACGTGCTGAAAAAGACGGGAGCCATGGGCTTTATCCGTCCCAGCGAGACACACATCCAGGTCGTATACGGACCGAAGGTGGAGGCGATCGCGGCCAATGTGAGAGAATGTCTGCGCAGCGGAAAGGTGATCCCGGCGGCGGCACAGTCCAAACATCAGCTGTTCGCCCCCGTGAGCGGCAGCGTGGTTCCCATGAAGGAGGCGCCGGACGAGACGTTTTCCTCCTGCATGATGGGAGACGGTGTGGTGATCCATCCCACGGATGACGTGGTCAAAGCTCCCTGCAGCGGCACGGTAGCCGTTTACACGGAGGAAAATAAACACGCCATCGGCCTGCAGACAGAAGATGGCCTGGAGCTGCTGATTCACATCGGCGTGGACACGGTGAATTTAAAGGGAGAGGGCTTCGAAGGCCTGGTATCCGCCGGCGATAAGATCAGAGCCGGAGAGCCGCTGATCCGTTTTGCGAAGGCGGAGCTTGAGAAAAAAGGCTACTGCACCGATGTGATGGTGATTGTCATGGCAAATGGCGACTTTGATGTGAAGTACACCACAGGAATGACGGCACAGGCCGGAAAGACAGTGGTGGCAGAATACTAAAGACGCTGAGCCCGGGAGAAAAACCGGGACAGATCAAAAAAAGAAAGACGGACCTGCGTTTCCGGGAATTTCCGGGGCGCGGGACCGTCTTTTTTGCGGACCGCCTTCTTTGCAGATCTGTCTTTTTTGCGGGGTGTATCGTACTTTTTACTGCGCGGGAGTCTCCGGCCGGTTTCGGGCCGCAAGCTCGATGAGGATCTGGATGACTGTGAAGAAACCGATCCGGGAATTGACGTCCGTGCAGCGATATTCCTGGTTGATATCGTTGGTGCAGACGGAGATCGTGCTGTAGGGGATCAGGGGGCTGTCAGGATCGCAGGTGATCAGGATGACGGTCAGCTCCCTCTTCCTTGCCTGGCGGAATACGGGAAGGTAGCGCTCCGTGCCGTGGGCGGACAGGACAAGGAGCACGGCGTCCTCGCTCACAGTATTGATCAGGGCGGTGAGAAGACGTTCCCACTCTACCAGGATCGAAGGATAATCCAGACTGTTTAAGACCATCTGCAGGTATTTGGCGGGGAGAGAGCTTAAATTGCCTCCGTAGATGTAGAGGGGCCGCTTGCTGGTGAGCAGGGCGGCGATCTTCTCCGCGGTCTGCAGGTCCAGGGAGGCGATGTTGTCCTGGAAACGGGCGATGGAGTGGCGGATATAATCGTCAAAGGGCAGGATCTCCCGCCCGCTCTCCTTTAGTTCCCGCCGCAGCTGATATTTGAAGTCGTTGTAGCCGCTTAAGCCCAGCTTCTGGCAGAAGCGGACGATGGTAGCGCTGGAAGTGTAGAGAACGCGGCTTAAATCCTGCAGATTCATGTAGGCGGCGGAGGAGGGATTTTTCTCAAAATAGGCCAGGATCTCTTTTTCCGTCTGGGTCAGGTCCAGCCCGGCCGCCCGCTCAAACAGAGAAATCATGGAAACCTCCTTCCTGCAGGGAGTTTTTTTCTTCCCTGTACTTTAAATAGCACTGGATAATGATGTGGATGACGAAAAAAATTGGGAGGCGGGAGGTGTACTCCGCCCCCTGATTTTCTCTCTGATCCGTGAAAAAGCGGAAACTTACCGCGGAGAGATCGGCGATCTCATTGCTGGTGTAGGGAGTGATAGAGATAACGGGAATCCCGTTCATCTGCGCCAGCTTTCCCAGCCGGATGGATGGGCCGAAGGTGCCGGAAGTGCTGATCAGGATGACGGCAGCTTCCTTCGGCATGGTGTTCATCAGGTGAGAGAAGAGGCGGGCGGATTCGATCCGGTATACCCCTTGTCTGCCCACGGAAAACAGCAGTTTTTCCAGGTATTCTCCGGCTGTGTCCGTGAGGCCGCCGGGCGCCCAGATGTAGATGGGAGCGTCGCTGTCAAACAGCCGGAAAGTCTGCAGAAGCTGTTCTTCCTTGATCAGGCCGGCGGTGGCCTGGACGTTGGAGCTTAACAGATCAATCATCATATCGGCGGAGCGGACCCCGCTCTTTCTGGGGGTCTCTTCTCCGGCGGAAACGTTCTCCCGCCTGGCTGCCCGCAGAGCGTATTTAAACTCGGCAAATCCGGAGTAACCCAGTTTTTTGCAGAAGCGCAGCACAGTGGCGGAAGAGTAGGACACCCGGGAAGAGAATTCCTGAATGCTGTCATCCAGGATCTCCTCCGTGTGCTCGTATACGTATTTCAGAATATTCAGTTCGTGTTTGCTCAGACTCTTGATCACTTCATCGCTTAAAGGCAGACTGATCATGCGATCCCTCCCCGCTCAAAATGGCAGCTTTTTCTGTCAGTATAGCAAAACTGGGAAGGATTTTCAATTCTGAGCGTCTTACTTCTCCTTCTGAATGGTGATCTTCAGGGAAGGGAAAGAGCGGATCTCACCGGCCACATCCTTGTAGCGGTACACGGAGAGAAGCAGCCCGGAAAATACGTAGGTGATGAGGGAGGCCCTCAGCCCGTAGGAGAAAAACGGCAGGTAAGTCTGGGCCATGGGGCTGAAGCCGCAGTTGGCGAGAAGATAGTGAACCGTTTCCACCGCGAACACGCAGCCGCAGCCTAAGCTGATCATCATTCCCAGCTGGTTGGTCAGGCGGGCGGAAAGGCGGAACACCTTCACGATCAGGGCCAGAAGGGCCAGGACCAGGGCGGCTCCCGCGAGAAATCCGTAGCAGGATACCACAAAGGTAAAAATATAGTCCATGGACATGGACGGCAGCATTTCCTGGGCGGGCAGGCCGGAACCGCCGGTCAGGCGGGAGGCGGAGAGCAGCTTTAAAATGCTTCCGGTGACGTAGTCATATTCCGCCCGCGCAGTGGGAGAGGAAAAGAAAACCCGCAGCCGCTCCAACTGGTAGGAGTTCAGCGCTCCGACGCAGACGATAAAGACGGGCAGCAGGATCCAGCCGGCCCAGAGCAGGAAGACGGTTGTCTTTTTCGGCACCTGAAACCATCCTTTGAGGATTCCGGCGGTGATCATGATGAGAAACACCAGGGAACAGAAAAATGCGGTGTTCAGGGTCTGGAAAAACCGGACTCCCAGGGCCAGGGTGAGGATAAAGAGAAACAGGCACCAGGCCAGCCCGCAAACCCCGCGGTTCCGAAACCGGTAAAGCAGTCCGGCAAATACGGGCACATACAGGTAAAAGGAAAGCTGCATGTAGGAGTGGCTGCCGTTGACCGTGGGGGAGAGAAGGGACGCCCCTGCGATGAAAATGGTCAGAAGGGTCCAGAGGGCGGGAGCGTGTTTCCCGATAAACGTGTAATCCAGAAAATAAACGGTTGCCATGACCGCGATGCCGATGCAGGTACAGGCGAGCTGACGCGCAAAAGAGGGGGCGGCGAACCCGGCTCCAGCCGCAAGTCTGCTCATCTCGTACTGGAGAAAGAGGCCGGCGATGCTTAAAAGTCCGGCGAATATGAGAAATTTCCAGTCCAGCCGCGGGCGGTGGATCCGGTCCATCTCCACGCCAACCTCCACCGGATCTCCCATCTGGCGGATGCTCTCTTTCATAGCGTCCTCCTCATTCATGCCGTCTGCCATAAGTGCCTCCATCTGATCGTCTATGTGGGAGGTCAGTTCCTCCTCCACCAGCGGCCGGGCCTTCCGGCAGCGGATCTGGGAGGTGAGAGCGGTCAGATATTCTGTTTTTATATCGCGGGATTCTGTTCTGCGCTCAGACATTTCCATAGGCCATTCCTCCAAATCCGAGAACCTTCGCCACTGCGCCGGAGTATTCTTTCCATTCTTCCTCCTTGCGGCTCAGAAACCGGCGCCCTTCCCCAGTGATGCGGTAGTATTTCCGGAGTTTGCCGGCGGCCGCCTCCTCGTAGCAGGTCAGATGCCCCTGGGATACCAGGGTGTGGAGCAGGGGATAAAGGGTTCCCGCTTTCAGTTCAAATACATTCTCCGACCGCCTGGCCAGCGTGTCGATCATCTCGTAGCCGTACATGTCTTTCTCAGACAGGAGCTTTAGAATCAGCAGGGTGGTGCTGCCGGAGATCAGGCTTTTGTCTACTGCCATATGAAGTCCTCCTTTATATATCGATAATCTATACTATAGGACGATTATATATCGGAGATCTATATAAGTCAAGAGGAGAAATAAGATATGCTGAAAGCTGGCAGAAAATGAGATATGCTGAAGGCCGGCAGAAATGATATACGCTGAAAGCCGCCCTGCAGAAGTCTGCAGAGAGCTGCAGATTTCTACAGATTGGTGGCCTTCGGCAGAGTGAAGATAAATTCGGTTCCCACGCCTTCCGTGCTGATCACGTCGATATTTTCCCCGTGAGCCTGGATGATCTCCTTCACGATGGAGAGGCCCAGACCGGTTCCCTTTTTGTCCTTTCCTCTGGACGGGTCAGACTTGTAAAAACGCTCCCAGATCTTTTTCTGGTTTTCCTTCGGAATGCCGATGCCTGTGTCTTTTACGGAGATGAAGACTTTTTCGTGGCGGACAGATTCCTGTATATAGATGACCGAATTGTCGTGGCTGAATTTGATGGCGTTGTCGATCAGGTTGTAGAGCACCTGCTGGATCTTGCCCAAATCGGCGAACACCATCTCTTTCTGGGCGGAAAAGGTCAGGTCAAAGGTGATGCCTCTGGCGCTGCAGGTCCCCTCAAAGGAGGCTGCCGTGTCCTTGATGACCCGGTTGATGTCAAAATTGGAGCGGGAGAGGTAGCCTTTGCTGTCCAGGGAGTTCAGGGTGAGCATGCTCTGGGTCAGCTTGTTGAGCCGCTCAGTCTCAGAGATCACCCGCTTTAAGTATTTTTCCTGCATCTCCGGCGGGATGGTGCCGTCAATGATGGCTTCCAGGTATCCTTTGATGGAGGTCAGGGGGGAGCGGAAGTCGTGGGAGACATTGGCCACAAAGGTCCGCTGGTATTCTTCCATTTTGTTCAGCTCTCCGGACATGTAGTTTAAGGTGGCGGAGAGATATCCCATCTCGTCCTGGGAGTCCACGCTGATTTTGTAGTCCAGGTTGCCGGCGGCGTACTCGTTGGCCCCTTCCCGGATTTTCACCAGAGGGAGATAGACCACTTTGGTGAATACCAGCAGGATGATCAGGGACAGGACAAAGAGCACGGCTGCGGTGATGTAGGTCAGATTTAAAAGGCCGGTGCGCATGTCCTGGATATGGCTCAGGGGCATGTGGATCAGAACGTAGCCGTAGGTCGTGTAGTTGCCTGTAATGGGCGCAGAAACAGAAAGCATGTCCTGACTGAACATGCCGTAATAATTTCCGGTCGTGTAGGGCTCCTTGTCGGCGGCCGGGTCAAAGCCGGGGATGGATGTGCCGGCCCCGTAAGTTTTGCCGGTGTCCAGGATCAGCGTTCCCTGCCGGTTGACCACCCAGATGTCGGCGTCCAGAAAAGAAGCGGCGGCCTCCATCTGGGGTGTTTCCTCCGCAGTGTCCTCGGCGATCCCGCGGTAGCGCTCGCTGTAATGGGAGGCGATGAGGTTGGCTCCGGCGTACAGAGTGTCATATTCCTTCTCCAGAAGATAATTGTATATGATCTCCGAGGAAAAGGTGGAGATGGCGATGAACCCCAGGAGGCCGAAGA
>DWWL01000006.1 GCA_019119775.1 Candidatus Lachnoclostridium pullistercoris | reverse complement strand
ATACCTCCTAATCCTTATTATACCATATATAGCCATAAATAGCTACAATAAAATGAAAGAAATTTGACAAAAAAATGTAGGCTTTATGCGGCCTACAAGGATTTTTCGTTGTTTCAGCTGTCAAACTTCCGAGTCACAAAAATTTGTAAAAAAATCTTGACGAAGCCTGAAAGATGCGCTATAATAATTCCTGCATTTAAATATTGGGCTATCGCCAAATGGTAAGGCAACGGACTCTGACTCCGTCATTGTGAAGGTTCGAATCCTTCTAGCCCAGCTTGAAGATCCAGAGATGAGAAGTCATTTCTGGATTTTTTGTTTTGCAGAACACTTCCTTTTATGTCAAATAAAAACGCTCCGCGGGGATCGCACTGCAAAGCGGTGAGCTGCCGGCAGAGGAATACCTTTTTATCGCGTTTCGGAGAAAGGTTCCCGAAAGGGGCTTTCCGGCTTGCCAGAGACGGTAAGTTATAGTAAACTGGTAAAAGACAAAATATGGACAAAGGAGGAGAATATGGATACAATCAGAAAATTTATCCGCTATTACAAGCCGTACCAGGCGGTGTTCTATATTGATCTGGTATGTGCGGCGGTGATCAGCCTGGTGGATCTTGCCTATCCCCAGATTTTGAGAACGCTTACCAGAACTCTTTTCCGGGAGAGCGCGGAGACAGTGCTGGGGGCGCTGATCCCCATTGCGGCTGGGCTGTTTGCCATGTACGTGGTTCAGGCCCTGTGCAAATATTACGTGAGCTACCAGGGACACATGATGGGAGCCCACATGGAGAGGGACATGAGGCAGCAGCTGTTTGACCACTATGAGAAGCTGTCATTTTCCTACTATGACAACAACAATTCCGGACAGATGATGAGCAAGCTGGTGTCAGACCTGTTTGACATTGCGGAGTTCGCCCACCACGGCCCGGAAAACCTGTTTATTTCCCTGATCAAGATCGTGGGATCCTTCATCTGCCTGTTTATGATCAACGCCAGGCTGGCGGTGCCCCTGCTGGCCCTGGTAGTGTTTATGATTTTCTTTTCCGCCAGACAGAACAAGCGGATGCAGGCCACATTTATGGACAACCGGAGAAAGATCGGCGACGTGAACGCCAGCCTGCAGGATACTCTGGCGGGCATCCGGGTGGTGCAGTCCTTTGCCAATGAGGATGTGGAGCGGAAGAAATTCCGCAGGAGCAATGAGAACTTCCTGCAGTCCAAGGACAACAACTACCACTGCATGGGCAGCTTTATGGGCGGCAACCTGTTCTTCCAGGGAATGATGTACCTGGTGACGGTGGTGTACGGCGGCTGGCTCATCGCCAACGGACAGATGGCGGTGGACGATCTGGCCATGTACGCTCTGTATATCGGCATCTTTATCAACCCCATCCAGATCCTGGTGGAGCTGGCGGAGATGATGCAGAAGGGACTGTCCGGATTTAAGCGGTTCGTGGCCGTGATGGAGACGGAGCCGGAGATCGTGGATGCCCCGGACGCTGTGGAGCTGACGGATGTAAAAGGCCACGTTTCCTATGAAGATGTGAGTTTCCATTACAATGACGACGAGGAAGTGTTAAGCCACGTATCCTTTGACATTCCCGCCGGCCGTTCCGTGGCCCTGGTGGGGCCGTCCGGCGGCGGAAAGACTACGATCTGCTCCCTTCTTCCCCGGTTTTATGACGTGACCGGCGGAAAGATCTCCATTGACGGCAAAGATGTCAGCCGCGTGACTTTAAAGAGCCTGCGGAGCATGATCGGAATCGTGCAGCAGGATGTGTACCTGTTCTGCGGCACGGTGAAGGAAAATATCGCCTACGGAAAGCCGGGGGCATCCATGGAAGAGATCATGGACGCGGCGAAAAAGGCCAACATCCACGACTTCATCATGAGCCTGCCGGACGGATATGACACCTTCGTGGGAGAGCGGGGAACCAGGCTTTCCGGCGGACAGAAACAGAGAATCTCCATCGCGCGGGTATTCTTAAAGAACCCGCCCATCCTGATTCTGGACGAGGCCACCTCCGCCCTGGACAATGAGAGCGAGCGCCACATTCAGGTCAGCCTGGAAAAACTTTCCAAAGACCGAACCACCATCACCATCGCCCACCGCCTTTCCACCATCCGCAATGCGGACGAAATCATTGTAATCAACAATGAGGGGATCGCGGAGCGGGGAACCCACAGGGAGCTGATGGAAAAAGACGGCCTCTACGCCCACTACTACAAAATGCAGTTTGAGGGGCTGGAGACAGACGGGGATTATAAGAAATAATGCTTCGCGGCCGGCCGCGGAGACAGATCGAAAAAAGCGCTTTCTGCGAACAGGCAGAAGGCGCTTTTTTCGTCCTGCGTTTCCTTATAATAAGGAGACATCATAATAATAAGAAATATCCCGATAGGCATCGGTCACGCGGGTGATCAGCTCCCTCTCCGGCTGAGTGAGATGATGCCTGGGAGGATAGATGAACAGCCGCTGCACTTTCGGGTGGAAGAGAAAGGGAATCTGCTCAATGTCTCCGCCCCGGATGCGGCTGACAGGAAGGATGGAGAAGCTGTTTTCCAGTATCATGGTCTGGAACATGAATTCGATGTCGATCAGTCCTTCCCTCCACTTTGGCTGAATGCCCAGGGTGGGGAAAATGTCCTCCTGCATCCGCCTCTTTACCATATCATTCTTTCCCTGAAAAAGCGGAAGCTCCTCCAAGAGCGGGTAGGAGCGCTCTGCCAGGCAGCCGTTTTCCAGTTCAAGACGGCTGTAGACAGGGTTGCTTTTGGAGATCATCAGCACCAGCTCATAGGATTTGACAATAGTGTAGTCGGCTTTCGGAAAAATGCTCCTGATATTTTCCTGGTAGGAGGTGACAAAGCCCAGATCGATGCGGTGCTCTGTCAGTTCCCGGTAGATCAGCTCCGAGGAAAAGATCTGGGGAGCAAAGATCGTGTGGGGAAACTCGGCCTTCATGTCCTGGAGGATCTCGTTGAAGGTGTGTATGGTGGAGCGCAGCAGCCCCAGGCGCACCACAGACTGATTCTGGGAAAAGAGATCTCGGTAGAGATCGTCCCGGATGGCAAGGATCCGGCGGCAGGCGTCCACATACTTTTTCCCTGCCTCCGTGGGCACCAGCAGATTCTTTTTCCGGATGAAGAGAGGGATGCCCAGGGAGCGCTCCAGCTTGGTCAGATAGATGCTGAGGGTGGGCTGGGAAATGTGGAGATTTTCCGCCGCTTTTGAGATATTTCCTGTTTTTTCGATCTCGGAAATGTATTCCAGCTGATAAAGATCCATAAGCGCCTCCCCTGAGCTATAGTTTTTCGCTATACCTCTATTTATAACGTAAAGTGTACTTTTTTACAAGACAAATTATAATAAAAGTATAATTTATCCGGATAAAATCAAGAAAAAATAGTGGTATTACACAATACAGGAGTGAGAGGTATGATGAAAGTACAGGCAAATTGCTCCAGCAGGATGACGGACGAGGAGATGCAGAGCATCCGCGGGATGGGAATCGAGTATCTGGCGGTCAATTTCCTGCCGGACGCGGTGGATTACGACAGCGTTATGCGGTTTAAGGAGAGGGCGGCGTCCTACGGCCTTGCGATCGCTGACGCCGGCTGTCCGGCCCTTCAGAAATGTCCGGAGATCCATCTGGGCAGACCGGGCCGGGATGAGTGGATCGAAAAGTACAACGATTTTACCAGAGTTCTGGGAAAAGCGGGAATCCGGGTCAACTACATTGCGTGGCAGCCCAACGGCATTTTCCGCAGCCGCATTGACGTGGGAAAATACACGAGAGGGGAAAAAGCCATGATCTGTGACATGGACGAGCTCTCTGCCCGTCCCATAGCCAACGACCGGGCTTACACACAGGAGGAGATCTGGGACAATTTCAAATATTTTCTGGACCGCGCTCTCCCGGTGTGCGAGGAGGCGGATGTGCGCCTGGCCCTTCACCCCAATGATCCGCCGGTGCCGGAAGTCTGCGGCGTTCCCAGCCTGATCTGGAATACCGAGTGCTATAAAAAAGCCTTCGCTCTTGCGGGAAACAGCCCGTACCTGGGCATGAAGATGTGCGTGGGCTGCTGGCTGGAAAGTGAAAATTTCGGCGATCTGATGGAGGACATCCGCACCTTCACAGAGCAGGGAAAGATTTTCGTCGTTCACTTCCGCAACGTGAGCGGCACCATGCCCTACTTTGAGGAGACGCTTCTGGAGGACGGCTACGCGGACATGTACGGGATCCTGGAGCAGCTGGCCCGCTGCGGCTACGACGGCCAGTTGAACATTGACCATTCCTTCTTTAGTCCCGACGGAAAGGGAATGTCAAAGACTTCGGAGGCTTATTTTATGGGCTATCTGAAGGGAATGCTGGGGAGCCTGGAACGCCAGCTGAAGCTGGAAAAAGAGAATGGGGGTAAAAGAGCATGAATGTACCTTTGATTATCACCCTTGCGGTTACCATATTTCTGATCGTCGGCTTTTTAAGCGGCAAATTCAAACTGGGACTGGTGGCCATGACGGCCGCCACCATTCTTTGCGTGACGAAGGTTCTGACTTTCAATGAGGCATACGCCAACTTCGCAAACGGCAATGTGATCATGGTAGGCGCCATCTTCATCCTGAGCGGCGCCCTGGGAAAGACCGGCCTGGTTCCGGCCCTGAAAGAACTGATCATGAAAAATTCCAGCAAGAGCGGATTGATCGTATTCCTGTATCTGCTGGCAAACGGCATTCTGATCCAGTTCAGCATGCCCACCGCCCTGGTGGCGATGATGATCCCCTTCATGGCGGCCTTCGGCGAGGAGAGCAGGATCCAGCCGTCCCATCTGCTTCTGCCAGGAGCGGTGGTGGCCCACTGCTGGCAGGGAATGTTCCCGGGAGCGTTTTTCGTCATGCTGAACTCCTATCTGGAGGCCAGCGGCACTGATGTGCGTCTGGGAATGCTGGACTACAGCAAAGTGGTGGCGATCCCGGCCCTGTTTGCCCTGTGCTATATGGCATTTATCGGCTGGAGAGGATTTAAGTCCAACAAGCTGGTGCAGACGGACGCGGTGAAGGCCACAGCGTCCAAGAGCAATCTGACTCCTTTCCAGGAGAAGATCGTGTATGTGGTGTTCGTCATCACTTTTGTGGGAATCCTGCTTTCCAATTATCTTCCCATTGACATGCAGGTCATCCCGGTGATCGCAGATCTGGTGCTTCTGTACTGCGGTATCCTGAACCTGAACGATGTGAAGAACTTTATGAACATTGACACGCTGTTCATGCTGGCCGGCGTTCTGCCTTTAGCAACCGCCATGCAGAAAACAGGAGCCGGAACCGTTCTGGCAGACTTTATCCTTTCCCTTCTGGGAGGAAATCCGGCGCCCATCACCGTGCTCATCGCCTTCTATGTGGCAGGAGCTGTGCTGACCCAGTTTATGAGCAACACCGCCACCCAGAATATTTTCGTGACTCTGGCTGTGGTGACGGCCCTGAACCTGGGACTGGACCCGAGAGCGTTCTGCATCGCCATCTACGCCGGCTGTACGGCAGCTATGATGACGCCCACCGCCTCCCCGTCCATCGCCATCGCCTTCGGCGCGGGACAGTATAAGATCAAGGATGTAGTAAAGGTATGCCTGCCTCTGTGGCTGATCTACGGGGCTCTGGTAATCTTCATGGCAAACCTGATCTATCCGTTGGCGTAAGCCGGAAAAACAGCTTTTCTGCAGGGCCAAAAGACAGCTTTTTGACAAGCTGGAAAAAACAGTTTTTTTCCGTTGACAGCCTGCCGGCATCAATGGTATAAGAGACTTATAAGGCAACCAGTGAGCGCTGCGGCGCGGTCTGATTTTCGGCCGCCTGCAGCGCTGCTTTCGTTTCGGGGAGAAAATTTTCCGGGACGGAAGGATTTCTGCCGGGACCTGACGCAGCGGCGGGAGAAGGGAGTTTGAGCCCCGCCTCAGGCGGAAGGGTCCGGGCAGGAAGCTCATTTAACAGTCAGAAAGGAGAAGGGTTATGAGAAAATTTCCGGAAGGTTTCCTCTGGGGAGGCGCCACGGCGGCCAATCAGTTTGAAGGGGGATGGAACGAAGGGGGCAAAGGCTGGTCGGTTTCCGATACGGCGAGAGCTAATTTCGGGGTGGATGTGAAGGATTATTCCAAGCACAACACCGTCACCACGGCGGACATTGAGGAGGCGCTGGCGCATCCGGAGGACACGGTCAATTATCCGAAGCGCCACGGCAGTGATTTCTACCATCACTACAAAGAGGACATTGCCCTGATGGCGGAGATGGGCTTTAAGGTGTATCGGATGAGCATCGCCTGGAGCCGCATTTTCCCCAACGGGGACGACGCAGAGCCCAACGAGGAGGGACTGCAGTTTTACGACAATGTGTTTGACGAGCTGAGAAAATACGGCATTGAGCCCCTGGTGACCATGTCCCACTATGAGCCGCCCTTAAATATTGTGCTGAAGTACAACGGCTGGTACTCCAGAGAAGTGGTCGGCATGTTCACCCGCTACGTGGAGACGATCTGCACCAGATACAAGGACAAGGTGAAATACTGGCTGACGTTCAACGAGGTGGACTCCATGATCCGCCATCCCTACACCACCGGCGGACTGGTGGAGGACCGGTTCCCGGGAAAGAATTTTGAGGAAGTGATCTTCCAGGCCATGCACCATCAGTTTGTGGCCAGCGCCCTGGCTACGAAGATCTGCCACGAGATCATCCCGGACTCCAAGGTGGGATGTATGCTGACCAAGCTCACCTACTACCCCTACACCTGCAGGCCGGAGGACGTGCTGGCGGCTCAGCAGAGAATGCGCTCCACCTATGCCTACAGCGACACCCAGGTGTTCGGCGAATACCCCGCCTACCTGCTGTCTCATTTTGAGAATAAAGGAATCCACATTGTGAAGGAGACAGGAGACGACGAGATCATGAAGGCTTACCCGGTGGATTTCGTGTCCTTCTCCTACTATATGTCCTCCTGCGAGGCGGCTGACACCACAGGGCTGGATGTGACGCCCGGCAACACCATCCTGGCGGTGAAGAATCCCTACCTGCCCGCCACCGAGTGGGGCTGGCAGACAGATCCCATCGGTCTTCGGATCTCCTTAGTGGACTTATATGACCGCTACCGCAAGCCGCTGTTTATTGTGGAGAACGGCCTGGGCGCGAAGGACGTGCTCACAGAGGACAAGAAGGTCCATGACAGCTACCGCATCGAGTACCTGCGCCAGCATTTCAAATGTATGCTGGACGCCATCATTGAGGACGGCGTGGAGCTGATGGGCTACACTTCCTGGGCCTGCATCGACCTGGTAAGCGAGTCCACCAAGCAGATGTCCAAACGCTACGGCTACATCTACGTGGATGCCGACGACTACGGGAACGGCACCTACAACCGCTACCGCAAGGACAGCTTCTACTGGTACAAGAAAGTGATCGAGAACAACAGCCTGGACTTTGAGTAAGGGGAAGAGGGGGCGGCCGGGATGCCGCCCCCCGAAAAGCCGGTTGGCCGTTCCTCTGAAAAGGCCGTCCCCCTCTTCTCCCTGAAAAATTTCTTGACGTCCGGCCGGATATGGGATATACTATACGTGTTATTGGGCTATCGCCAAATGGTAAGGCAACGGACTCTGACTCCGTCATTGTGAAGGTTCGAATCCTTCTAGCCCAGCTGATGAAAAGCACTGCCTGGGGCAGTGCCTTTTTTGTTTGGCGGAGATCGAACTGCGGCGGAAAGAAAACTGCCGCTTTCGCGGCCCGCCGCAGGCGGAGAATCCTGCAGAGCAGGATTCTTTATTGCAGAACAGGAAACCTGACGGAAAAGTTTAAAATCCGTTAAGAGAGAAATCACCCTCTGGACAGACGGGGAAAAAAGCATTATACTATATTCTGGCTTAATTTAATAAATGAAAGAAGAGAATGATCCATGTACAGCTTTGACAGCCGTGTGCGGTATAGCGAGACAGATGAAAACGGGACGCTGTCGGTGACGGCAGCCGTCAATTATTTTCAGGACTGCTCCACTTTCCAGTCGGAAGACCTGGGAGTGGGAGTCCGGTATCTCACCGAGCACGGGAGAGCCTGGTGGCTTTCTTCCTGGCAGATCGTGTTCGACCGCTGCCCGGCACTGGGCGAGCCCATTGTGATCGCCACCTATCCCTACGACTTTAAAGGGATCTACGGCTACCGGAATTTCATGATCCTGGACCGGGAGGGAAATTATCTGGTGCGGGCCAATTCCGTCTGGTTTCTGTATGACCTGAAGGCAGGCCATCCCATCCGGGTGACGGAGGCGGATGTCAGCTGCTACGGCAGCCCGAAGGCGGAGCCTCTTCCCATGGACTACGCTGCAGGAAAGCTGGCGCCGTTAAAGGAATACCATGAGGAGAAACGGCTGGTGGTGGGCCGTCATCACATCGACACCAACCATCATATGAACAACGCCAGGTATGCGGAGATGGCGGCGGAATTCCTGCCGGCGAATTTCCGCGTGGGAGAGCTGCGCATGGAGTACAGAAAGGCGGCTGTGCTGGGAGATGTGATCGTTCCCAGAACGGGCTTTAAGGACGGCGGGATCGCCGTGGAGCTGTGCAGCCCGGAAGGGGAGCGCTATGCGGCCGCGCACTTCTTTGAAAAGAGAGGGAAAGTATGATTGAGTTGGGAAAAATACAGAGGCTTCAGGTCCTGAGGGAGAAGTCCTTTGGAGTGTATGTGGGAGAGCCGGAGAGCGGGGAAGCCGCAGTGCTCCTTCCAAAGAAACATGTGCCGGAGGGGACGAAGCCGGGAGATGAGCTGGATGTATTTATCTATAAAGATTCGGAGGACCGTCTGATCGCCACTACGGAAACGCCTCTGCTCCAGGTGGGAGAGGTGGCCGTTCTGGAGGTCAAGGATGTGTCGCGGATCGGAGCATTCCTGGACATGGGGCTGGAGAAGGATCTGCTGCTCCCGTTCAAGGAGCAGAACCACAAGGTTCAGGTGGGAGAGAAATGTCTGGTGGCCCTCTACGTGGACAAGAGCCAGCGTCTGGCGGCGACCATGAAAGTTTACTCCTACATGAGCAGCCAGTCTCCCTATCAGAAAGATGACTGGGTGACAGGGACCATCTACGAGATCAATGAGAGGCTGGGAGCCTTCGTGGCGGTGGACAACCGCTATTACGGACTGATTCCCAGAGCAGAGATGTTCACCGACTACCGGGAAGGAGAAGTGGTGGAGGCCAGAGTTTCCAAGGTGAGAAATGACGGAAAGCTGGATCTCTGCCCGAAAGCGAAGGCTTATCAGCAGATGGAGACAGACGCGCAGCTGGTGATGCAGAAGATGGATGAGCTGGGCGGAGTCCTCCCGTTTAATGACCGGGTAGCCCCCGAGATCATCAAGCAGCAGTTCGGCCTGAGCAAAAACGCTTTCAAGCGGGCGGTGGGCCGCCTGCTCAAAGAAGGCAGGATCAAGATCACGGAAAAGACCATAGAGAGAATATAGGAGGGGCGTTTTGGACGCGATAGATTATTATAATAAGTACGCAGCGAAGATTTTCGAGGAGACAGTTGAAGAAGAAGTATCGGAAGAATTCAGGGATGAATTTCTGTCCTATCTGGACGAGGGAGACGCGATCCTGGATCTGGGCTGCGGCTCCGGCAGAGACAGCCTTGATTTTTATGAGCGGGGATACGATGTGACGCCTTTGGACGGCGCAGAGGAAATGTGCAGACTGGCCGAGGTACATACGGACCTGGAGGTGCTCTGCGAGAGATATGAGGATATGGATTTTGACGACGCGTTCGAGGGCGTCTGGGCCCGCGGGGCATTTATCCATGTGCCGAAGGCCGAGATCCGCGGGATTCTGATGAAGGTAAAAAACGCGCTCACCAAAAACGGCGTGTTCTATACGTCTGTCTGCGAGGGAGAGTTTGAGGGCTTCAGCGGCGAGCTCTATTTCAGCGACTACGAGAAGAGCGAGCTGGAGGAGCTTCTGCAGGACTGCGGCTTCCAGGTGCTGAACGTCTGGGAGGTCAGAGACGGAGAGATCCGCCGCGGCTACGAGGGAAATGGTTGGATCCACGTATTGGCCCGGAAAAAATAAGCATACTAACAAAAACAGATAAACAAAGGAATCGAGTATGTGGAAAAAAAAGACAGCTGCCCAGGACTATCTGATCATAGTTCTGGGAGCTTTTATTATGGGTTTTGCCATTAAAAATATCTACGATCCCCAGGGGCTGGTGACAGGCGGCGTGTCCGGCCTGGCCATCATCCTGAAGGAGAAGATCGGCCTGCCTTTGTGGGTCACGAACATGGGGATCAACGTGCCCCTGTTTCTGCTGTCCTTAAAGATCCGCGGATGGAAATTTGTAAAGAGAGTCCTGGTAGCGGAGGCGGCGCTCACCCTGTCTCTGGCCATTCTGCCGGAGTACGCCTTTTTAAAGGATGACCTGGTCCTGACGGCCCTCTTCGGCGGCGTGTTCAGCGGCGTGGGAACGGGCCTGATGCTTCTGTGCCACGCCACCACAGGCGGGACGGACACCATGGCCGCGCTGATCCACACCAGGCTGCGCCATTATTCCATCAACCAGATCCTTCAGGTGCTGGACGGCCTGGTGGTGCTGGTGGGCGCCAGCGTGTTCGGCGTCCGCTACGCCTTCTACGCAGTGATCGCCGTGGTGGTGCTGGCGAAGGTTTCCGACGGGATCATCGAGGGAACCCATTTTGCGAAGGCAGCCTACATCATCACGGACCGCAAGGATGAGATCGCCCGGGAGATCATGGAAGGAATGGAGCGGGGCGTGACGTTTGTCAGCGCGAAGGGGGCCTACACGGGAGAACAGAGGGACATTCTGTTCTGCGTGGTGTCCAAAAAAGAGATCGTGGAGGTCAAGGAGATCGTGCTCCGGGTGGACCCGAAGGCTTTCGTCATCGTCAGCGATGCGAGGGAAGTCCTGGGCGAAGGTTTTATGGAATATAGACAGTAAAATAACGGCTTTTCGTATGGTTTTCCATGTTTAGGAAAACTTTTTCCCATGGCTGTACAAATTAGCTAAAGAAACAAAAAATGATTTGGCTATTCGCGCCATAACATTTCCCGGAACTTTTATGTATAATGAGAACAGCAATAGGATAAGGTTTCCGGCGAGCCGGAAATGACTGACACAGATGAAGGAGACAAAAGCGAATGGCTGGTTTAGTGCTGAAGAATGTGGCAAAGCTGTATCCCAACGGAGGCGTGGGTGTAAAAGATTTCAGCCTGGAGATTCAGGACGGAGAATTTGCGGTTTTGGTGGGGCCCGCCGGCAGCGGGAAATCCACGCTGCTGCGCATGATCGGGGGATTGGAAGACATTTCCCTGGGAGACGTCTATATTGACGGAGAGAGAGTGAACGATCTGGAGCCGAGAGAGCGGAATGTGGCGATGATCTTCCGGAACTACATGCTCTATCCCCAGATGACCGTGTACGAGAATCTGGCGTTCGGACTGAAGCTGACCGGCTGCGGCAAGAGCGAGATTCATGAGCGGGTGCTGGAGACGGCCAGACTTCTGGAGATCGAAGGACTTCTGGAACTGCCGTCGGAGCAGGTGACGGGGATTGACCGCTACAAGGTGGTAGTGGGCCGCGCCCTGGCCCGCCGTCCGAGGGTGCTGCTCATGGATGATCCCATGATCCGTCTGGACGGACAGCTGCGCCAGGAGATGCGGGAAGGGCTGGCGGATCTGCACCACCGGCTGGGTGTGACGGTGGTCTACGTGACGGAGGATGCCTCCGAGGCCATGCTGATCGGAACCAGGCTGGCGGTGATCCGTGACGGCGTGCTGGAGCAGACCGGCACTCCGGAGGAGATCTGCAGAAAGCCTCAGAACCGGTTTGTGGCGGAGTATTTCAGCAATCCGCCCATGAACGTGATGACGGCCCGCGTGGAGGAAGAAAACGGGAGGGCGATCCTGTGGGTGGATGACCGCAGAGGCGTATTTTCCCCGGAGAACAGCCGCAGGCTGCTGGAAGGCGGCTATGCCGGAAAGGAGATCACCATCGCCATCCGCCCGGGAGACATCCACGCGGAGAAAGAGTGGGCGGAGAAGGAGGCGGACAACTGTCTGCAGGCCAGCGCAGACTCCTACGAGGAGGATGAGAGCGGGGCTTACATGACCTTCTCCATCGACGGGGAGAGCGTCCGCGCCAGGGTTCCGGAGAGCGCGGGAATCCGTCCGGGAGATACGGTGACGCTGGCGGTGGACTCCGCAAAGGTGTACATTTTTGATAAAGATACGCAGAAAGCCATCTGATAAATCAGATTTTTTTGTAAAAATTGCGCAAGCGGGTGCAATACTCGCTTGCATTTTTTTTCTTTTTGAATTAAGATAAAATCAGGGTAAATTACAAAGAGGAGAGTGCAGCAAATGATTTCAAACCAGATTTTACAGTCCACGATTGAGGGGTTAAAGGGGATTACCCGGATAGATTTCTGCATCTGCGATACGGAGGGAAAGGTGCTTGCATCTACTTTTTCCGAAGCAGAGGAATATGAGAATTCCATACTCGCATTTGTAGATTCTCCGGCAGACAGCCAGGTGATTCAGGGCTATCAGTTTTTCAAGGTATTTGACGAAAACCAGCTGGAGTACATCCTGCTGGCAAAGGGAAGCAATGAAGACGTTTACATGGTAGGCAAGATGGTGGTGTTCCAGATCCAGAATCTTCTGGTGGCCTACAAGGAGCGTTTTGACAAGGACAACTTTATCAAGAACCTGCTTCTGGACAATCTGCTTCTGGTTGACATCTACAACCGGGCGAAGAAGCTCCACATTGAGACGAACGTGAAGCGGGTCGTATACATTATAGAGACAACCCACGAGAAGGACGGCAGCGCCTTAGAGACAGTGCGCAGCCTGTTTGCCGCCAAGACGAAAGATTTCGTGACGGCAGTGGATGAGAAGAATATCATCCTGGTGAAGGAAGTGAAGCCGGGAGAGACGTACGAGGATCTGGAGAAAACGGCCAACATGATCCTGGATATGCTGAACACAGAGGCCATGTCCAAGGTGCATGTGGCTTTCGGCACCGTGGTGAACGAGATCAAGGAAGTGTCCCGTTCCTACAAGGAGGCCAAGATGGCCCTGGATGTGGGCAAGATCTTCTACAGCGGAAAGAATGTGGTAGCCTACAGCAAGCTGGGCATCGGACGTCTGATCTATCAGCTCCCCCTGCCCCTGTGCCGCATGTTCATCAAGGAGATCTTTGACGGCAAGTCGCCGGATGAGTTTGACGAGGAGACTCTGACCACTATCAATAAGTTCTTCGAGAACAGCCTGAATGTATCGGAGACTTCCAGACAGCTCTACATCCACCGCAATACGCTGGTATACCGTCTGGACAAGCTGCAGAAGTCCACGGGACTGGATCTGCGGGTGTTTGAGGACGCCATCACGTTCAAGATTGCTCTGATGGTAGTGAAATATATGAAATACATGGAGAATATGGACTACTAAGGATTTGACTTATGATAGAGTTTTCTAATGTTACAAAGACTTACAAAGCCGGAAATAAGGCAATCCGCAGGCTGAACATCCAGATTGCCGACGGTGAATTCGTATTCATCGTCGGCAGGAGCGGGTCGGGGAAATCCACTCTGCTCAAGATGCTGCTGAAAGAGGTGGAGCCTACTTCCGGCTGTATTCTTGTGGGCGGACAGAATCTCCAGAAGATGCCGAAGCGGGCCGTGCCCAGATACCGGAGAAGCCTGGGGATGGTATTTCAGGATTTCCGGCTTTTAAAGGACCGGAATGTCTATGAGAACATCGCCTTTGCCCAGCGGGTGATCGGCGTCCCCACCAGAAAGATCCGCGAGAATGTGCCGGCCATGCTCCAGCTGGTGGGCCTCTCGGCAAAGTATAAGTTTTACCCTCAGCAGCTGTCCGGCGGGGAGCAGCAGCGGGTGGCTATCGCCCGCGCCCTGATCAACCGCCCGGAAGTCCTTCTGGCGGACGAGCCCACGGGCAATCTGGACCGCCAGAACGCAGACGACATCATGTGGCTTCTGGAGCAGATCAATGCCATGGGGACTACGGTGATCGTGGTGACCCACAGCCAGGAGATCGTGGACAGCATGCAGAAACGGGTGATCACCATGGATAAGGGAATGGTGGTCAGCGACAAGAGGGGCGGAGAGATTTATGAGATTCAGCACGCTATAGTTTCCGGCAAGGAATGAAAAATATATGCAGAAACAGTCTGTTTTCCCTGGCATCCGTGGCGACGATTTCTGCGTGTATTTTTTTATTTTGCCTGTTTTTTTCTGTGATCGCCAATGTGAGGAATATCGCCGGCCTGGCGGAGACGACCATCGGCATCACCGTGTTTTTTGACGAAGATATGACGGAGGAGGAGATTCTGGCCCTGGGGGATGAGATCTCCGGGCGTCCGGAAGTCCGGGAGATGAACTACATCTCCGCCGCCCAGGCGTGGGAGAATTTTAAGACGGAGTATTTTTCCGGCATGGAAGAGCTGGCGGAGGGATTTGCCGACGACAATCCGCTGGCGGCGTCCGCCTCCTATGAGATCTTTCTGACGGACATTTCCAGCCAGGACGAGATGGTCTCCTATCTGCAGGGGCTGGATGGGGTGAGAAAGGTCAATTATTCCAAAGATGTGGCGGCCGGCTTCTCCGGCTTCAACCGCCTGGCCGGCCTGCTCTCTGTGGCCATCATCGGCATTCTGCTGGCCGTGTCGGTGTTCCTCATCAGCAACACCATCCATGTGGCGGCTGCTTTCCGGAAGACGGAAAACCAGATCATGCGCCTCATCGGCGCCACCAATTTCATGATCCGGGCGCCGTTTGTGGTGGAGGGCACGGTGCTGGGACTGGCGGGAGCACTGATCCCGCTGGGAGTCATATACTTTCTGTACCGGCAGGCTGCGGCCTATGCGGGGGAGCACTTTTTCCCTGCGGCAGGCGGGCTGGGGAGCATCTTAAAGCTCCTTCCCATTGAGCAGATCTTTCCGGTGATGGCGGCGGTTTCCCTGGCCCTGGGCGTGGGAATCGGATTTTTTGTCAGCTTTTTCACCATCAGAAAGCATCTGAAGGTATAGGAGAGTGCCTATGAGAAGACGGAGAAAAATGGCGGCGGCTGCCGCTTTTGCAGTTATTTTCTCTGCCCTGTGGCAGGGCTATCAGGCCGGAGCCGCAAAGTCGGAGATGGACAGCGCCCAGGATGAGATCTCTTCCCTGGAAGAGGAGAAAGAGAAGGTGGAGGCCACTCTGCAGGAGCTGGAAGGCTTAAAGAGCGATGCAGCCGCCTATGTGACGGAGCTGGACGCCAGCCTGACCAGGCTGGAACAGGAGCTGGACAGTCTGGCCGGGCAGATCTCCGGAAAAGAACAGGAGATCAGCGCGGCCAGGGAAGAGCTGGAGGCAGCCAGGGCGACGGAGAATGAGCAGTATGAGGCCATGAAGCTGCGGATCCGCTACATGTATGAGCGGGGGAAGACCAGCTTCCTCGATCTGCTGTTTGAGGCGGAGAGCGTCTCGGATCTTTTAAACCGGGCGGAGTACATTTCCCAGATCTCAAAGTATGACAGGGAAAAGCTGACGGAATATGTGCAGGCGAAAGAAGATATAGAGGAAAAAGAGGCGGTCCTGGAGACAGAGCGGGAGGAACTTCTGGCGCTGCAGGAGTCCACTGAGGCCAGGCAGGCGTCGGTGGAGACGCTGCTGGCGGAAAAGTCGGCCCAGCTTGCCCAGTACGACAGTCAGATCGCCGGGGCGGAGAGCCAGATCTCAGAGTACGAGGCGGATATTAAGGCCCAGGAGGAGAAGATCAAGGCTATTGAGGCGGAGATGAAGCGCCGGGAAGAGGAAGCCAGAAAGAAGGCGGAGGAGGCAGGAAAAACGTATACTCCGGTGAGTTTGGGGAATATTAGTTTTATATGGCCCTGCCCGTCCAGCAGCCGGATCACCTCCCAGTTTGGAGGCAGGTCCTCACCGACAGAGGGAGCGTCCACCAACCACCAGGGAGTGGACATCGGCGCTTCCTCCGGAAGCGACATCCTGGCGGCGGCGTCAGGCACTGTGACTATTTCTACATACAGCGTGTCCGCTGGAAATTATATCATGATCGATCACGGAGGCGGCGTTTCCACGGTGTATATGCACTGTTCCTCTCTCCTGGTTTCTGCGGGGGAAGAGGTGACGCAGGGGCAGGTGATCGGGAAGGTGGGTTCCACCGGATACTCCACAGGCCCCCACCTGCACTTTGGAGTGAGGGCGAACGGGGCGTATGTGAATCCGCTTCAGTATGTGAGCCCGTGAGGCAGATAGGAGAAGTTGAAGATTGGACGGTAAAAACAAATTTTGGAAAGGCGCCCTTGTGGGGGCTTTGGTGACCGCTTTCGCCGGGCTGATCGTCATCGGCATGGCGGCCGGAATATGGGTAGTTGGAAAAGGCGTGATGAGGAATCAGACGGCCGGCCCGGCGGGTAGCCGGGCTACGTCCAGCGAGATCGCCCTGGATGTGGACCGCGTCAGCCAGAAGATGAAGCTGATCCAGAAGATCATCAGTGAAAATTATCTGTTTGATGAGGATCCGGAGATGGTGGAGGCGGGCATATTCATGGGAATGATGGCCGGGCTGGGAGATCCTTACTCCACTTATTATACGGAAGAGGACTTTGAGCAGCTGATGGAAAACAGCATTGAGGGAGAGTACTGCGGCATCGGCGCCATGATCAGCCAGAACCGGGAGACGATGCTTATGACGGTGATCCGTGTGTTTGAGGGAACTCCCTGCGCTGACGCCGGCATGCTGCCGGGGGATGTGATCACTGCCGTGAATGGGGAGAACGTCACCGGCATGGAGCTGGATCTGGTGGTGAACAATTACATCAAGGGAGAGGAAGGCACGGAGGTGACGGTGACCGTCTACCGGGAGACTTCCGATAAATATCTGGATCTGACTATGAAGCGGGCAGCCATCGAGACGCCCACGGTGGAGTACCAGATGATGGAAAACAATACCGGCTACGTGCTGGTGACTCAGTTTGAGGGCGTCACTGCTTCCCAGTTCAAGGCGGCGGTGGACGACCTGCAGAGCCAGGGCATGGAGAAGCTGATCATTGACCTGAGAAACAATCCGGGCGGACTTTTGGACGCGGCGGTGGAGATGGCGGCCTACCTTCTCCCTGACGGGACCATTGTGCGCACAGAGTATAAAAACGGCACGGGTGATGAGTATTTCTCGGAGGACGGTCAGCTGAAGGCGGAGACGGACGCGGGGACCAGGCTCAGCCAGTATCCCATGGAGGACGGCAGAGAGCTGGATATTCCCATGGCCATCCTGGTAAACGGCAATTCCGCCAGCGCCGCGGAAGTGTTTGCGGGCGCCATGAGAGACTTTGACCGGGCTGTGCTGGTGGGCACCACCACCTTCGGAAAAGGGATTGTGCAGAGCGTGATTCCCTTCACCGACGGTGACGCCATCAAGATCACCACCGCCCACTATTTCACGCCCAGCGGCTTTGACCTTCACGGCAAGGGGCTGGAACCGGACATTGAGGTGGAACTTTCTGAAGAACTTATGCAGCAGGCGGCAGTGGAGCCGGAGGACGACAACCAGGTGCAGGCTGCGGCGGAATATTTAAACGGCGGTGAGACGCCGGGGGAGGACGCCGCTTAAAACGGCGTCCGGCGGCCAAAAGAAGAGACATTCTCTCTGCCGGTCCGCTAAAAAACAGTGAAAAACGGCTTTCAGGATTAAGACCCGGAAGCCGTTTCTTCTATATAAATAAGCGCAGGCAGAGCTGCACAGAGAAATCTGGTAACAGTTCAGACGGCGGGTAAACAGAGGGGAAAACTTACTTACAAGCAAGCTTGACGTCAGTTTTCCCCTCTGTTTACACATCGGATGGACATCCGATGCTTCTTGTCCGGCCAATAGGCCGGGCAAGAAGATGCCCGTCTGAACTATTACAAACCCTGATAATTACAGGAAAAATCGTGAAAAAAGTGCTTGCAATTAAATGGGAAATATGCTACACTCATAACGCTGTGGCATGATAGCTGTGAAGCGTGAGGTTGCCGCCTGAAAATGGCGGGTTTTCCGTGGAGCGAATGTCAAGTTAGGAAACTGGCGACAAGTCACTGTACAAATTGAGATTTCTAAGTTCTGCAACAAGGTAAGCAGGCCATATGTGTGTAGTCCCTGCGACACACACGGAAACGTGTACAGTCACCGCTTGTCGTACTGTGAAAGTGCGAAAAGGAGGCGACTTTTTTTATGGCAAGTCAAGTAATGAGAATCACACTGAAGGCGTACGATCATCAGTTAGTAGATCAG
>DWWL01000069.1 GCA_019119775.1 Candidatus Lachnoclostridium pullistercoris | reverse complement strand
TAATATTCATCTTAGATACCTCTTGTACTTTTAGATTTTACCAACTGCCAGGTCAGTAATAACCTAAATTTACTTGAGGTATTTTTCTGTGTCAATCTCTTGACCTATTTAAAGTATACAGGAAGCTGTTATAAAAAAACAACAGTTTCCTTTCCGCCGCAGTGTAAGTCTCATATACAAAAAACGTGTTTCCCAGCCATCTCTTTTGCCGGAAAACACGTTTTTATTTTTCTTCTAGTTCCACCCCAAAAATCCTTTTCCTATGATCTCACTGGAATTGGTGATCTGGATGAAAGCCGTGGGCTCTACTCTCTTGATAAAATTTCTCAGCTTCACTGCCTGGGCTGACTTCATGGTGGTCATAATCACCTTCTTCTCGTGGTGGCTGAAGGCGCCCTGGGCCTCATACACCGTCGCGCTGCGGTTCAGATCGTGGATGATGAAATCGCAGATGGGGTCAGAGTCGTCGCAGACGATGGTAAAGCACTTGCACTGGTTCATATTCTCGATCACCTGGTCGATCACCAGGGATTTCGCCAAAAGTCCCAGGCTGGAGAACAGGCCGGTGGCCGGCCCGAACACGAAAAAGGACATGACCACCGCCGCCATATCCACAAACAGCAGCATGGTGCCGATGTGAAGACTGGTGTGCTTTTTAAAGATCATGGCGATAATGTCCGTGCCTCCGCTGGACGCGCCGATGTTAAAGAGCACCGCGGAACCCACCGCAGGCAGAAAGATGGCAAACACCAGCTCCAGAAGCGGTTCCGTCGTCAGCGGTCCGGACATGGGAAACAGCCGCTCCATCGCATCCAGGCCCGCGCTCATCACCAGGGTAGCGTAAACCGTCTTAAATCCAAAGTCCCTTCCCAGAAACAGAAATCCCAGCACCAGCAGGCCGATATTCACCACGTTGGTGAACTGGGTGGCCGACCAGTTGGTCAGAGCATTCACCACCGACGCAAATCCGGTCACTCCTCCAAATGAAAAGTTGTTGGGAAACTTAAAGAAATAAATTCCCACTACCATGATCATAATGCTGACGGTGATCACTGTGTACTCCTTCAGCGTCATCTGCCAGGTTTTGTGAACTTTCTGAACTTCCATAACCTTCGCTTTCCTTATAAATCTGTTTTTTGGCCGGGCAGATATCCAGGTCCCTCGCGGGCCCTCGCGCCTCCCCTGGCCACACCCCAATATACAACCTCGCCGCAACAATTTCAATCACCATTATATCTGAGATTTCCACAGTATTTTTATTGTGATTGGGCGAAATTTCCTTACGAAACGGGAGAGCGCCCGGCCCCGGGAATTCTCCCCGGTCCGGGCGCTCTCTCACGCTCATTGTTCCTTATTATGCAATGTTCCTTATTATGCAATGCTGTCAATAAATCTCATAAACGCGGCTCTTCCCGCCTCCGTGCACTTGTAAACTCCGGCGTCCTCCAGAACCTTCTCAAACACAAGTCCAACCTCGTGCTTTAAGATATCAGAAACGTTATCCTCTGTGATGCTGTCATACCGTTTTGTGAATTCTTCCACCCAGTCCGCATGCTTCTTAAGCATCTCGTTTTCCCGGATGTTCTTTCCCTCCACAATATACTCTCCCAGCAGGTTCAGCTCCTCCTTCAGACGGGAGGGCAGCACTGCCAGACCCATCACCTCGATCAGGCCGATATTCTCCTTCTTGATGTGGTGCAGCTCCTGATGGGGATGGAAAACTCCCAGGGGGAACTCCTCCGTCGTAATGTTGTTTCTCAGCACCAGATCCAGCTCATACATATCTCCGTTCTTTCTGGCGATGGGCGTGATGGTGTTGTGGGGCTCTCCGTCCGTCTCCGCGAAGATAAATGCCTCCTCGTCCGTGTAGCCTCTCCACGCCTGCAGGATCCGGTCCGCCAGGTCGATCAGCGGTTCCGTCTCCCTGCATCTGGTGCGGATCACTGACATGGGCCATTTCACGATCCCGGCCTCCACCTGGGGATAGCCGGCAAACTCCACTTTCTTCTCTATGGGTGCCTTCGCCATGGCAAAGGTATAGTGGCCGCCCTGGAAGTGATCATGGCTCAGGATCGATCCGCCCACGATCGGCAGGTCCGCGTTGGAACCCAGGAAATAGTGGGGGAACTGCTTCACAAAGTCAAACAGCTTGACAAAAGTGGCCCTCTCGATCTTCATGGGCACGTGCTGGCCGTTGAACACGATGCAGTGCTCATTGTAGTAAACATAGGGAGAGTACTGGAAGCCCCACTGGTTTCCGCCGATGGTCAGCGGGATGATCCGGTGGTTATTTCTGGCCGGATGATTGGCGCGGCCGGCATAGCCTTCATTCTCCATGCAGAGCTGGCACTTGGGGTATCCGCTCTGCTTCATCAGCTTTGCCGCGGCGATGGCCTTCGGGTCCTTCTCCGGCTTGGATAAGTTTACGGTGATATCCAGATCGCCGTACTCCGTCTTCGTCACCCACTTCAAATCCTTTTTGATCCGGTAACGGCGGATGTAGTCGGAATCCTGGCTCAGCTTATAGTAATAATCCGTAGCCGCCTGGGGAGATTCTTCCCTGTAGATCTTCCAGAAGGTGTCCGCCACCTCGCTGGGCCTAGGCATCAGGCAGTTCATCAGCTTCGTGTCAAACAGATCCCTGTAAACCACGCTGTTCTCCTTCAGCACTCCCGTCTCGTAAGCCGTATCCAAAAGCTCCTTCAGCACGTCCTCCAGACAGATTTCTCCGGAGATCTCGCCCGGATCCTCGTACTCGTCCATCCCCATCACTTCCAGGATCTGGTTCCTGGCGTAGATTTCGTCCCGCTCCCGGATCAGTCCCGTATCCAGTCCATACTGTACCAGTTTCTTAATGGCTTCATATACCATATCCATACCTCCCCCGTCCTGCACGGCTCTTCATTCACGGCAGCCGGCAAACGCGATCCGCCGGCAGCCCTCGTATCAGATCTATTATATCAGCTTTCCGGACCGGAAAACAATACAATATCCTTAGATTCAGTGAGAAATTCCTATCCTTCTCCCGCGCTTTCCAAAGACAGTCCACGTCCGTTTCCACGTTCCCGGGGACAGCAGCACCATCACCGGAAACAGCTCCAGTCTTCCCGCCAGCATGTCAAAGATCAGCACCGTCTTGGACAGATCCGACAGAGCGGAGAAATTGGACATGGGGCCCACCGCCGACATGCCGGGGCCGATGTTGTTCAGATTGGAGGCCACAGCGGAGAACGTAGTCATGAAGTCATAGTTGTCCAGACTCACCAGCAGCACTGAAAGGAAGAAAATGAAAAAGTACAGGATGATAAAGGCATTCAGAGAGCGGAGCATATCGTGCCCTAAGGGCTTTCCCTCAAATTTCAGCACCTTCACGCTTCTGGGATGGACCACAGCCGCGATCTCCTTTTTTGCCTCCTTAAAGGCCATCATCACACGGGAAACCTTCATTCCGCCGCCGGTGCTCCCGGCGCAGGCTCCGATAAACATCAGGATCAAAAGGATACATTTGGAAAACTCCGGCCACTTGTCGAAATCCACCGTGGCGTAGCCGGTGGTGGTGATGATGGAGGAAACCTGGAAAAACGCCTCGTGAAAGCTCCTTCCCCAGGACGGGAACATCCGGTGCACATTCACCGCGATCATCACCACGGCAGCCGCCACAATCACCAGATACCCCCGCAGCTCCTCGCAGCGGAAGGCGTCCTTCCACCGCCGGTCCACGATCAGATAATACACGCTGAAATTGACGCCGAACAGCAGCATGAACACGGCGATCACCGCCTGCTGATAGGTCGTATAGTCCGCCTGCCCCGCATTGCGGCAGGAAAAACCTCCCGTTCCCGCCGCTCCGAAACTCATGCAGAGACTGTCAAACAAGGGCATTTTTCCGATTAAGAGCAGCACGATCATGACCACTGTCATGACGAAATAGATGGTGTACAAAAGTTTGGCCGTCACGCGGATCTTCGGCACCAGCTTTCCCACAGATGGCCCCGGGCTCTCCGCCCGCATAATGTGCATGTCGTGGTCCCCGGCCATGGGAAGCACTGCCAGGATGAACACCAGCACGCCCATGCCTCCGATCCAGTGGCTGAAGCTCCGCCAGATCAGCGTGGCCTTTGACAGCTCCTCCACCTTCGGCACAATGCTGGAACCGGTGGTGGTGAAGCCGGACACGATCTCATACATGGCGTCCACAAAACGGGGAATCTCCCCGCTGAGCATAAAGGGCATGCAGCCGAAGAAGCTGAGCACCAGCCAGCCCAAAGACACGGTCACAAAGCCTTCTCTGGCGTAAAATACCTGGTTCCGGGGCTTCTTTCTGGAAAGGATCAGTCCCAGAATCCCGCACACCACCGCCACGGCCAGATAGCAGAAGCCCTCTCTCTCCCCGTAAATGGCAGCCGTCACCATCGGCACCAGAAGGAGCACCGCCTCCACCTTCATGATCCAGCCCAGCATATATACAATGATACCAAGATTCATAGCCCACCATCCTATCGCAAAATATCTTTCAGGTCATTTAATCCCGTATGGGTCGTGACCACGATCACCGTATCACCCGCCTCCAGCGTATCCTGGCCTCTGGGCATGAGGATCTCCCCGTTGCGGTTGATGCAGGCCACCAGAAGGTTCTCTTTCAGGCGCAGGCGCTCCAGCGGAATCCCCAGCATGGGAGCGTCCTTCTTCACGCGGAATTCCAGGGCCTCCGCCTTGTCCGCCACGATCTTGTAGAGCGTCTCCACGTTGCTGCCCATGGTGTTCTGCATCGCTCTCACGTACTGCAGGATAATGTCTGCCGTCAGCATTTTCGGGTAGATCACGCTCCCTAAGTTCAGGGAGTTGATCACGTTCTCAAAGGCGATCCTGCCGATCTTTGTGATCAGCTTGGCGTCTGACTGGCTGGCGGCGTAGAGGGACATCATAATATTCTCCTCGTCCACGCCTGTGAGGGAGGCAAAGGCTTCCGTGGAGCGGATCCCCTCCTCCAGAAGCAGACGCTGGTCCGTGCCGTCCCCGTGGATGATCATGGCTCCCGGCAGCAGCTCGCTTAGCTCTCTGCACCTGGCCTCATCCCGCTCAATGATCTTGATCTTCATTCTCGTGTCCGACAGAGTTTTTGCCAGATAGTAGGCCAGACGTCCGCCGCCCACGATGATCACCGTCCGCACCGCGTTATTCTCGATTCCTGCCTTCTTAAAGAAAGCGGCCGCCTCCTTGTGGGACGCGAGAAAGGAGATCTTGTCCCCTGTCTCCATGACGAAATTTCCGTCAGGGATGGTGACTTCGTCCCCCCGCTCCACCGCGCAGATCAGCACGTTGCTCTTTAAGCGGCCCACCACATCCGACACCTGCATGTGATCCAGGGCAGAGTTTTTGGGAATGACAAACTTTAACAGCTCCACTCTTCCCTTGGAAAACAGCTCAATCTTGATAGCCGACGGAAAGCGGAGCAGCCTGGCGATCTCCACCGCTGCCGCCCGCTCCGGATTGATGGCCAGAGAGAGGTTTAACTCGCCTCTGATATAGCGGATTTCCTGATAATATTCCGGATTTCGAATCCTGGCCACCGTATGGCAGTCTCCGGCTTTCTTCGCGATCAGGCAGCAGAGCATGTTCAGCTCATCGGAGCCGGTGGTGGCAATCAGAAGGTCTGCGTCCTCAACTCCCGCCTCGATCTGCGTCTGAAAAACGGCGCCGTTTCCCACCACGCACAGGGCATCCAGATTGTCAGCCACATACTGGAGCGCTCCCTCATTGTGGTCGATCACCGTCACGTCATGGTTCTCCCGACACAGCTGCTCCGCCAGCGTCCGTCCTACTTTTCCACATCCAACAATAATAATCTTCATATTTCTGTTCCTTTTCCACTCATTTCCCGCCCGGTATTTTCCAGGACAGTCAAATACCCCGCAGCAAGCTGCGGGGCACCAGATCTGCGGTGCAGCTTTAGCTGCGGGGGATTGGCTTCCGCGGCAGCCGCCGGGCGGACATGTCCCCGCCGGTTTCGCCGCCCGCGGGAATAAGAAAATTTCCTGTTAAATAAAAATGCTGTCTGATATGGACAGCTTTTTCTCTCAGGCTTCTGCAGTTCCTGATTTTATTATACCGTTGTATTGACAAAAAGCAAGATAAAACTTCACATTTCCCCTTATTTCCCGGAAGAGGCCGCTTTTCCCACCCGCTCCGCCACCAGGCCGCCGAGCAGGCCGATCAGGCTCCCGGCCACGGCTCCTGCCGCCAAAAGCACGGGGAAATAGACAAAAACCGCCGCATTTTCCACCAGAAAAGCTGCCATGCACAGCTGACCCATGTTGTGGGCCACGCCCCCGATCACGCTCACCCCCAGGATCCCGAACCGCCCGGACCTGCGGGCCGCGATCATGCAGACCAGGCTCAGGACGCACCCGGACAGACCGTACCACATGCTGAAAAGGTTGCCGAAGGTAAAGCCCGCCAGCACCACCCGCAGTATCGCCACCACCGCGGCGCCTGCCGGCCCCACAGTGTAGATCCCCACTATGGTGACCAGATTTGCCAGTCCCAGCTTGATCCCCGGGACCGGAAGGGGGATGGGAATCATCGCCTCTATATAACTGAAAATAAAAGCCAGGGCAATGAGCATTCCGTATTTTGCTGCCCGGGACGCCCGTTCTCTCTCTCTGGTATTCAACTCTGTCCTTCCTCTCTGCTCTGTTTGTTCTGTTTATTTTGTCTGTTTTGTTTATTTTGTCTGTTCTGCCTGTTCTCCGTCTCTTTTCCTGCCCCCGCTTGTCCTCCTTTTCCCGCTGTGCTATAGTTATAGCAGTCCCGCGGGGATATCTCTCCGCTGAAATTTCAGAAAAACGAGGTCAATCTTCATGAAGCAAATCCATCGTGACCATGAGGGCCGCACATCCGGTCCTCTGTACAAAAAGCAGGACCTTATCCTGCTCGCCGCCGTCCTGGCCGTCTCCTGCCTGCTGTTCTTTTTCTGGCGGCTGGTCTTATCCGCCCCTGCAGCCCGGGCAAACGTCTCCGTAGACGGTCAGACCGTTCTTCAGCTGGATCTGAGCGAGGACCGCGTCCTCACTGTGGACGGCTGGAACGGCGGCACCAACACCATCACCGTGAAGGACGGTGCCGTCTCCGTAACGGAAGCCTCCTGTCCGGATCACGTCTGCATCCGCACCGGGGCTATCAGCCGCGCAGGTGAGACGATCGTCTGCCTGCCCAACCGTCTGGTCATCACCGTCATTCAGGACGGCGGCTGACAGCCGTCTCCTGCTCATCCTTCCAGAACGCGTACCCGCCTTTCTTCTGGTTCTTCACCTGATAGAGGGCGGCGTCCGCCTCCCGGTAGAGCTGCTCAAAGGTGCTCCCATCCTCCTTCACAGCGATCCCGGTGCTGACGGACATCTCCGCCAGCGGATAGGACTCCACCGCCTGGCCAAACAGCTTCCCGATGGTTTCCACACGCCTGGACACGATCTCCAGGATAGAACAGCCGTTGATATAAACCAGGAACTCATCTCCTCCCAGTCTGGCCACCACATCTCCTTTTCTCGTGCTCTTCTGCAGAATCTGCGCCAGCTCCACCAGCACCCGGTCCCCCGCCATGTGGCCGTAATTGTCGTTGACCCGCTTAAAATTGTCGATATCCATAAGCAGGAGCGTCCCGTCAGCCTGGCTCTTCAGCGCCTTCTCGATAAAATGAATGGCTCCCTTCCGATTCAGGATTCTGGTGAGTTCGTCCTCCTGGGCCTCCCGCTTCAGCTTCTCCTGAATGTCCATGCTCTCGGAGATGTCGATCATCAGACTGATGATCGCCCTGCGCCCATCTTCTGTGACCACTTCATTTCCCCGGTCCAGCATCCAGACCCGGGTGCCGTCCCTGCGCACGATCTGGTACTGCACCTCGTACATTCCCGTGCGGCCCACACTGTCAAAAATCTCCCGCTCCACCCGTTCCCGGTCCTCCGGAGCGATGACCCGCACCATCTCCTCGTTCGTCTCCCTCACCAGCTCCTCATAGGTGTATCCCAGATAGCGGAGCATAGTGTCGTTGATCACATACAGAGGAAATCCCTTCTCCAGATATCCTCCCATGATTCCTCCCGGGATCACCGCGGACATCATCTGGATCAGCTTCCTCTCTGCCTGTTGGCCGATGGGCCGGCCTGCTGACTGCTTTCCATATCTCAGCGGGAAAAATTCTCCCGCCTCCTGCCCCTGCGCCGGCTCCGACATGTGGAAACTGATAAACTTCCACCCGTCCTCTTCCTTCCGGGCCATGGCCGTCAGCCTGGTCTCCAGCACCGTCTTCTCCCCCGCATCCGCGGTGAGGACCGTGACCATCCGGCAGAACGCTCCTTCCAGGTCCTCCTCATATCTCGTCTCCGCATAATCCCTGATCTCATAGGAAAAAGACCCGTGAACTGCGCGGAACTCCCGTTCCAGCAGGCTCCGGAACTCTTCCTTGTTCCGCGCCGCCTCCTGATCTCCCGTCCCCACACTGATCACCTGGTCCGACACGACCGCCAGCGTGAGCTCCAGGTCCCGTTTCAGCAGATAAGCGTCAAAAAAACTGTCCAGCAGCTGTCTCATCTCTTACCTCTCTCTTCGCACTTCCCTTTCCGCCGTGCAGCTCGATTCCGCTTCGCTTCGTCTCGCTCACGTGCTTCGCCCTATGTCTGCGAACAGGCATCGGCTCGTTTACGTGCAGGCACGCTACGAGCCGATGCCTGTTTGCAGACGCACGGCTATTGCCTACGTGGATTATACCACAGACTTGGTGAAATTGGGAACTAGAAACCTCTAATTCCGCTGATATATTTCCGCAGCTGCCTTCGATCATTTCCCAATCTTACCAATCTTAAAAACATTAAAATCCTCCAGCCGCAAATTTACTGCATCAGAAAAAGGCCGATACCGGCGTAACCGCCAGCATTGGCAGCCCAAGACTGCTACTCGGCCTTTTACCTTTAACCATTATTCCAGCATAATGCTCATTTCTCCTTTTTTCACAAATCTCAACGGTTCCTTATTCCGCTCCGCTGAGGAAAGAGGAAAGGACAAATGGCAAAGAAAATGGCAAGTTATTTTACATATTTTTTATATGCTGCTTTCATGCGTTTTAACGCATCTTCTATATACCGCGTCGGACAAGCTAAATTCCAACGTTCAAAACAATCTCCCTGATTTCCAAAAACATACCCCTCATCGAAAAATAATCTGGCTTCCTCATGGTTAATCCGCTCAAGTTCCCGGCTATTTAACCCCAGCCCGCTCCAGTCCATCCACAAAAGATACGTTGCCTCCAGGCGTTTCACATGAACCTGAGGGAACTCTTTTGCAAAAAACTCCTCCACAATTCTGCGGTTATGGTCAATCAGTTCAATCACCTGGTCTAACCATTGTCCGCAGTGTTTATAGGCTGCTTCGCAGGCGCGATATCCCAGAATATTGCATTTTGGATTTGGGTTAGAGTGCTTCAGCGCATTCTGATACTGTTCTCTCAATCTCGGATTCGGAATAAAGATATTGGAAGTTTGAAGACCTGCCAAATTAAATGTCTTGCTGGGAGCAGTACATACCAGGCAGTTGTCTGCAAACTCTTCCGAAATAGATGCGAAAACCGTATGGTGATAGCCCGGCATAATCAAATCAAAATGAATTTCATCGGAAACTACCAAAACATTATGTCTCAAACATATTTCACCGATTGTTTTCAATTCATCCCTTGTCCATACGCGGCCGCAGGGATTGTGGGGGCTGCACAGTATCAGCATTTTTGTATTTTCATCTGCCGCCTTTTTTTCAAAATCGTCAAAATCAATTTCATAGGAATCACCGGCAGGAACCAGAGGGCAATCCACCAAAACCCGGTTATTATCCTGAACAGCATGGTACATTGGATAATATACCGGTGTCATCAGCATAACGCCTTCGCCTTCATGGGTATAAATCTTAACAGCCTCAAAAAATGCATCTACTACTCCATGTGATGGAAGAATCCATTCTGGCCTCGCCTCCCAGCCATGCCGTTCTTTCATCCACCGGCACACGGTATCCAAATATTCCTGAGTAGGGTTTGCATACCCCATAATAGATGTATCCAGTTCCTTTTTTAATGCCTCTACAATTTCTGGTGCTGTCACTAACTCCATGTCTGCTACAGAAAATGGTATAATATCTTCCGTATCCTTTACTCCGGCAGCCGTCATTTCATCCCATTTCTTCGAACCAGTGTTGAATCTCTTGTGGACCGTTTCAAAATCGTACTTCATTTGTATACCTCCATATTTTTATTTTTTAGCGCGCTCAATAGCTTCGTCTAAGTTAAGAGTTTTATAACCATCCTCAAACAAGAAACAAGGAAGGCCAATTTTGCCTGTTTCATGGTAGTCCTTTTCCTTCGAGCTTTCACGAAAAGCTGCATATACCTTGTCATGTTCATGAAGGGCAAGGAATCCCCGCAGATCCGCTAAGCTGGCTGAAAGATCTTGAAAGCGGAAGGTGATTCCCGCATCCTTGCACTTGAAAATCGCATACAATGTATTTGGACATAAATGACTTCCTACAATTATCATTTCTATACTCCTTTTTCATTTTTCTCAGTTGTATAATCAATGATCAGGTCGTTCTCCACTTCTATATTCTTAGCATACGTTTTGACATAAATTACTACAGCGATTACTAATACAGCCAAAAATCCCACTACTGCTGCTGAAAGACTCGCAAACAGAGAGTACGACAGTACGCATAAGATAATAATGCCTATAACTGAAATTGCCCTGGCAGCCTTCGGTGAAATTTTCATAACAGAGCGGCTCAGGATACTGCTGAATCTCTTAGACAGTACAAACAAGGCCAGGCATACCATAATTTTGGTCAAAAGCGAATTTGCAGTCGTAAACTTCGTAATAAACGAAATGTCAAAGCGGAATAAAAGAGGCAGCATACCAACCACATAAAACAGAGTCAGCAGCTTATAAGGGATTCCCTTGCGGCTTACCGTTCCTAAGCTCGAAGGCAAAAGCCTGTCATCACACGCCACTAACAACGGTTTTGTAATCCAAGACAGCGTGGCATTCAAAGTTGTTGATGTTGCACCAAGGGCGCCTCCAATCACAAACAGATACATAACTGCCTGCGGCATCGTTTCATTGGCAACCAATGTCAAGGGCTGGTTTGCAACCTCCTCCATCGGAAGAATTCCAGCAGCTACGATGGCAATCAAAACATATAGAACTCCTACGCCCAAAGTGGAGGCAATCATAACCCTAGGAATATTTCTCCCGGCATCTTTTGCCTCTCCGCCTAATTCCGCGATAAACTGAGCACCAGCAGTGGCAGAACTCAGAAGCGCCAGCGTAGCGACAAAAGCCATCGGCCCATTTACAAACAGATGCTCCGGATTGAATACATACCCCATATCTACTTTAGGAAGTCCAAATACAACAAACAAGCCCAGTCCGGCAAAAAGCGCGATCGTCAAAATTTTGTTTAAAATAGCTGCTGACTTGGTCCCCTGGAGGTTCATCACATAAAACAAAGTCAAAATCACCATCGCAACTATATGCTGATTTGCTGCAGGCACAATACTTTCAAAATATGTTCCAAAGCTTAAAGCATACTGTGATACAGCCGCCCCAAAAGCTGTGGTATGCAGCAGCAGGTAAATCAGCCCTGCCCCTTTCCCCATCAGCCGGCTGCAGTAACGGTAAGGTCCTCCTGTGGTCGGAGCCGCCGAGCTTAAGATTGCTACTGGGAAAATACTAATAATGGTTAAGATTGGGGACATTAAAAACGCCAGTACTACGCCTGTTCCGGTCATGCCAATCGCCACCCCTGTAGATGACATAATTCCAGCCCCAATAATCTGCCCCACAGCAATTGCCATCAAATCCCAGAATCCAAGATTACGTATCAGTTTACTTTCTTGTCTTTCTGTACTCATGATTTTCTCCTTTGACTTAAATTGTTTCTCACACAAACGCCGCGGATGTTTATATGATTCGCATCTTGTTAAGTTAATTAACTTGTTGTTAAGTAATTTAACACAATACAGTCTGCTTGTCAAGAGATATAAACCACGTTTTTACCAAAGAATTTAACCTTATTTGACCTGCAATGGGTACAATCTGCAAAAAAAGTAGCTTTTATGGAAAACTTCTGATATAGTAGTGATTGATATAAAGAATATAGAAAGAGGTAGCACCGATATGGCAGATACGCCGTTGCATTTTGATATCGCAGAAATGGCAGATATTCTTCATCAAGTATCCATGATTTATGTATCTTCTAACATTCCCATTGATTATGGAACTGGCGAAAAATATACTGCTGCTGAAGTTCATATGTTAAAATATATCGTAGATCATCCTGGTGAAACCGTTACCAGCCTTTCCCAGAACTGGGATAAAACAAAAGCAGCAATTTCTCAAATGCTGAAAAAGATGGAGCAAAAACATTTAATCCGGCACACATCCGCTCCAGACAGCTTAAAAAAACAGCTTTACTATGCCACGGAATCCGGAAAAGAACTAGATCAGGCTCATCGTCATTACGATTCTGTTATTTTTGGAAAAACGCTTGAAACTGTCCGCCAATATTGTACCGATGAAGAAATTGCTGCCTGTTTTCATGTTCTCCCCGCTATTTCGAAAGCCATCCGCAGCAAACATTATCGTTCCCTCCCGGAAGAATAAATCCTTTTGCAAATCTGCTTAATCTGCCGATGGGCTCTTTTCTACCTGTCTGCGCCAAGTGCACCCACGCAAATTCGGGGGCAGTATTCCTAGGCCTAGGAATACCACCCCCGAATTTTGATTCTATCTTTCCGTTTACATTTTTTACTTTCCAAAAAATCCGCCTTTTCTCCGATGTCTCTCTCCCTCGGAGGACACTCCCGTCATGGCCTCGTCGAATTTGCGGAGCGCTTCTTTCTGCGCTTCTGTCATCCGCTCCGGCACCTGCACCACCAGGGTCACATAGTGGTCGCCCCGGATGGACTTGTTCCGAATGGATGGAACGCCCTTTCCTCTCAGGCGCACCTTCGTGTCGGTCTGTGTTCCCGGCTTCACGTCGTACTCCACTTCTCCGTCCACCGTCCTGATGCGGATGGGGCCGCCCAGAGCAGCCTTCGCAAAGGAGATCGGCACAGTGGAGAATATGTTCATATCCTGACGCTTGAAGATGGGGTGAGCGGACACCACCACTTCCACCAGCAGATCGCCCCGCTCTCCGCCGCCGGTTCCGGGCTCGCCCTTCCCGGCCAGACGGATGCTCTGGCCATTGTCGATGCCTGCAGGGATCGTCACTTTGAATTTCTTTCTCGTGGAAATATATCCGGTGCCGTAGCACTTCGGACATTTCTCCTTGATCACCTTTCCGCTGCCCCCGCACTCCGGACAGGTCTGCACGTTCTGCATGGATCCCAGGAACCAGTCCTGAGTGTAGACGATCTTGCCCTTGCCGTTGCACTTGGGACAGGTCTGCGGCGACGTGCCGGGCTTTGCGCCGGTTCCGTGACAGTCGCTGCACTCTTCCTTGTAATTGATCTCAATCTCCTTCTCGCAGCCGAATACGGCCTCCTCAAAGGTAATCCGCACAGAAGTCCTGACGCTGGCGCCTCTCACCGGTCCGTTTCCCCGGCCTCCGCTGCTGCGGTAGCTTCTTCCGCCTCCGAAGAAATCTCCGAAAATATCTCCGAAAATGTCTCCCATATCGCTGAAATTGCCGTAGCCGCTGAAACCGCCCGCGCCGCCTGCTCCGCCGTCAAAGGCTGCGTGGCCGAACTGATCGTACTGTTTCCTCTTCTCCGGATCGCTGAGCACACTGTAGGCCTCAGAGGCTTCCTTGAACTTTTTCTCCGCCTCTTTGTCGCCGGGATTCGCATCGGGATGATACTTCTTGGCCAGGGTACGGTAAGCCTTCTTGATCGCCGCCTCGTCCGCATCCCTGGATACGCCAAGGACCTCATAATAATCTCTCTTATTCTCTGCCATATCAGTTTCCCTTTCGCATTTCCTTTCATACGCAGGAAAACCACTCTGCCGGCAGCGTGACCGCTGCCGACAGGATGGTCCCGGTTGTCAGTACTTCTTTATACTTCCTTGTAGTCTCCGTCCACTACGTCATCTCCGTAGTTTCCGCCGCTCTGCTGGCCTCCGGCATTCTGGCCTGCGCCCTGAGCTCCCGCAGAGCTCTGAGCCTGCTCGTAAACCTTTGCAAACAGAGCCTGAGCGCTGTTCATCAGTTTCTCTTTTCCGGCCTTGATGTCATCGATCTGAGCGTCCGTCATCTGATCGATGGGAGCGCGGTTGATGGCTTCCTTCAGAGCTTCCAGATCTGCCTTCACAGCAGCCTTGTCGCTCTCGGAGATCTTATCGCCCACCTCATCCAGCGCTTTCTCCGTCTGGAATACCATGGAGTCCGCGTCGTTTCTGGCGTCAATTCCCTCTTTTCTCTTCTTGTCCTGAGCCTCGTACTCCGCTGCCTCTTTCACAGCCTTGTCGATATCTGCCTCAGACATGTTGGAGCCGGAGGTGATAGTAATGTGCTGCTCTTTGCCCGTTCCCAGATCCTTTGCGCTCACGTTTACAATACCGTTGGCATCGATATCGAACGTAACCTCGATCTGCGGAACGCCTCTTCTTGCTGGCGGAATTCCGTCCAGACGGAACTGGCCCAGAGTCTTGTTGTCACGGGCAAACTGTCTCTCGCCCTGTACAACGTGGATATCTACAGCTGTCTGATTGTCCGCCGCCGTGGAGAAGATCTGGCTCTTCTTCGTGGGGATCGTGGTATTTCTCTCGATCAGTCTGGTAGCTACGCCGCCCATTGTCTCGATGGACAGGGACAGAGGCGTTACATCCAGCAGAAGGATATCGCCTGCGCCGGCATCGCCTGCCAGCTTGCCGCCCTGGATTGCCGCGCCGATGGCCACGCACTCATCCGGGTTCAGAGACTTGCTGGGCTCTTTTCCAGTCAGCTGTTTTACTTTCTCCTGTGCGGAGAGCATACGGGTGGAACCGCCTACTAACAGAACCTTGCCCAGCTCGGAAGCGGAAATGCCCGCATCCTTTAATGCGTTCTGTACCGGGATCGCAGTTCTCTCGATCAGATCGCTGGTCAGCTCGTCAAATTTCGCTCTGGTCAGGTTCATATCCAGATGCTTCGGTCCCTCAGATGTAGCCGTAATGAACGGCAGGTTGATATTGGTGGTGGTAGCGGAGGAAAGCTCTTTCTTTGCCTTCTCAGCTGCCTCTTTTAATCTCTGCATTGCCATCTTGTCGCCGGATAAGTCAACGCCTTCTGCTTTCTTGAACTCGTCAACCATCCATTTGATAATGGCATTATCGAAGTCATCGCCGCCCAGATGGGTATCGCCGTTGGTAGAAAGAACCTCGATGACGCCGTCGCCGATCTCGATGATGGAGACATCAAAGGTACCGCCGCCTAAGTCGTATACCATGATCTTCTGCTCTTTCTCATTGTCCAGGCCGTATGCCAAAGCTGCAGCCGTCGGCTCGTTGATGATACGCTTTACATCCAGACCGGCGATTCTTCCTGCGTCCTTGGTAGCCTGACGCTGAGCGTCGTTAAAGTATGCGGGAACCGTGATGACAGCTTCCGTTACTTTCTCGCCCAGATAGCTCTCTGCATCTGCTTTCAGCTTCTGCAGAATCATAGCGGAGATCTCCTGCGGCGTGTACTTCTTGCCGTCGATCTCTACCTTGTAGTCAGATCCCATATGTCTCTTGATGGAAGAGATGGTGCGGTCCGCATTGGTAACAGCCTGACGTTTTGCAGGCTCGCCTACCAGTCTCTCGCCCGTCTTTGTGAAAGCCACAACAGAGGGAGTTGTTCTCACGCCTTCTGTGTTGGCAATTACCACCGGCTTGCCGCCTTCCATTACGGCAACACAGCTATTTGTAGTACCTAAGTCAATACCTATAATCTTGCCCATAGTGTTTTCCTCCTGAATGAATTCTATATATAAATGAATTTCCGCCGAAATAAAACGTAATGTCTGTTTTTATCTGCTAGTTGGCCACCTGCACCATGCTGTGGCGGATCACGGTGTTGCGGTACATGTAGCCTTTCTGGAGCTCTGCAGCCACCACATTCTCTCCCAGATTCTCATCCTCAACGTGCATCACCGCGTTGTGGAAATTGGGATCAAACTCTTTTCCCACCGCCTCGATGGGGGTGACTCCCACATCCTCCAGCATTTTCACCAGCTGCTTGTAGATCATCTCCATGCCTGTGGCAAAGGAGCTTCCCTTCGCCTCCTCCGGGATGGTTGCCAGCCCTCTCTCGAAGTTGTCAACCACCGGCAGAATCTTTTCCAGGATATCTCTCGCTCCCATCTCGAACATGGCGGATTTCTCTTTTTCCGTTCTCTTGCGGAAATTGTCAAACTCTGCCATGGTCCTGCGGAGCTGATCCGTCAGCTCTTCGATCTTCTGATCTCTCGGGTCTTCCTTCTTCTTGAAAAATCCCTTCTTCTCCGCCTTCTGGCCTTCCTTCTCCTCCGGTTTTTCCTGAGCGTCGCCGCTCTCCGGCGAGGTCTGGTCTTCTTCTTTCTTCTGAGGATCTCCGGCGTTCTGCTGCTCCCCTGCCTCCGCCGTCTCCGGCGCGTCAGTCTTCGCTTCTTCTGCCAGTTCCTCCTGTTTTACCTGCTCTTCTCTATCCACTTGCTAATCACCTTTTTCCTTTTTAAATGTCATGTCCAGCTGCGTCATCAGATTTTTCAAGGTTCCCAGAACCTTTTCATAATCCATGCGCTTGGGGCCGATGATTCCAATGGTTCCCCGAAGGCCCTCGCCCAGTTCATAATTTGCTGTCACCACGCTGCAGTCCTTCATGCTCTGCACCGGCATCTCATCGCCGATGTACACCTGGATCCCCGTCTCCGAACTGTTCTCATTCTGATTGATCTCATCGATCAGATCCTGAAGCTCATCCTTTTTCTCAAAGGCGCTTAACAGTTTGCTGGCCTTCTCTCCGTCGGCAAGCTCCGGATACTTGAATATGTTGGTCGCTCCGCTTGTGTAAATCTGAAGATCTTCCTCGTCCGCCCGGATGGCGTCCGCCACCTCGTTAAGCACCAAGTCCACCACATGGCTGTGATGGCCTGCCTGCTCCTTCAGGCGGCTGATCACTCCCAGATTGATCTCCTCAATGGTGAGGCCGTTCAGACTGGTGTTCAGCATGATGTTCAGATTTAAGAGCTCCTCATCCCCTACCGGCTCGTTCACGTCAATGATGGCGTTCTTGATGATGTTGCCCTCCACCACCGTCACCACCAGCAGCTTTGTCACATCCACCCTGGACAGCTGGATAAATTTCAGCTTGTTCTGATGGTACTGGGGGCCGCTGATCATGGCCGCGTAGTTTGTATTGGCCGCCAGCATCTGAGCCATCCGCTTCAGAAGAAGTTCCACCCGGTCCACTCTCTGGATCATCATTTCCTTCATCTCCGTGACCTCCTGGTCCTTTTCGCTGAGGATCTGATCCACATAAAACCGGTAGCCCTTGTCTGACGGGATCCTTCCTGCCGATGTGTGGGGCTGAATGATGTAACCCATCTCCTCCAGATCCGACATCTCATTCCGTATCGTGGCAGAGCTGAGCTTTAAGTCTGAGAACTTGGAGATCGTCCTGGAACCTACCGGCTCGCCGGTTTCCAGATAGGTCTTTATGATCGCTTTTAAAATCGTAACTTTTCTGGCGTCCAGTTCCAATGCTCTCATCCTTTCTTTTTTGTTTTATTAGCACTCAACATTTAAGAGTGCTAACATTTACAATACATAATATATTCCTTTTACTCCCATTTGTCAAGGGATTTGCCGCTTTATTTTTTCTTTTTTCGGCGAAAAAAATATGGCAGTTTTCGGAGATTTTTTGTACAATTTACTGATAATTTGTCTGTTTTCATGAAAATCGTGCAGAATATTTCTCGGAATTTCCCCTTTCCGCCGCAGTGCGGTCCCCGCGGGGCGTTTTTGTTTAACAGGGGACGAGATTTCCTTCCTATAATGTCAAGCCCTAAATCATTGATTTTTCAGGCTTTTCTTTAAATGTTTACCTCATAAAACAGAGCCAAAGGTGTATGACAGTCATAGTATCTTCTACTGAATAGTCAGAAAAAGGTAT
>DWWL01000068.1 GCA_019119775.1 Candidatus Lachnoclostridium pullistercoris | reverse complement strand
TCATTTTACAGATCCCCCTCATACACGCCTGAAGCCTTTGCCAGGGCTATCGTTCTCTTTGCTCCGTCATAGAATGCGATGTCGATCATCTTTCCGTCCACGGTGAACACGCCGATTCCCTTTGCCTTCTTATCGTCGATCTCCCGGACTACTTTCTCGGCAAAGATAATGTCCTTTTCCGTGGGGGTAAAGACCTCGTGGACGATGCGGATCTGTCTGGGATTGACCAGAGATTTTCCGTCAAAGCCCATGAGCTTGATCATCTCCGTCTCCTTCCGGAAACCTTCCATATCGTCCAGGTTGGTGAACACCGTATCCCAGCACTGCACGCCCGCCGCCCGGGCTGCCATAATCATGTGCTGTCTGGCTCCCATCAGCTCCACTCCTGTGCCGGTGATGGAAGTCTGAAGATCCTTCGTGTAGTCTCCGCCGGACAAGGCGATGCCGATCAGGCGCTCGGAGGATTCGCAGATCTCCAGGGCGTTCAGCACGCCTCTGCAGGATTCCAGAGCTGCCATGAGAAGGGTGCTGCCCTCCGGCCGTCCAAATTCCCTCTCCGCCGCCAGCACGGCTTCCTCCACCGTGTGTACGTCCTGTGCGCACTCTGTCTTTGCAATACGGATAGTGTCGGCTCCGCCGGCCACGCAGACGCGGATATCTTCTCTCCAGTGGGGCGTATCAAGGCCGTTGATTCTCACCACCCGCTCCACGCCGCGGTAGTCGATCTCCTGCAGGGCGTGGTATAAGGAATATCTGGCCGCGTCCTTCTGGTTCTCCGCCACCGCGTCCTCCAGATCCAGCATGATGGAATCAGGTCCGTAGATGTAGGGATCCTTGATCAGGCCGGGCTTCTGGCAGTTTAAAAACATCATGGATCTTCTCAGTCTCTTCTTGTTTGGATGAATCATCGAATCACACCTCCCCAGGGCAGATTTTCCGTCATATCGTTGGAACGGTAGACGGCGCACTCCACTCTCGCCTTCAGAGTACAGTCAAGGGCTCCCTTGTCCACCACTTTCACTTTGCCGTCTGTTACTTCCAGGCGGTCAAGAGTCTCCAGAACCACTTTCCGGATCTGTCTGCCGTACTGGTTGATCACGCTGCTCTCAATGGAGAGCTCAATTCCTTCGGTGCCCGGCTCCACCGTCACCTGGGCGTCGCTGGATTCCAGCGTACCCGCCATCGCCGCTTTCTTAATCTCCATGTCCATCCTCCTTTTGTCTGGCTGACGTTCCTTTTTTCTTATCTTCATGGTAGCACCCGCCCGGGAAAAATACCAATACTTCTGCTTCTATGGCAGGTATAAGGCTGTCCTTATGGCGGGGAAATTTGCCGTGGAAATCCTGGGCTTTCTGTGGTAAAATGTTGATAATTGTGGCCGCGGCCCAAAAGCTCAGGCCGGAAAGGAATGTTCATGAACGACAAGCATATACAGGCCGTTCTGGCCGTTTTAAAAGAAGGGAGCATCACCGGGGCTTCCAGAAAGCTCTTCGTCTCCCAGCCGGCGCTCAGCCAGATGATCAAAAACGCGGAGCAGAACCTGGGCGCGCCGATTTTCGACCGCTCCTCCGATCCTCTGACCCTCACTGCGGCCGGACGGCTCTACGTGGATGCTGCCAGGCAGGTGCAGACCATCAACCGCAATTTGAGCAGTCAGATCGAGGAACTGCGCCAGGAAGAATTCGGCGTCATCCGCCTGGGCCTTCCCCTTCAGCAGGGAATGGAGCTTCTGCCGAAGATCTATCCGCCCCTGCGCCACCGGTTTCCCCACGTGCAGCTGGAACTTTTGGAGCAGGGCTCTGACATCATCGAAAAAAGCCTGCTCCAGGGGACCATCGACATCGCCTGTCTGACCACCACGCCCAGGCGGGAGGAGTTTGTCTACAGCCTGATCCACCGGGAAGAGCTGGTCCTGCTGGCAAACCGTAAGACGGCCCTTGCCAGGCGGATCGCCCCAGGAACGCCCATCGACGTGAGGGAGGCGGCCGGGGAGGAATTCGTCTGCATCAAGAAAGGCCATTCCGTGCGCACCCTTCAGGACTCTCTGTTCATCTCCCGGGAGATCTCTCCCGCTATCGGCTTGGAAACGGACAGCATCGAGGTGGGAAAACGGGTGACGGCGGCCGCGCCGGTTGTCATGATCTGCCCCGACTCCTACACGGTCCGGGACCGGGAAAATGACTGCGGCTACTGCATTTACCCGCTTCTGGGCGCAGAAAATACCAGGCATTTTTACGCCTGCTATAAAAAGGGGCTTTACCTGCCCCGGTATATGAGAGGATTTCTGGAGATCCTGGAAGATCTCCCGCGGCAGAATGAGAGGAGGAACAGCGATGGAACATCCCAGTGAATCTTTGAAAAACCTGGAAAATCTGCAGGTGGCTCTCCCCGACATGCTGGAGGCCAGAGAGCGCAGGGTCCGCATTCAGGAGCAGCTGCTGGCCGCTCGCGGCCTGCCCCTCATCTCCTTCACCATGAACATTCCCGGGCCTATCAAGCTCCTGCCCCATGTGGAGGCTGCCTTTGAGGACGGCTTAAAGGCAGTGGAGCAGGCCCTTTCCGCCCGGAAGATCCCCCTGGCCTGCCGGGAAACTGTGCGGGAAAAGACGGGACCGGAGGCATTTTTCTGCGCCGCGGCTCTCCCTGAAACCCTGAAGGAGATTGCAGTGGAGATCGAGGACCGGGACGCGGTGGGCCGTCTCTATGATCTGGACGTGATCCGCCCGGACGGTTCAAAGGTTTCCAGGGAGGATCTTTCCCTCCCCGTCCGGAAATGTCTGCTCTGCGGGGAGCCGGCCCACGCCTGTGCCAGGAGCCGGCGCCATTCTGTGGAAGAGCTGACAAAAGAGATCGGGCGGATCCTGGAAGAGAGGTATGGGACATGAGGCCCCTCTCCCCTGACGGCCGGAACCAGGGGCGCTTCGTGCCCCCTTCTTTCTGGGAGGAGGCCGTTTTTTCCGCCCTCACCGCCGAGGTGAGGGCCACACCGAAGCCGGGGCTGGTGGATCTTCACGACACCGGCGCCCACCGGGACATGAACTGGGAAACCTTTGAGGCAAGCGCCGCGGCCATCGCCCCTTTTCTGGGAGAGATGGGGGATGCGGGCGTCCGTTTTTCCGGCCCTCTCCCCCAGCTGTTTGCCGCCATACGCCCGGTGGGCGTCCGGGCAGAGAAGGCCATGTTTGCCGCCACCAGAGGGATCAACACCCATAAAGGGGCGATCTTTTCCATGGGGATTCTGACGGCTGCCGCCGGCTTCTGCCTGAGAAAGACCGGCTGTCTCTGCCCGGAATCTGTCCTGTCCCTGGCCGGAGAGATGACGCGGGAGGCCATGGAAGTCGATTTTTCCGCCATGGCAGAAAAAGAGCCGTCCACCCACGGGGAACGGCTCTTTGCCAGGTACGGCTGCCGCGGCATCCGGGGGGAGGCCGCAGACGGCTTTCCATCCATCCGACGGGTGGCCCTTCCTGCCATACGGGACGGCTTTGAGAGAAATGAGGATCCAAACCGCGTATATCTCCAGGTTCTGCTGTCTTTGATGGCTTCGGTGGAGGACACCAATATCCTCATCCGCTCAGACTATGAGACTCTCCTCTGGGCACAGCGCCAGGCCAGGGAGTATCTGAGAGCCGGCGGCGCCTACCGGGAGGACGGCCTGGCCCGCCTGTCGGAGATGAACCGCGAATTTGTGAAAAAAAACATCAGTCCCGGCGGCTGCGCCGATCTGCTGGCGGGAACTATTTTTCTGATAAACATCAGCAAGGAGGAAACAACATGGCATTTGACGGAATCGTAATCGCCAATCTTGTAAGAGATTTTAAGCAGGCCCTGGAAGGCGGACGGGTGACAAAAATCGCCCAGCCGGAAAAGGATGAACTGCTTTTCACCATAAAAAACCAGAAAACCAGCTGCCGGCTGCTGATCTCAGCCAGCGCCAGCCTGCCCCTCATTTACTTTACAGAGTCCAACAAGCCCAGCCCCATGACGGCGCCCAATTTCTGCATGCTGCTGCGCAAGCACATCGGCAGCGCCAGGATCGTCTCTGTGACCCAGCCCGGTCTGGAGCGGGTGATCCAGCTGGAATTTGAGCATCTGGATGAGATGGGGGATTTATGCCGGAAAAAACTCATGGTGGAGATCATGGGAAAACACAGCAACATCATCTTCTGCCGGGAGGACGGAACCATTTTAGACAGCATCAAGCACGTTTCCGCCCAGTTAAGCTCTGTACGGGAGGTGCTGCCGGGGCGGCCTTACTTCATTCCCATGACCGTGGAAAAGAAAAATCCCCTGGACGTGTCTGAGGAAGAATTCCGCTCCGCTCTCGCCGCCTCGCCGGCTCCCCTGCACAAGGCTCTTTACCAGAAATTTACGGGACTGAGCCCTATTATGGGCACGGAGATCTGTCATCTGGCGTCCATCGACGGAGATCTGCCCGCCTCCAGCTTAAATGATCTGGAGATGACCCACCTCTGCCGCACGTTCACTCTTCTCATGGAAGATGTGAAGGAAGGCCGCTTCCAGCCCAATATTGTCTACCGGGACGGGGAGCCGGTGGAGTTTGCCTCCCTTCCTCTCACCTGCTTTGAGGGGGACGGGTACGAGGCGGTTCCCTACGACAGCATCAGCGCCCTGCTGGAGGACTATTATTCCGCCAAAAACCGGGTAAACAGGATCAAGCAGAAGTCGGTGGACTTGAGAAAGATCGTCCAGACGCTCTTAGAGCGCAACTACAAAAAGTACGATCTCCAGGAAAAACAGCTGAAGGACACGGAAAAGCGGGAAAAATACCGTATCTACGGGGAACTGCTGAACACCTACGGCTACGAGCTTTCCGGCGGGGAAAAATCCTTCACCTGCCTGAATTACTATACAGGCGAGGAAGTGACCATCCCCCTGGATGACCAGCTCTCCGCCAGAGAAAATGCCCAGAAGCATTTTGACCGCTACAACAAGCTGAAAAGGACTTTTGAGGCACTCACAGAGCAGGTGGCAGAGACAAAACGGGAGATCGAGCATCTGGAGTCCATCAGCACCGCTCTGGACATTGCCTTAAAGGAGGAGGACCTGGTGGAGATCAAGGAGGAAATGATGGAATACGGCTACATCAAAAAGCGCCCGGCTGGGAGCAAAAAGCCGAAAATCACCAGCCGGCCCCTCCATTACATTTCCAGCGACGGATTCCATATCTACGTGGGAAAAAACAACTACCAGAACGAGGAAGTGACCTTTAAGCTGGCCAACGGCGGAGACTGGTGGTTCCACGCAAAAGGCATCCCCGGCTCCCACGTGATCGTGAAGACAGAGGGCAGAGAACTCCCCGACCGGGTGTTTGAGGAGGCCGGCGCCCTGGCAGCCTACTACTCCAAAGGCCGGGACAATGACAAGGTGGAGATCGACTACATCCAGCGCAGACACGTCAAAAAAGCCGCAGGCGGCGCCCCCGGCTTCGTGATCTACCACACCAACTATTCTCTCATCGCCTCTCCGTCCTGTGATCTGGAGGAAGTGCAGTAAAAAACGAGAGGAGAGCTGCCGGTGCATAAGCCGGCAGCTCTCCTCTCGTTATGGTGCGCCTGACGGCACACACAATATATGAACCAGCGCAGTCACCGACTGCGCTGTCCCTCTCACGGTATGATCTCAATCCAGTACCCGTCCGGATCGGTGATAAAATAGATGCCCATGGCCTCGTTGACAAAGACCACGCACCCCATCTCCTGGTGTTTTCTGAACATTTCCTCATAGTTGTCCGCGCGGAATGCCAGGTGGAATTCACATTCTCCCAGGTCGTAGGCTTCTGTCCGGTCCTTCAGCCAGGTCAGCTCCAGAGTGAAATCCGATCTCCCGTCCCCCAGGTACACCAGCTGGAAGGAACCGTCCTCCGCCTCTTTTGTTCTCACCGGCTCAAGGCCCAGGGCCTCCTTATAAAAAGCCAGGCTCTTCTCCAGATTCAGCACATTAAAATTAAAATGATTAAACGTTACCATTCAGGGCCTCTCTCCTCTCCGCGGCCGCCTGCCGGCGGCCGTCTCATATTTTTCGTCCCGCACTGTCCGCTGCCAGTTATTCCGCAGACATCTGCACGTTGACAGCCATGGGCGTCTCTCCCCGCATCTCCTGCTTCGGATCCACGGAATAGAAATTGCATTCAATATCCAGCTCTATATATCTCTGCTTCATCACCGGGATCACCAGATCCGCCCAGTGATCTTTCAGATGGATGACCTGGATCAGCCGGTCTCCGGAGGAAACGGTGATCGTCTCATCGCCTGTGATCTCCTTCGGCGCATAGAAACCGATCCGCAGCTGACCGGAAGTGCCGGTAAACACCCGTATTTTTGTCTTCTGGTCCATCCAGCCGTCGTACTCGTAATAGCCGTAAACGTTCTGATACTTTTTGATCTTGATCATGGAAGTCACATCCACGTAGCGGTGATGCTCCGGGTCTGCCTTCAGCACGATCTTCTTGTCCCTGTCTGTGATGGGCCACGCCTCTCCCAGACTGTCGATGAACTTTACTGTTGGCAGCGGCTGGCTGGGATCGCTGCGGTAGGGCCGCCAGAACGCATCCGTCCGGTATTCCGCATCCTCCCACTCTTCTCCGATGATATAGATCTCAGATCCGAAAATATCGTCGCCGTACACGCCCCAGGTCACATCCGCCAGGGAATTGGCCTCCTCCTGGCCGCTCCAGAAGTAAAGGTTCTCATAATTATGCCGGTAAAACAGCTCCACCGGCAGAATCAGCACAAAATAGCAGGCCGCAGCCGCGAAAGCCGCCCGCGCCGCCAGTTTCCCGCCGCCGTTTTTGACGATCTTCCACAGATAAGCCAGAAGGATCAGAGCCGCGCTGTAGGTCACATACACCCACCGCATTTCCAGACGCACGGTGACGCTGGCCGCGCCGATGCACATGGCCATGAAGATCAGCATGAGCAGGACGGTGCAGATGTACTCTTTTCTTCTCTTTTTCTGTTTCCAGCCGGAAACAGCCGCGAGAACCACCAGCACTCCCAGCAGGGCATCCGTCAGATATACCACTGCCCGGAGCAGTCTGGGAACATTCTGCCACTCCACTCCGTCCAGATGGATGGGGCCGGCATTGATGCCGAAGACGTAGAGCACATTGTCCACCGCGTAGCCGAGGGCCTCCCCAAGGGAAAAGGTGTCCGTCACCTCCGTGCCGCCGGTGCCGGCAGGAATGATGGTGCCTGTGGTCAGAAGCCTCAGCGCCATCACCGCGGCAAAGGACAGAAATGCCCAGAAAAGCAGGCGGTACTCCTTTTTCCCGGTCAGCACATGCTTCAGCACCACAGCCGCCGTCATCACCGCCAGCAGCACCATGTACCGCTCGTGGATCAGACTCACGGCAAAATAAAGGCCGGCACTGGTCAGATAGATCTTCCGCCCGTCTCCGAAACCGTTTAAATAACGGTACATCAGATAGAGGATGATCAGTGCCAGCCAGAGGGCCGACGCCTCCATCAGGCCGTAGCCCTGGGTGATCTGATAGTAGGAAAGATGGGACAGCAGATAAGCCAGCCCGCAGGCTCCCGCCAGAAACGGGCACCCGGCGATCTTTCTCACAATGTGGAACAGAGTCAGGGCGATCAGGGCGTTTACCACAATGTTGAAGGGAATCATCAGCCAGATATCCGGCCCCATAAAGAGCAGCTGCAGATAGCAGAGAATATTGTGGATCAGCCGGAATTTTGTCCCTCCCAGGGGAAGGATAAACTCCCGCAGAGATTCCGTATCAAAACAATACCACAGGTACAGATCATCGCCGTACAGGCCGGTCATCTTTATCCCGTGGTTGACCCAGAAGGCAAACAGGAGGAATACCCCCAGTGCGAGGAGGTATTCCATCCAGAGAAAACGTCTCTCCTGTTTTTCCATTGCTTAAATTTCCTTTTTTCCAGTATTTCAGCGGATCTCCGTCTTTCCGCCCATGTAGGGACGCAGAACTTCCGGAATTCTCACGCTGCCGTCCGCCTGCAGGTTGTTCTCCAGGAACGCGATGAGCATTCTGGGCGGAGCCACCACTGTGTTGTTCAGGGTGTGGGCGAAATACTTGTTTCCGTCCGCTCCGTTTACACGGATCTTTAACCGGCGGGCCTGGGCATCACCTAAGTTGGAGCAGCTGCCCACCTCAAAGTACTTCTTCTGCCTGGGGGACCATGCCTCCACATCCACGGATTTCACCTTCAGATCGGCCAGATCGCCGGAGCAGCACTCCAGAGTCCGCACCGGAATGTCCATGGAGCGGAACAGATCCACCGTGTTCTGCCACAGACGGTCAAACCACATCTTAGAGTCCTCCGGCTTGCAGACCACGATCATCTCCTGCTTCTCAAACTGATGGATGCGGTACACGCCTCTCTCCTCGATGCCGTGAGCGCCCTTCTCCTTGCGGAAACAGGGAGAATAGCTGGTGAGGGTGTAGGGAAGCTCCTCCTCCGGAATGATCTGGTCGATAAATTTGCCGATCATGGAGTGCTCGCTGGTACCGATCAGATACAGATCCTCTCCCTCGATCTTATACATCATGGCGTCCATCTCCGCAAAGCTCATAACGCCGGTCACCACATTGCTGCGGATCATAAACGGCGGCACGCAGTAGGTGAAGCCTCTGTCGATCATGAAATCTCTGGCGTAGGCCAGCACTGCGGAGTGAAGTCTTGCAATGTCGCCCATAAGGTAGTAGAAACCGTTTCCTGCCACTCTTCTGGCACTGTCCAGATCAATGCCGTGGAAACGCTCCATGATCTCTGTGTGGTAGGGAATCTCAAAGTCCGGAACCACCGGCTCGCCGTATCTCTGAACCTCCACATTCTCGCTGTCATCTTTTCCGATCGGAACAGACGGGTCGATGATGTTGGGGATGGTCATCATGATCTTGAGGATTTTCTCCTCATACTCTTTCTCCAGAACCTCCAGCTCAGCCAGACGTTTTGCGCCCTCTGCCACCTGGCGCTTTACTTCCTCGGCCTCTTCCTTCTTTCCCTGACCCATAAGAGCGCCGATCTGCTTGGACAGCTTGTTGCGGTTCGCTCTCAGCGTGTCAGCCTCCGCCTTGGTCGCGCGGTTTTTGGCGTCTAAGTCGATCACCTCATCCACCAGCGGCAGCTTGGCGTCCTGAAATTTATTTTTGATGTTCTGTTTTACGATGTCCGGATTCTCACGGACAAACTTTAAGTCTAGCATAGCTTGGATCTTCCTCCTGTATTTTGAAATGGGGACCGCGGCCTTCTGCACCGCGGGAATCTGCGCTTGATTATACTACAAAAACGGCGCAAATTAAAGCCCTTTTCTAGGATATGTGAAAAAAGATGCCGGTTTTGCGGAGGATCGGCCTCAGCGCCATGTAGACTGCCGCCACCACGATGGTACCTGCCACAGCGTTTATAAGGGTCACTCCCGCCGCCCAGGTCGTCATGATTTTCGCCGCCGGCTCCGGGATTCCGAGAATAAAATTCTTGTAGAAATACCCTGCCACCGGGTCTGCAATCACATTAAACCCCAGGGAGACGACCGAGGCGATCACTGTCCACTTAAGGATGTAGGCGCTGTCGTGGTCGTCGGTAATGTGGGCGATCCGATGGGCGATAAAGCCGGCGATCAGCCCGATGCAGAATTTTAAGATAAAGGTCTTCGGAGCGCTGGTGACATAGGCCGGATCCATCAGATCCGCCACTGTCATCCCCAGAGAGCCGGCCAGCCCTCCGTACACGCCCCCCAGCAGCAGAGCCGCCAGCACGCAGAACGCGTTTCCCACATGAAGAGCCACGAAATCTCCGCCGATGGTGGGGATCGGAATCTTTAAAAATGTGAAGCAGACGTAGCACAGCGCCGCCATCAGTCCCGTAAGCACGATCTTGTAAAGTTTGTCATTTGTTTTCTGTCTCATAACTAATTCACTCCTGTCATATTTAAGGTTCTGCCTTATCATATAACAGGAGTGGATTGCTTTAAATATCCAGTTTGCTTATTTTTGCCCAGTCCAGTTTTCATCCCTGGACTCGACGCAGATCAGGACGCCCTCGTCAAAGGTGATCTCCGCCTCGTCCGCCGCCAGCTCGTTGCTGATGCACAGGCAGGGACCGATGGTGATATCCCTTCCGCTCAGGGGATATTTAAACCCCCGCAGAGTGATTCCCTTCACCTCCATGGTCAGCGGCAGAAAGGACACGTATTTCCCCCACAGATCTCCGCGGAAGAATTTCCGGCCTTCTGTCAGCACGGTGATCCGGTTGCGGCTGTCTAAGATCTCCGCCTCCGCCCCCAGCGTTTTTCCGTAGTAAAGCAGATGGATGTTCCCAAGAGCGTGGTCAAAGCGGCCGCCGAGAGCTCCCAGGATCACTAATTTCCGGCATCCGGAACGGACTGCCGTAGTCACAGCCAGCTCTGTGTCCGTCTCGTCTTTTTCCGGGCGGTGCACCTCCCACTGGATCTCCCGGTGTTCATGGCCCTCCGCCAGGGTAAGGGGATCTGCCGAGTCAAAATCCCCTACCGCAGCGTCCACCGGAAGGCCCAGATCCAGGGCCCCTTTCAGCCCGGAATCCACTGCGATTACCATGTCAAACTGCCTGCCCCTCAGATAATCGGCGGCAAACCCTTCTTCCAGACAGCCCCCGGATATGATCAGGGCTGTCTTCTCCCCCTGCTCTCTCATGGCCGGGCCTCGTACCGGCCAAAGACCTGAAGGAACTCTTTTACGTTGGCGGCGGGATCTCCCTTAAACACGGCGGACCCGGCCACAAACACATTGGCTCCCGCCTCGATCAGTTCGCCCACATTTTCCGCGGTGACGCCCCCGTCCACCTGAATATCCAGGGAAGGATTCTTTTCCCTCGCCATATTCCGCAGGCAGCGCACCTTGTCCAGGGCATAGGGGATGAACTTCTGTCCGCCGAAGCCAGGATTGACAGACATGATCAGAGCCATGTCCAGCTCCGGAAGAATGTACTCCAGAACAGATACAGGCGTGGCCGGATTTAAGGCCACCGCTGCCTTCAGCCCGGCCTCCTTGATCTGGCTGACCGTGCGGTCCAAATGAACGCAGGCTTCCTGGTGGACGCAGATCAGGTCTGCCCCTGACGCCTTGATATCGTCAATATAGCGGCCCGGCTCCTCCACCATCATGTGAACGTCAAACACCAGCCCGGTACAGCCTCTGAGGCTTTTTAACACCGGCATTCCAAAGGAAATGCTGGGGACAAATGCCCCGTCCATCACGTCCAGGTGGAGGTATTCTGCCCCCGCTTCCTCCACCGCTTTCACCTGCTCTGCCAGATGTCCAAAATCTGCCGCCAGCAGCGACGGCGCCAGTATATACATATTTTTTAATACCTCCTCTTATCCTTCAGCTCCTGATACATCAGCCGGTAATTTTCATAGCGGCTTTCCGGGATCTCTCCCCGGCTGACCGCGTCCTTGACTCCGCAGTCCCGCTCTCCGATGTGGACGCAGCCCAAAAACCTGCACTGATCCTCCCAGCGGGAAAATTCCGGGAAGAAGGACTTTAAGTCCGCTGCCTCCATGCCTTCCATGTACAGGGAGGAAAAACCCGGCGTATCCATCATATACGTATGGTTTCCCAGGGAGAACAGCTCCGTGTGCCGGGTGGTGTGCCGCCCTCTCTGGATCTTCCTGCTGATGCTTCCTGTGGCCATGGCCGCCGCCGGAAACAGTTCATTGGTCAGGGACGATTTTCCCACGCCGGAGGGACCGGCAAACACAGTGGTCTTTCCGGACAGTTTTTCCCGTACTTCCTGTATTCCCGTCTTATCATAGGTGCTGGTGAACATCACCTCATAGCCTGCCGTCTCATAAATGCGCCGGTACGTCTCTTCTCTGCCCTCGTCCGTCAGATCTGCCTTGTTGAAGCAGATGATCACCGGGACCTGCTGGGCCTCCATCATCACCAGGAAACGGTCCAGCAGATTGAGATTTGGTTCCGGATGGCTGACGGCGAACACCACCAGAGCCTGGTCCACATTGGCCGCCGCCGGCCGGATCAGGGCATTCTTTCTGGGAAGGATCTCCGTCACATTTCCCTCCAGATCCTTTTCATCGGTCAGGTCAAATTCCACGTTGTCCCCCACCAGAGGCTTTACCTTCCGGTTGCGGAACACACCTTTGGCGCGGCACTGCACCACCAGTCCCTGCCCGTCATCCACATAATAAAATCCTGCAATTCCTTTAATTATCTTTCCTCTCATCCTGCCTCACCCAAGGGGGAAGAACTGTACGGTGTAGGAGCGGATCACCTCCTGGGTATCCGCGTTTACAATCTGTACTTCTCCCGTGTCCACACCGGCGGCTCCCTCAATATTGGAAAAGCTCACCGGCACCAGTGTCGATCCGTTGATAGTGGTCGCCGGCATCAGGGGCGTGTACTGGGTTTCCCCGTCCACCACCTGCATCAGGCGGATCAGGATCCGCAGCTGCACGCTGCCGGAGCCGGGGCCGATCAGAGAGCTGGGGTCAAAGGTGGTATTGATGGCGCCCACATACCTCTGGCTCTCTCCGCTTGCCGGGCCGGCGCTGACCGTGTAGCCCACCTGGCTTCCTCTCATGATGGCCGTCCCCTTCGGAACTTCCTGCCCCATGATGCTGCCTTTCTCGATGACAGAACTGTTGTCATACGTCACCTTGCCCGGTTCCAGCCCGGCCTCCGTCAGCAGGGAGGCTGCCTCTTCCTCCGTCTTTTCCAGCAGATCCGGCATCACCGTCATGGCCTGCTCCGGTCCGTCGCTGACCACCACCGTCACCGTCCCCCCCGCGGCCACCGTCATGGGGTCGCAGCTGATGATCGTTCCGGCCTCCGCCTCCTCGTCATACTGATGCTGGAAGCTGGCGGTGATCCGGTTTCTGGCAAAGAAATCTTTTGCCTCCTCCTCCGTCATATCCAGCACTCCGAGGGCCGCAAGATCCAGCTGGTCAGATCCCATGCTGGCGGTCAGCTTCACTCTGGAATACCGCTCCACCGACTCTCCCTCCGCCGGATCCTGGCGGATCACCGTATTTTTCTCCGCCGTATCGTCATAGACCTCTTCCCAGTCCGGGATCAGGTCATATTCCGCCAGACGGTCCTCCGCCTCGTCCATGGTAAGACCGGTGACGGACGGCATGCGGACCATGGTTCCATCCTCTTCCCCGGCTGTCTCATCCGTCTCCTGCACGCTCTCCTGCTCTGTGTTCTCTCTGCCGCCGGAGCCCAGGTTGAAGATTCCTCCCACCCGCACCAGTACCAGAATCACTCCCACAACAAAAAGCACAGCCACAAAGATCCCCAGGCCGGTGAGGAGACGCTCCAGCTGGGGGCTGACATCCTCATTTTTCTGAGGGGGCCTTTTCCCTTTCCTTCCGGAAACGGAGGGCCTGCTCTCTGCCGGCTGCCTTTCCGGAGACTGGGAAACCTCCATGGTCTCCGGCTCCGGGACAGGTTCCGGGACTGTTACCTGGCGGCCGATCTGCGGCCCGCCGCTCTCCGCCGGCCGCCGGTTCCGGCTGCCCTGGCGGATCTGGTTCAATTCTTCCTCGCTGATGGTCACGGTCTTTGCCGTGCTGTCCGCCCGGGGAACTTCTTTCACAAAATCCCCGTCCGGCTCGATCAGGGCCTGGCGCAGATCGGCGATCACCTCGCCCATGGTCTGATAGCGGTATTCCGGCTTTTTCTCCGTGCATTTGAGTATGATCTTTTCCAGACTCACCGGAACTGACGGGTTGATCTCTGACGGCAGGCGGATCGGCTCCTCCAGATGGGCCAGAGCCACCGTCACCGTGTTGTCCCCCTCGAAGGGAACTTTTCCCGTCATCATCTCGTAGAGGGTGATGCCGAAGGAGTAAATATCGCTTCTGACGTCACAGTAGCCGCCCCTGGCCTGCTCCGGAGAAATGTAGTGGACCGACCCCACGGCAGTGGCGCTCATGGTCTGGGAGGAGGCGGCCCTGGCAATGCCGAAATCCGCCACTTTCACCTTCCCGTCCATGGAGATGATAATGTTCTGGGGCTTAATGTCCCGGTGGACGATCCCGTTCTCATGGGCAGCCTCAATCCCCTGGGCCATCTGAAGGGCAATGCCGATGGCTTCCTTCGTGCCCAGGGCTCCTTTTTTCGCAATATAGCTTTTGAGGGTGATCCCCTCCACCAGCTCCATGACAATGTAGTGGAGATCTCCCTCATCCACCACGTCATAGACGCTCACAATATTGGGATGGGACAGCCTGGCCGCCGCCTGAGCCTCCATCTTGAACTTTTCCACAAAAGAGGCATCGGTGCAGAATTCTTCCTTTAAGACCTTAATCGCCACCAGCCGGTTCAGCTTGTGGCACTTGGCACGGTAAACGTCGGACATCCCGCCGGAGCCGATTTTTTCCAGGATCTCATAGCGGTCCTGCAGAAATGTTCCTGTGCTGAGCATCTTATCCCACCTCCTCTTTATAATCTGCCAGGATCACCGTGATGTTGTCCCGGCCTCCGTTTTCATTGGCCTTTGCCACCAGCTTCTCCACCCGCCCGCGCAGGCTTTCCGGAGCTGATGACACGGCGGCGATGGTTTCATTGTCCACCATATTGGTCAGGCCGTCGGAGCACAGAAGGATCCGATCTCCGTCGGCCAGATCCACCTCAAAAAAATCAGCTTCCACCCGCTCGGTCATTCCCGCCGCCCGGGTGATGATGTTTTTCTGGCTTAAGTACTCTTCGCTGCCCCGGACCATGCGGCCGGCCGCCACCATCTCCTCCACATAGGAGTGGTCTTTCGTCACCTGGTAGGCTTTCTTTCCCCGGATCAGGTAGAGACGGCTGTCTCCAATATTGGAGACGTAGAGGGTATTCCCCTCAGTGGTGGCCGCCACCAGAGTGGTGCCCATCCCGCTGAGCTCCTCCTTCTCCACCGCTTCCCGGTATAGCTCCCGGTTTCCCTGGCGGATCGCCCGCTCCAGCACCGATACAGGCGGCCGTTTCTCCGAAGCCTTCACACCGGCGATGATGTGCTGGATCAGGAACCGGGAGGCGTAGTCTCCCGCCCGGTGTCCGCCCATGCCGTCGGCCACCAGGAACAGGTTCTCCAGGGGCCCGATCTTCTCAGAGGTGGCAAACACAAAATCCTGATTCATGCTCCTTGCCATCCCGATGTCTGTCAGCGCATAAGACTCCATTGCCCTTAAGCCTCCTTCTTATCCATATAACTCTTTCTCAGCTGCCCGCAGGCGCCTCCGATATCGCGGCCCATCTCCCGGCGCACCGTCACATTGATGCCTCTCTTCTCCAGATAGCCGCGGAATGCCTCGATCGCGTCCCGGTTGGACTGTACAAATGATCTCTCCCGGATGGGATTGACCGGGATCAGGTTCACATGACCGTGATAGCCGCCGATTAAGTCGGCCAGGGCCTTCGCCTCTCCCAGATTGTCGTTGACGCCCTTCACCAGGCTGTATTCAAAGGTCAGGCGCCGCCCTGTCTTTTCCCAGTAGAAGGCGCAGGCATCCAGCACCTCATGCAGGGGATAGCGGTTGGCAATGGGCATCAGCTGGCGGCGCACCTCGTCGTTCGGCGCGTGGAGGGAAAGGGCCAGCGTGATCTGAAGCCCTTCCTCCGCCAGCCTGCGGATCTGAGGAACCAGGCCGCAGGTGGAGACCGTAATATTCCTCTGGCTGATATTCAGGCCCTCAGGGGCGCTCAACAGGCGGATAAAACGGACCACATTGTCGTAATTATCCATGGGTTCGCCGGAACCCATGACCACCACATTGGACACCCGCTCCCCCGTGTCTCTCTGGATCCGGTACACCTGCTCCAGAATCTCAGACGGGAGGAGATTTCTCGCCAGGCCGTCCAGAGTGGAGGCGCAGAAGCGGCAGCCCATACGGCAGCCTGCCTGGGAGGAGACGCAGACGGAGTTGCCATGCTTATAGCGCATGAGCACGCTCTCGATCACGTTTCCGTCCGCCAGGCGGAACAGATATTTTCTCGTGCCGTCCACAGCGGAAATCTTTACGTCCACCGTCTCCAGAGCCGTCCATATGTATTCCCCGGCCAGGCGTTCCCTGAGATTTTTCGGCAGATTGGTCATCTCATCCAGACTGGCAGCCAGCTTCTGGTGCATCCACTGATAGAGCTGCTTTGACCGGAATGCCTTCTCTCCCATTGCCAGAAGCTCATCGGAGAGCTCCGGCAGCGTCATGGACTTTAAGTCCTTTTTTTCCATATTCCCTCAATGCTCCTTTTTCTGTTCCTTTTCGTCCTGTCTGCGGAACACAGATATAAAAAAGCCGTCGCAGGGGTGTACCCCCGGCAGCAGCTGGATCCATCCGTCCTTCATGGACGTTTCCTCCAGTCCAGGGCCCAGTTTTCCGCTGATATCCACCGGCTCAAAAGGAAACTGTTCTGCAAACCAGGCTGCGTTGTCCTGGTTTTCCAGCCGGTCCGCCGTGCAGGTGGAGTAGATCAGCATCCCGCCCGGCTTTACATACTGCCAGACGACGGAGAGAATCTCTCTCTGAAGTTCTGCCAGGTCAGAAAGATCCTGCCAGGTGATCCGGTACTTGATGTCCGGCTTCTTCCCGATGATTCCCAGGCCGGAGCAGGGCAGATCGGCAATGACCACGTCTGCCTGACCCACTGACTCTTCCTTCAGCTCCCTGGCATCCCACACTTCCGTGCGCACGTTCCGGCAGCCGGCGCGCTCAATGTTTTCCTCAATGAGGGCGGTCTTCTGCCAGGTCAGATCCCTGGCCTCCACCAGACCGGTCCCTTTTAAAAGCTCCGCCAGATGAAGGCTCTTTCCGCCGGGGGCGCTGCAGACGTCAATGATATGGCTGCCGGGAGCCGGGTCCGCCAGGCGGCCCACAAAGGAGGAGCTCACGTCCTGGACCTGGATCCAGCCCTTCTGAAATGCCTCCAGCCCTTCCAGATAGTCGTAATCCCTTAAGATCAGCATATTGTCCCCGTAGGGCGATCTCTCCGCCTGGGCTCCCTGTCTCTTCAGGGAATCCATCAGTTTTTCCTCGGAAACCAGACTCTCATTCCAGCGGACAGACGTTCCTCTCTCGCTCAGAAACCCCTTCAGCATGAGCTCTGTCTTTTCCGCCCCGTACTCTTCTTCCCAGAGGCTGATCAGCCACCGGGGCATGGAATATTTCAGGGAGAGATCCTCAAAGGCAAATTCTGCCTTTCTCCTGGAGAGGCTGCGCAGAACCCCATTTACAAATCCCTTCAGGCCGGAAAACTTCCGCTTTGCCGCCAGCTTTACCGCCTCGTTGCAGGCCGCGGAATCGGGTACCCGGTCCATATAGAGGATCTGGTAGGCGCTCATCCGCAGAAGGGTGCGGATCAGGGGCTTCATCTTTTCCGTCCGCACCCGGGAACAGGCATTGATCGCCTCGTCGATGGGCAGGAGCCGTTCCACCGTCCCGTCCACCAGCCGGGTGATAAACGCCCGCTCCTGTTTTTCCAGATACTGATATTTAAAAAGGGCGCGGGAAAGGGCGATATGGACGAAGGCACCGTTTTCCAGCACCTCCATCAGCACATCCAGCGCGATTTCCCGCCCCCCGTTTTCTCTAGTTGTCACGGTCATTTCTTCCTCCAAACAGGATGATCAGGCGGAGCAGCTGAAGAATGGTTCCCGCTGCCGCCGCCACATAGGTGAGGGCAGCTGCCTTCAGCACCTTTCTCGCTCCGCTCACCTCGTCGCCCTGAAGAATTCCCAGGCGGTCTAAAAGAACCACTGCGCGGCTGGAGGCATTAAACTCCACTGGCAGAGTGACCAGCTGAAACAGCACCCCCAGGGAAAACAGGAGGATCCCCAGGTGGAGGAACGGACTCATTCCAAACAGGACGCCGATGATGATAATGGGCCAGGACAGATTGGTGCCGATGTTGGCCACAGGCACCAGGGCACTGCGGATATTTAAGGGCGCATACTGTCTGGCGTGCTGAACCGCGTGGCCGCACTCATGGGCCGCCACGCCCACAGCTGCCACCGACGCGGACCCGTAGACAGAGTCGGACAGATTGACCGTCCTGCTCCTGGGATCGTAATGGTCTGTCAGACTGCCGCGGACCGCGCGCACCTGCACGTCATAGAGACCCTGGGAATCCAGAATCTTTCTGGCCGTCTCCGCCCCGGTAAGTCCCGACATGCTCCGCACTCTGGAAAACCGGTTGAACGTGGACTGCACCCGTCCGGACGCCCACATGGAGATAAGGGCGCCGATCAGCACCAGGATCAGCGTGGGATCCCAGTAAAATCCGAACCCGTAGCGGGGATATCCGTAACCGTAGCCGTAATATCCCATAGCCGTCAAAAATGTCATCTGTCAGCTCTCCTTTCCAGTACTGCTCCCTTTTCTACTGAGTATCCCCGCAGGAAGTCCTCAATATCCATCCGCTTCTTTCCCTCCAGCTGAAGGCTGCGGACAGAGAGGGAACCTTTTCCCGTCTGTATGATCAGACTGGACTTGGACACCTCCGCCACAGTGCCCGGCTGGACGCCGTATTCCTGCTCCAGCACATCCGCGTCCCAGATCTTCAGGGTCTTTCCGTGCAGGCAGGTGTAAGCGCTGGGCCAGGGGTTCAGTCCCCGGATCAGCCGCTCGATGGCCGCTCCGTCCATGGTCCAGTCAATGTCTCCCAGGGATTTTTTAAGCATTCTGGCATAGCAGGTCCCCTCATCCGTCTGGGGAGTTCCCTTTAAAGTCCCGTCCTCAAGCCCTTTCAGGGTGGAGAGGATCAGTTTTCCGCCGAGAACGGACAGCTTGTCGTGAAGGCTGCCTCCCGTCTCCTTCTCCTCCAGCGGGACCGCTGCTTTTTCCAGCATATCTCCCGTGTCCAGGCCCTCATTCATAAACATGGTGGTCACTCCCGTCTCCTTCTCCCCGTCGATCACCGCCCACTGGATGGGGGCGGCTCCCCGGTATTTCGGCAGAAGGGAGGCGTGAATATTGATGCAGCCGTATCTGGGGATCTCCAGAACAGACGGCGGGAGGATCTGGCCGAAGGCCACCACCACAATGGCGTCCGGTTCCATGCCGCGCAGCACTTCCACAAACTCCGGATCTCTCACCTTTGCCGGCTGATAGACCGGAATTCCAAGCTCCAGGGCTTTCTCCTTCACCGGAGTCATGAGCACCGCCTTTCCCCGTCCCTTCGGCTTATCCGGCTGGGTGACGGCGGCGATGACCTGATGGCCTCCCTTTACCAGGGCCTCCAGCGCCGGCACGGAAAAATCCGGCGTTCCCATAAATACTATGCGCATAATTACTCCTCGCTTTCTTCCTCATCTGCTGCGTCCACGTCCTCCAGCTCGCCTTCCACCATGGACACGTACAGCTTTCCTTTCAGATGATCGCACTCGTGGCAGATCGCCCGGGCCAGAAGGCCCTCGCCCACCAGCTCGTAAGGCTCCATCTTTTCATTGAGCGCCCGCACCTTCACGTGGTTCGGCCGCGTCACAATACCCGTCTTTCCGGGAACACTCAGACAGCCCTCGTATCCGGTCTGCTCTCCGGACATCTCCACGATCTCCGGATTGATCAGCACATACTGGTTTCCGTCCTCCACGTCGATCGTGACGATCTGGCGCAGAATTCCCACCTGGGGAGCCGCCAGCCCCGCTCCGTTCTCCTCATACATTGTCTCAAACATATCGTCGATCAGCTCCGCGGTCCGGGCATTCATCTCCTTCACCGGCTTGCACTGCTTGTTCAGAATCTCATCTCCGATTACTCTTACTTTTCTGATCGCCATAGCTTTTTCTCTCCTTTGCTGCTTTTTCTCTATTATTTCTGCCGCCGCTCACTGCAGATCAAAGCTCAGCATCACCGGCAGCTCCAGTTTTTCAATCCCTTTCCGGATTTTTAATAGTATATCATAATTTTCATGCTTAATATATAAAATTTTTCTGTAAATATCATTAACTTTGTATATGGGCGCGTCCACCGGACCGATGATCTCCGCCGGCCGGCCGCCCGGGACTGCGCTGTATTTTTCAGCCGTCTGCCCCATAACCGCCGCGGCCGATCTCAGCTCCTCTTCCTTTGGAGAGGCTGCCGCGATGGCAAGCATCCGCAGGACCGGCGGGTAGCGGAGCATGGTCCGGTAGCTCATCTCCTCCCGGTAAAACCGCTCATAATCCTGACTGGCCGCCGCCTGTATGCTGTAATGGTCCGGCATGTAGGTCTGAATCACCACGCTGCCGGCGTCCTCCCCCCGGCCTGCCCGGCCGGCCGCCTGGGTCAGAAGCTGAAAGGTTTTTTCCCCGCAGGCAAAATCAGGGGCGTGGAGGGAAAGGTCGGCCGCCAGCACTCCCACCAGCGTCACCTTCGGAAAATCATGTCCCTTCACGATCATCTGCGTTCCGATGAGAATATCTGCCTCTCCGTCCCCGAAGGCGGAGAGGATCTCCTCGTGTCCGCCTTTTCTGGAAGTGGTGTCCATATCCATCCGCAGTACCCTGGCCTGGGGGAACATTTTCTTCGTCTGTTCCTCAATCTTCTGGGTTCCGGTGCCGAAGCCTGCAATATAGGGAGAACCGCAGGACGGACAGCGGTCCGGCATGGAGATCTCATAGCCGCAGTAGTGGCATTTTAACCTTCCGTTCCGGTGAAGGGTCAGGCTCACGTCGCAGTGAGGGCATTTCAGCGCCTCCCCGCAGGAACGGCAGGAGACAAAGCTGGAGTAGCCCCGGCGGTTCATAAACAGCATGATCTGCTCCCGCCGGCCTAACTTCTCCTCCATCAGCTCCTGCAGACGGAAACTGAACATGGACTTGTTTCCCTTCCTGAGTTCTTCTCTCAGATCCACGATCTCCACCTGTGCCAGGCGGCTGTCTTTTTTCGCCCGCTTCTCCAGCCGCAGAAGGCGGTATTCCCCCCGCAGCGCCCTGGTGTAGGATTCCAGGGACGGAGTGGCCGAGCCCAGCACCAGTCCGGCGCCGGCCATGGCCGCCCGCTCCTCGGCCACCTCTCTGGCGTGGTAGCGGGGAGCAAGCTCACTCTTGTAGGCTCCCTCCTGCTCCTCGTCGATCACGATCAGCCCCAGATTTTCAAATGGAGTGAACAGGGCCGAGCGGGGGCCGATCATCACCTGGATCTCTCCCTTTAAAGCCCGTTCAAACTGGTCGCAGCGCTCTCCTTTGGAGAGGCGGGAGTTGATCACCGACACCAGGTTCCCAAACCTCCGGTAAAACCGCATCACCGTCTGATAAGTGAGGGCGATCTCCGGGATGAGCACGATCACCTGCTTTCCATCCCGGAGCACCTCCTCCATCATCTCCATGTACACTTCTGTTTTGCCGCTGCCTGTGATCCCGTAGACTAAGTATTTTCCAGGCTTTCCCGCCCGGTAATCCCGGATAAAGGCGTCCGCCGCCGCCCGCTGCCCGGCGTTTAGCTCCACCCGTCCGGCTCCGGCCTTTACCGCCGCCAGGGGATTGCGGTAGACTTCCGCCCGGTCCACCCGGATCCATCCTTTTTCTTCCATGGGCTTTAAGGCCGATGCCGTGACCCGCAGCTGGCGGGCCGCAAACTCCCACGGCACCTCCCCTATATCCAAAAGAGCGGAGAATATCCGCTCCCGCGCCCGGTAGTGTTTTCTCTCCGCCTCCGCCCGCAGCTCTTTCAGGCGTTCCTCAGACAGCTCCGTCCGAATGGTCTTTTTCTCCGCCGGGCGGATCTTTTCCTTGACCGGCAGAACGGTCTTGAGGGCCTGGTTCATGGTGGAGCCGTACCTCTCCTTCATCCACCACGCCAGGCGGATCAGCTGGGAAGCGGCGCGGAAACCGTTTTCATCCACGCCGGCAATCTCCTTGATCCGGCCCGGGTCAAATTCCGGCCGGTCCGTCACCTCCACCACATAGGCCCTTCTCAAGCGGTTTCCCGCTCCGAAGGGGACCGTCACGGGAGAGCCGACCTGGACCGCCCCCGCCAGTTGTTCCGGAATCCGGTACTGAAACGGGCGGTCCACCCGCTCATGGGAAATGTCCACGATCACATTGGCATATCGTTCTCCCATTCTTCTCTCCTTTCCCGTCCTTTTCTTCCTTCCGCCCCATGTGCAGCGGTCCGCTCACAGCTTTGCTCTTTGCTGCCTGCAGTTCGCTGCCCACCGCCCGGCAGATGTCTGTCCATGCGGACACGGCGGCGCTTGCCGGGCCTGCCGCGCAAAACGGGGGCCTGCGCCCGGCAGCTGCCCCCTCATGATCCTTTTTCTGCGGCAGAAAGGAACGCACCGCTCCCGCAGTCCGCCTCAGAAATACCGCGGCGGAACTTTGATGCCCTCCAGCCTACTGCAGGGTATCTGGCTCCGGATCGTAAAACTGCTCGGCCAGCTCAGAAAGGCCCATGGAATTGGACCCTTTAAACAGCACGCAGTCCCCCGGCCGCAGAACCTGGTGCAGCCGCTTCGCCAGCTGTTCTTTGTCCTCATACTGCTCCGTACATCCGGCTCCGCCGCTCTCCTCTGCTCCCCTGGCGATCTCCTCTGCCAGCTCTCCCAGCGTAAAGAGAATCTCCACCGGGCGCTCCTTCAGATAGGTTCCCACCTCGTAGTGGAAACGCCTGGACTCGTCTCCCAGCTCCTTCATATCCGCCAGCACGGCGATCCGCCGCCTGCCGGCGCTGACGTCTGCCAGAATATCCAGCCCCGCTTTCATGGAGACAGGGCTGGCGTTGTAAGTGTCGTCCACCACCACAATCCCGTTCTTTTCAAAGATCTGCTGACGGTGCTTAAACCCGTGGAATTTCTCCAGCGTCCGAACCGCCTGCTCCATGGGAAGTCCCGACTCCTCCGCCGCGGCCAGCGCCGCCATGGCGTTCAGCACATTGTGAAATCCAGGCACCTGCAGGCGCACCGGCACCTGCCTGCCGCCGTGGACAGCCGTAAAGACCGCCTTTCCGTTTTCCATCCGCACCTCTTTTGCCTGGTACTGGCAGTTTTCTCCCGTCCCGTAATAGACGGTGCGGTATCCTTCTCTGGCCCTGGTATGTTTTAAGAGCGGATCGTCTCCGTTTAACAGCAGAACGCCTCCCGGCTCCAGTCCGTCCTGAATGGTCAGTTTCTCCCTCAGAATATTCTCCTGGGAGCCCAGCTGCTCCATATGGGCGATGCCGATATTGGTGATCACCGCCATGGTGGGCCGGGCCACCTCTGCGATCCTGGTCAGCTCTCCCGGCTCGCTCATTCCCAGCTCAATCACCGCGATCTCGTCCTCCGGCGCGATCTCCCACATGGTGATGGGAACTCCCACCTGGCTGTTGCTGTTGCCCGGCGTCTTGTAGACCTGGAAGCCGGCGTTTAAGGCCGCGGCGATCATCTCCCTCGTGGTGGTCTTTCCCACGCTTCCCGTGACGCCAATCACAGGGATAGAGCTTTCCCGGCGGCAGAATGCGCCCAGCCGCTGCAGGGCAAGCCTGGTGTCATCCACCTGGATCCAGGCAGTGCTCTGTCCCGGATCTCCCGGAAAATCCTCCTCACTGTGCTCGCTGGTAAACACCGCCGCCGCACCCCGGTCCGCCACCTGCTTTAAAAAGCGGTGGGCATCCACTTTCTCCCCGATGACAGGGACAAACAGATCTCCCTCCCCCGCTTTTCTGGAATCCAGCACGATCCGCCGGATCCGGCTGTTTTTATCTCCTGAAAACAGGCGTCCGCCGCAGGCTGAGGCAATCTCCTCCGCCGTCATGACTCTGCCCGTTCTGTTTTTCTTTTCCATCACAGTCCCAGCTCCTTTACTGCTTCCTCCACCACTTCCCGGTCCAGGAAATGGGTGCGGACGCCGTTGATCTCCTGATAATCTTCATGTCCCTTGCCGATGATCGCGATCATGTCCCCCGGCTGGGCGTGGGACAGGCTGTAATAAATGGCCTCCCGCCGGTCCGGGATCTCCACGAAAGCGCCTCCCGTGGGCTCTAAATGGCTGCGGATGTCCGCGATAATGTCTTCCGTCTTTTCGTACCGGGAATTATCCGCCGTCAGAATGCAGAGATCAGCCATTTTTCCGCCGATCTCTCCCATGGAGTAGCGCCGCTCCTTCGACCGGTTTCCGCCGCTGCCGAACACGCACACCAGGCGCTTCGGATGATAAGCCCGGAGCGTTTTTAAAAGGCTCTCCATGCTCACCGCGTTGTGGGCATAGTCGATGATCACGGAGCACAGCTCTGAGCTGTAGGCCAGCTCCATCCGTCCATTGACCCGCACATGCTCCAGTCCCTTCTGCACCGCCTCTTCCGAAATTCCCATGACGCGGCAGAGGCTGGCCGCCGCCAGAGCGTTGTCCACATTGAAATCCCCCGGAAGGCCCAGGCGCAGGTCCATGACCTTCCCGCTCTTTTTCTCCGCAAGGTCAAACTCCGTCCCCACAAATCCAGGCTCTGACACAAACCGCACACGGCTGCCGTAAAAGTCCGGCTTCTCCCCGTCTGTTTTCCGCCCGTAGGTGTAAAGCTCCCTGCAGGTGCGGTCCTTCACAATCGCCTCAAAGTGCTCATCATCCCGATTGGCAATGCCTGTGCGGCACATGGTAAACAGGCGGGACTTGTAGTAGAGGTACTCCTCAAAATCCGCATGCTCATCCGGCCCGATGTGGTCCGGAGTGATGTTGGTGAACACGCCGTAGTCAAACATCAGCCCGTCGGTGCGGTGCATCTTGATCCCCTGGGAGGAGACTTCCATCAGCACGTACTCACAGCCGGCCTCCGCCATTTGGGAAAAATATTCCTGAAGCTGGTAAGACTCGGGAGTGGTGTTCATGGTGGGATAGATCTGATCGCCGATCACCGCGCCTGTGGTGCCGATCATGCCCACCTTCTTTCCTGCCGCTTCCAGAATTGCCTTCATCATATGGGTCGCCGTGGTCTTTCCCTTGGTGCCCGTCACCCCCACGGAGATCATTCTGCGGATGGGATTTTGAAACCGCAGGGCGGACATCATGGCCAGAGCGTGCCTGGAACTTGCCACCTTCACCACAGCAGCGCCCTCCGGCAGCTCCACATCCCGCTCCACCACAAAGGCTTTCACTCCCTGGGCGGCCACGTCCCCGATAAAGCCGTGGGAATCGATTCTGGTGCCCTTCAGGCACACAAAAATAGTGCCCGGCACCGCCTTTCTCGAATCGTACACCACATCTTCCGCTTCTGTATCCAAATCTCCCTGCAAAACTTCGTAATCCATATCCTTCAGCCAGTCTCTGAATTTCATATTGTCCCTCCGTTCTTTCTTTTTTGTCCGAAATGCCGCGTCCTTATCCTGGCGCGGTCTGTGTCTGCATTCCCGGATGGTCCGTAAACCGGATCCCCCGGGAACACCGGCACAGGCCGGGGCGCTTCTGCGCCCCGGATCCCTGCTTCCTTCTCTTAAAACAGGCCGGTGATCACGCCGTCGTCCGTCACGTCGATTCCCTCAGCGGCCGGCACCTTCGGCAGGCCGGGCATGGTCATGATCGCTCCCGTCAGCACCACCACAAAGCCGGCTCCCGCGGAGACATAGGCGTCTCTCACATTGATGGTAAAGCCAGTGGGCCGTCCTAATTTTGTCTGGTCGTCTGACAGAGAATACTGGGTCTTTGCCATGCAAACCGGCACATGGCCGAATCCCATCTCCGTGATCCGCTTTAAGGCGCGCTCAGCAGCCGGCGCGTAGGTCACGCCGTCCGCCCCGTAGATCTCTCTCGCCACAGTGGCGATCTTGTCCTTTAAGCTCATGTCGTCCGGATAAATGGGGGCAAAATGGCTCTCCTTGTTCTCCAGGGTGGAGAGCACTTTCTTTGCCAGCTCTTCTCCGCCGGCTCCTCCTTTGGCCCACACTTCAGAGAGTGCGAACTCGCAGCCTCTCTCCTCGCAGAAGTTCTTTACAAATTCGTACTCCCGCTCTGTGTCGCTGGTGAAGGAGTTTAAAGTTACCACCACCGGAACGCCGTATTTCTGCAGGTTCTCGATGTGTTTTTCCAGGTTCACAATGCCTTTTTTAAGCGCCTCCAGATTCTCCTGCTGAAGCTCTGTTTTCGGAACGCCGCCGTTGTATTTCAGCGCCCGCACCGTAGCCACCAGCACCACGGCGTCCGGCTTCAATCCGGCCATGCGGCACTTAATGTCCATAAATTTCTCTGCGCCCAGATCTGCGCCGAACCCGGCCTCCGTCACCACGATATCTGCCAGCTTCAGGGCAGTCCTTGTGGCCCGCACGCTGTTGCAGCCGTGGGCGATGTTGGCGAAGGGGCCGCCGTGAACCATGGCTCCCGTGTGCTCCAGCGTCTGGATCAGGTTGGGCTTTAAGGCGTCCTTTAAGAGCGCAGCCATAGCTCCCACCGCGTGAAGGTCAGCTGCCGTCACCGGCTCGCCTGCAAAATTGTAGGCCACGATGATCCTTCCTAAGCGGGCCTTTAAATCTTCCATGTTTTCCGCCAGGCAGAGGATCGCCATGATCTCTGAGGCCACAGTGATGACAAAGTGGTCCTCTCTCACCACGCCGTCAGCCTTTGCTCCCAGGCCCACCACGATGTTGCGCAGCACCCGGTCATTCATGTCCATGCAGCGCTTCCACAGAATCTGCCTGGTGTCAATGCCCAGGGCATTTCCCTGCTGGATGTGGTTGTCTAAAAGCGCGGCCAGAAGATTGTTGGCGGAGGTAATGGCGTGGAAATCTCCCGTAAAGTGGAGATTTAAGTCCTCCATGGGGACTACCTGGGCGTAGCCGCCGCCGGCCGCTCCGCCCTTGATGCCGAAGCAGGGCCCAAGAGACGGCTCTCTCAAGGCGATCATGGTCTTCTTTCCCAGTCTGGACAGGGCGTCCCCCAGGCCCACGCTGGTGGTGGTTTTTCCCTCTCCCGCCGGAGTGGGGTTGATGGCCGTTACCAGCACCAGTTTCCCGTCCCTGCGGTCCTTTATCTCGTTCCACAATTCATCGGTGATCTTTGCCTTGTACTTTCCGTAAAGCTCCAGATCATCCTCTCCGATCCCGTAAGCTGCCGCCACCTCTTTAATCGGCAGCATCTTCGCCTCCTGAGCGATCTCAATATCTGTTTTCATCCCTGCTTTTACCTCCTTATGAATAGCAACTCCTCTGTGTATCTAAGACTGACGGCCATCTCCGAATTTTTCTTCAAATTCTTCCCTGGTCATCAGGATCTTTCTCGGCTTTGTGCCTTCCTCCTCGCCGACCACGCCGGCCTCTGCCAGCTGGTCCATGATCCTGGCCGCCCGGTTAAAACCGATCTTGAACATCCGCTGGAGCATTCCAATGGACGCCTTTTCCTTTTCCAGTATGAACCGGCCTGCCTGGATGAAATATTCATCCCGGCTGCTCTCTCCGCCGGCCGCCTGGGCCGTGGCCGCAGTGGCGATCTGGCTTGCGATCTCCTCGCTGTAATCGGTGGTCATGCCCTGCTCTGAGAGGAAATCCACCACCCGCTGCACTTCCTCATCCGACACGAAGGCGCCCTGCACCCGCTGAGGCTTGGGGTAGCCGGCCGGATAGAACAGCATGTCTCCTTTTCCCAGCAGTTTCTCCGCCCCGTTCATGTCGATGATGGTCCGGGAATCCACGCCGGAAGACACGGAAAATGCGATCCGGGAAGGCACGTTGGCCTTGATCAGGCCCGTGATTACGTTCACCGACGGCCTCTGGGTGGCGATCACCAGATGGATACCGGCCGCTCTGGCAAGCTGGGCCAGACGGCAGATGGCATCCTCCACCTCTCCCGGAGCCACCATCATCAGGTCTGCCAGCTCGTCGATGATGATAATGATCTGGGGCAGCTTCTTCGGCTTGTTCCCGTCGTCGATCTCTTTCGTCCGCTCCACCTTCTCGTTGTAGCCTTTCAGATCTCTGACGTTGAATTTTGCAAATTTTTCGTAGCGGTTCATCATCTCCGCCACCGCCCAGTTTAAGGCGCCGGATGCCTTCTTCGGGTCCGTCACCACCGGGATCAGCAGGTGGGGAATGCCGTTGTAGACGCTGAGCTCCACCACCTTCGGGTCCACCATGATCAGCTTCACATCCTCCGGGCTGGACTTGTAGATCACGCTCATGATCAGGGTATTGATGCACACGGATTTTCCTGATCCGGTAGCGCCGGCGATGAGCAGATGGGGCATCTTGGCGATGTCCGCCACCACCACCTGGCCGCCGATGTCCTTGCCCACGGCAAAAGCCAGCTTTGACTTGTGCTTTCTGAAGCTCTCCGACTCCAGGATCTCCCGCAGATACACCGTATTGTTCTCTTTGTTGGGCACCTCGATGCCTACCGCCGATTTTCCGGGGATAGGCGCCTCGATGCGGATGTCCGCCGCGGCCAGGCTCAGCTTGATGTCGTCCACTAAGCCGACGATCTTGCTCACCTTCACTCCCTGCTCCGGGTGCAGCTCATACCGGGTCACAGACGGTCCGCAGCTGATATTGGTGACGGTCACTCCCACGCCGAAATTCCGCAGGGTCTGCTGCAGCTTCACCGCCGTCTCTCTGTATTCGTTTTCCGAAAATGCCGCGCTCTTCGGCGGCTTCTTAAGCAGGTCCAAAGATGGGAATATGTATTCTTTTTTGACTGTTTCCGCCTCTTTCTGGGCGATCTGCGCGCTCAGGCTCTCCGGGCTTCCGCTCTCCGCCCCAGCCTCTGCCGCCTCGGCACGCTTTTTTTCCACCCGCTTCTTTAACAGTTCTGTCTCTGTCTCGATGACTTTGCCCGTGGCTGTCACAACCCGTCTCTCTCCCTCCGGGGAGATAAAAGTGTCTTCTTCCACCGCAGGGGCGAAACCATCCTCCCCTGAGGAACCGCCGGACAGCAGCTCTTTTGAAGGCGCAGGTGAAAATCCCTCCTCAAAGGTGTCGTCTTCCTCTTCCTGCGGGACAGTTTCCGCCGCAGAAATCCCGGCAGCCTGGGGCTGTTTTCCTGCCGCCATGGGGCCATCCATCGGCTCCGGCCCTCTGTCTGAGGGCTCGTCCCAGGGAACTTCATCCTCCTCCGGTTCTGTGCTGCTGCGGCTGAAATCTTCCTCCACCAGGTTCATTTCCTTTAACGTCCGGGTGTCTTTCTTCAGATAGACTGTCTCCTCCGGCTCCCCGCTCACAGCACGGCGCACGGCGGTGAGCTCTTCCTCATCAAAAGGCTCCTCCTCCCGGCTGCTGTGGGGATAGGCGATCGTGCCGGTGAACACATCATCCCGGTTCTCCGGCTTCTCCGGTTTCCTCGTCTCTTCCTCCGGGGCCGGCTCCTCTTTTTTCGCTCCGCCCCGCTCGATCGCCTCCGTCAGACCGGCCAGATCCTCCTCCTCATCCCAGGATTCCTCCTCGTCTCCGCCCAGCTTTGTGGAATCAAGATCCACTCCGCGGACGATCCGCTCTTCCCTCAGACGTTTCCGCTCCTCCTGACGCTCCGCCCAGATCTCCTTTCTCCGGTCCATGTCCTCTTTCGCGTAGCGGGCGGCCTTCACGCCTCCCCGCTTCACAAAGGAAACGAGAGATCTCTCTGTGATCAGCACCAGGGAAACGGCAAGGAGCACCAGAAGAATCAGGTAGGTGCCCACCTTTCCCACCAGGCAGTAAAGGCCGTAGCTCACCGCCCCGCCCAACAGGCCGCCGCCCAGGCCGGTGGCAGAGGAGCTGCGGTAAAAATCCGTCAGCTTCAGGCCAGCCTGGAAGGGACTGCCAAACAGGGCCTCCCCCAGGGCGCACAAAATCAGGGCCGCCCCGGCAAGCGCCCCCAGCTTGACCATCGCCACCGGATTGCCCTTATTGGAATAGTAAAAACAGACTCCCACAAACAGCGCCAGCGGAAGTATGTATCCCACCATGCCGAATATTCCCAGCTGAAGGCTGCGCAGAAAACCGCCCACCACGCCGCAGAGGCGGAAATTGCTCAAAAATAACAGAACCGCCAGGGCAAAGGTTCCGATAATCACCATCTCAGACCTTAAAAACTCCGGTCTTTCCGGCTCCTTCTTCTTCGGCGGCCTTCCCGGCCCCCGCTTCGTCTTTGCCTTCGCGGTAGATGTTTTCGTCGTTTTCTTCGCCTGTGCCACTAAATTCTGCCTCCTAACATCAGCAAAGCCCGGCGGCCTTATGCCTGCCGGAGCTTCGCTGCCCGTTTCATTCAGTATACAAAAAATCGGGCGAAATTGCAACTGATTCACTTTTTTTTGCCGTCCACCATGGCGTACAGCTTCTTAAGCGCTTCCCGGATCCCTCCTACCTCGTCAATCAGCCCTTCCCGCACTGCCTCCTCTCCCACCAGCACCGTTCCCAGATCCCTGGTGAGCATTTCCGTGCTGTGCATCAGCCGCTTCAGCTGGTCGTGGGCGATCTTCGCATGGCCGGACACAAAATTTAAGATCCGCTCCTGAATCATCTCAAAATATTCATAAGTCCGCTCCGTCCCGATCACCATCCCGGTCATGCGCACGGGATGGACCATCATGGTCCCGGTGGGAACGATAAAGGAGTAATCCGCCGCCACCGCCAGAGGCACGCCGATGGAGTGGCTTCCCCCAAGTACCAGGGAAACGGTCGGCATGGACAGAGAGGCGATCATCTCCGCAATAGCCAGGCCGGCGTCCACGTCTCCCCCGGACGTGTTTAAGAGCACTAAAAGGCCCTCCACCTCGGCGTCGTCCTCCAGCTGGGCCAGCTTCGGGAGAACATGGTCGTACTTGGTGGCCTTGCTGGTCCCCGGCAGATTCTCGTGACCCTCCACCTCTCCGATGATGGAGAGCAGGTAGATATTCCGCTTTCCCGCGTTCCCGTCCAGAGTCATCTGTCCGTACTCCTCCAGCCTGGCGTCCTCCTTCTCCTCCACTTCCCGGCGGAGCTTTTCCCGGTCCATATCCGCTCCGCCGCTTTTTGCCTTCTCTTTTTTCTTGTCGCTCATAAAAAAAGCTCCTTCCGCACATATCCTGCCGGGATACGGGCTGTCCCCATCTCCCGATGTGGTTAGGATATGCGGAAAAGAGCTTTTTATTCCCGCAGGCAGCGGCCGGAAGAACACATCTTAAGTTCCCCGCCGCCTGCCGTGGATCTCTCATGGTCAGTCGATCACATTGCGGATGGTCTTGGGCTGGCGGTAATTCCAGGTAGAGATCTTGATTCCGCTTCTTCTGCTGGCCGCGTGAACGATCTGGCCGTTTCCGATGTACATGGCCACATGGTTTACCGTCCCGCTGCTGTTGGCGTAAAAGATCAGGTCGCCGGGCCGCATCTCACTGGAGGAGACTGACCGGCCCATTTTAGCCTGGGAGCCGGAGTAGTGGGGCAGGGAAATGCCGAAGTGCTCCAGCACCTTCATGGTAAAGCCGGAGCAGTCCGCTCCCTTTGTCAGGCTGGTCCCGCCCCAGACGTAGGGGTTGCCCACAAACTGCAGAGCGTAGTTGACGATCTGCGACCGCCTGGACATCTGGGCGTTGGCCTTCTCTTCAAGGGGTGAGAACTTGATGGCCTCAGGAAGGGCGTAGCGCACCTCCACGTTGTTGTCCCTGGTGGAGATGTAGGCGTTGTCCGTGTCCTCTCCTGTGTCCAGCTCGATCTGCACCCAGCCGTCCAGCTGATTTAAAACCGGATATTTCTCCTCCATCGTCAGCTGGGTCCATATCTTGCTGTCCGTGGACGGCTCGGTGCGGACCCGCAGCCCGTCTACTTTTACCACCGCCATCAGGGACGCTTCCTGCAGGGCCAGATCCCTGGCCTCCTGGCCGGTGGCAATATACTGAGGATCGGCACTGACATAACCGGTGATCGCTCCCGATTTAATCTTATACCACTGCCCATCCTCAGAAGTCTCCAGGATCTCGGCAGCTGCCCGGCTGGGCAGCTTGCCGATCACGTTCCCCATCCCCTCGCTCTGAGTGGGTGAGGAGCGCACATTCAGATAATTATTTACTTTTGAAACCAGAAGATTGCTGTACTGGTTCACCGCCATGGTGCGCATGTCCAGTTTTCTCGCCTCGTTGAGACAGTAGCGGACTTCCGCGTTGCCGTCAGCCGTGGAGATGTAGCCCTGTTCGATCTGCACCCAGCCGTCTCCCTCGGACAGCACTTCGTAGCGCTCATCTCTCGCCACAGCTCCCACCACGTTGTCAGAGCCTTCAAATACCGGCTCGGAGCGGACCCGCAGGCTGTCTGTGGTGATGACTGCCATCTTTTTGATGTTGTCTGCTGCGGCTGCCCTGGCATCTTCTCCTGTGAGCACATACTGGCTGCTCACATATCCCTCAAATCCTCCGGAGGAAATGTGGTACCAGCCTCCGTCCTCAGAGGTGTCCAGAATGTCGCATCCGCCGCCGCCCATAATATTGCCGATGATCGTGCCGTCAGAGGACGGAGTCTCGCGGACATTTAAGTAGCCGGACACCTGGACCACGCCCAGATTGCCATAGGCGCTCACCACCTCGTCCACCGCCTGAAGCCGCTCTTTCTCCTCCTGCTCCTCCGCAGACAGGGTCGTCTCCTCCGCCGGAGCGCCGCTCTCTCCGGCAGCGTCTCCGCTTGCGGCGGACCGTCTTCCTGCCAGGACCACGGCGATGATCAGCAGAATGATCACCAGCACTCCGCCGCCGATCATGACATACTGCTGATATGGATTCTGTTTTCGCTTTTTTCTGGCTTTTTTCAGGGCATCCCTGTAATCCAGATTGTTATGATTCGTGTCTGACATATGGTCTTCTCTCCAAATTTTTTACGAAACCTGAAAGCCCCGCAGCTTCATGTAAAATTTTACCAGTTCCGCCAGCTGATCCAAAGTCAGGTTTGTGGCGTTGATGGGCAGGTCGTAGAGAGTCATGTCTCCCCACTCTCTCCCGGTAAAATATTTATAGTACTCCCGGCGCTCCCGGTCTATTTTCCGGATCTTTTTTACCGCTTCCTCCTGATCCTGCACGCCGTCCACCTCCATCACCCGGCGGATCCTGGTGGGCATGTCCGCGTAGACGAAGAGCTTTACCACGTCCACATCCGGCTCTGACTCCAGCACGTAGTCACCGCAGCGCCCCACGATGATGCAGGACTGCTCTTTTGCCAGCTTGCGGATCACCTCCGACTGAAAGCGGAACAGATTCTCCCTGGACGTCAGCTTTTTGGACGTGGGCGCTCCCAGACTGTCCCTGACGCCGCCCACAATGCGGTACAGCAGATTATTGCCCGCTTTTTCATCCGCCAGACGGAAATACTGCTCCCCGATGGCACTCTCCTCCGACGTCATTTTCAGAATCTCCTCATCATAAAAAGGAATCCCCAGTTCCTCTGCAAGCCTTTTGCTGGTGATCCTTCCGCCGCTGCCGTACTGGCGGTCGACCGTGATCACCACTCTCCCCTTGTCTGCCATATGAAAACCTCCTGAAATGCCGGAAAATCCGGAAAATCCCCCATGACGGCGGAGTTCCGGTTTCCCCTTAATCAGCAAGATGGGGCCGGTCTTTCAGCCGTTCCCCATCCCCCGTCTGTCTATAATATAACACATCCGCCGTCTCAAGTAAACATTCTTCTCACAGAAGCTCCCTGTAGAGCCGGAGCACATTTTTATAAAAGACCGCTTCGATCTCCGAGGCGGAAAAGCCGGCATCCTCCATCGCCTGGGCCAGTTTGGGCATAGCGGCCGCCGTTTCCAGCTCCAGCTCCCCGGTGATCCCGTCAAAGTCTGAGCCCAAGCCGATGCAGCCGATCCCGCCCACGTTCTTTAAATGCTTCATATGGGCGATCACCCTTGAAATGCGGCTCACCCGCCGTCCTCCCTCCTGAATATCTTCCAGAAATTCGCAGCAGTAGTTCATGCCGATCACACCGCCTTTTTCCGCAATGCCGCGGATCATCTCGTCCGTCAGGTTGCGGGAGTGGGAGGCAAGGCTTCTGGCGTCAGAATGGGAGGCCACAAAGGGCTTTTTCGCCGTCCGGAGCACATCGAAGATCCCTGCGTCCGACAGATGGGACACGTCCACGATCATTCCCAGGCTCTCCATCTCCTCCAGAATCTCAAAGCCTTTTTCCTTTAAGCCCCGCTCCGTCTCCGGAACGCCGCCTCCCTTTCCCGGGAAGGCCAGGCTGTTTTCATAGTTCCAGGTGAGGGTCATCATCCTGGCTCCCAGGCGGTAGAGGGTCCGCAGAAGAGCCGGATCTCCCCCGCACACTTCCCCCTCCTCCAGGGTCAGCAGGGCGGACATCCTCCCCGCCTTCCAGTTCTCCTCTATCTCCTTCCAGCTGGTGACGGGGCTGATCCGGTCACGGTTCTTCTCCATCTCCCGGAAGAAAAGATCTGCCATCCGGACACAGGTCCTGAAGGGATCTTCCGTCTTTTTCAAATCCACGAACAGGGCAAAATTCTGGAGAAAATAGTCTCCCTTCTCCATCTTTTTCAGATCCAGATGGAATGAATTTTCTAAAAGAGAGCTCGCCTCCCCCTTCTCCTGCGCCTCATAGAGCGCTCCGATGGTGTCGCAGTGCATGTCGATCACTTTCATTTCCTCTTCCTCCTTCTGCCGGTTTTCCGGCCAGGCGGCCGCCGTTTCTCTGTCCGGCCGCTATTCACTTCTCAGCGCATCAATGGGGTTTAACTTCGCCGCCCGGCTGGCCGGCATGTATCCAAACAGAAGACCAATGCCCACGGACACGGAAAAAGAGATCAGCACCGCCCCGAATGTGGGAGGCGCGTCGATCCCCAGAGCATTTCCCAGGGCAATGGTGGCGGCGGACCCGATCAGGATCCCGATGATGCCGCCGATGGAGCTGGTCACCGCAGCCTCGATCACAAACTGCTGCATGATCACTCCCCTCTTGGCCCCCAGAGCTTTGCGGATGCCGATCTCCCTGGTCCGCTCCGTCACCGACACCAGCATGATGTTCATCACGCCCACGCCGGCCACCAGAAGGGAGATGCCGGCGATTCCGCCTAACATTCCGGACATCATTCCAATCTGCTCATTTAAAGTGTCCAGAAGCTCACTGTTGGCATTGACATGGTAAAGGTCTTCATTCTGGAACTTCTCATAGAGAAAGCTCTCCAGCTGGCTGCGGCAGCGGTCCGTGTCATCCACAGAGTTGGACGTGAAAATATAATTGCTGATGGCCCCGTTTCTGGTGAGCTTTGTGGCCGTCACGTAGGGAATCCAGACAAAATCGTCGCTGCCTCCCTCCTCCAGCTCTTCCTCGTCCTGCTGCTTTACCACCCCTACGATCTTGTAAGCGTCCCCGCTGATTTTCAAGGTCTGTCCCAAGGCCTCCGCAGCGCTCCCGAAGAGCTCATGCGCCACATAGTATCCGGCCACGCAGACCTTCTGGCGGGAGATCATGTCGGAGTACTGAAGATTTCTCCCCGCCTCCAGCTCATATCCCCGGATCGCCAGGTAGTCCTCGCTGTAGCCGCCCACGTTGGTGCTGTCCAGGGAATCGTTTCCGTGCTTTACCACGGCGGAAACATTTACCACCGGCGTCATCTGCGCGTAGAGATCCCGGTGTTCCTCAAAAAATTCATAGGTGTCGTCCGCATCCAGGGAGCGGGAGGGAAGGTTGATCACGTTTACGGAGATCTGGTTCACTCCCATGTCGGCAAAGCTGTCCACCACTGTGGACATGTAGCCGTTTACAATGCTCACCAGGATGATCACGGACGCCACGCCGATGATAATGCCCAGCATAGTGAGAAAAGATCTCATCTTGTTCCCCAGAATGCTCTTGATGGCCATTTTAAATGATTGCAGCATAGTCGTTCACATCTCCGTCAAAATTGATCTTTCCGTCGTGAATTCTCACTACCCGCTTGGCCTCCACGGCGATGGAGTTGTCGTGGGTGATCATCACGATGGTATTTCCCTCTTCGTTCAGCTGTTTTAAAAAGTCCAGCACCTCCCTGCTGGTGCGGGAATCCAGGGCGCCGGTGGGCTCGTCAGCCAGAATCAGGGACGGATCTCCCGCCAGGGCCCTGGCGATGGAGACTCTCTGCTGCTGGCCGCCGGAGAGCTGGTTGGGCATATTTCTCCATTTTTCCTTTAAGCCTACCCGCTCCAATGAGGCCAGAGCCCGCTCCCGCCGTTCCTCTCTGCCCACTCCGGCGTAGAGAAGGGGCAGCTCCACGTTCTCCAGCAGATTTAACTTCGGCAGCAGATTGTACTGCTGGAAGATGAAGCCGATCATCCGGTTGCGGATATCCGCCAGCTGGTCGTCGCTCATGTCGCTCACGTCCTCGCCGCCCAGATAGTAGCTGCCGGATGTGGGAACGTCCAGAGCCCCGATGATGTTCATCAGGGTGGATTTGCCGCTGCCGGACTTTCCCACAATCGCCACAAATTCTCCCTTGCATATGGTGAGGGTGATGCCATCATTGGCATGCACATCCTCGTCTCCCATATGGTAAATCTTATAAATATCCTTCAGTTCGATCAGCGGTTCATTCACGGCCATCCCTCCTATCGTCTGGGTCCGCCTCCGGGCGGGCCTCCGCCGGGAGGACCTCCCATGGGCATCATCATGGCGAATCCGTTTTCCTTCGAGGATTCGTCCACGTAGACTTCGTCCCCCTCGGACAGGCCGCTCACGATCTCCACAAACTCATCGCTGATCAGTCCTGTCTCCACTTCCACGGAGCGGAAGCCCGCCGGAACACCCGGTTCGGGAGCCGCCGCCGGATCTTTCACATACACCCGGTTTCCCCGCATGAGGGAATCGGCCGGCACCGCCAGCACATCCTTCGCCTCGCCCAGCAGGATGGTTCCCGTCACGTTCATTCCCGGGATCAGATCTCCCGCGTCGTCCAGAGTGACCGTCACCGGGTAATTGGTGACGCCGTTGGAGTAGGAACCGCTGATGCTCACGTTGGTGACCGTTCCCATGAACGTCTGGTCCTCGAAGGCGTCCGCGGCCACCTCCACCTTCTGCCCCACTTTTACGGAACGGATATCCATCTCATCGATGGACATCTCAAAAGTCAGGGCCGACAGGTCGTAGATCACTGCCAGCGTCGTCTCCGAGTTGGAATCTCTGGTGATCGTCTCGCCGGCGTTCACATTTTTCGTGATCACCTGGCCGGAGATGGGCGCGGTGATGGTGTAGTTGTCATAATTATCCTGGGTGCTCTCAATGCCGTTCTGGGCGTTTTCCACCTGCTGCTGGGCCGAATCCAGGCTGTTTTTGTACGTCCGCATCAGCCGGTCCGCCGAGCTGGACGTCATGGTAAAGAGGGGAGTCCCCTCCGTCACATAGTCGCCCTCGGACACCAGCAGGGACTCCACCTCCACAGTGGAGCTTAAATCCTCCGCCGTCATGGTCGTCTCCACAGATGGCTCAAAGGCTCCCTCCTCCACACAGGTCAGATCCCCCACGGTCACCACAGCCATGTGGGAGGTGGTCAGACCGCCGGGATTTGCCACCTGCACATGGACGTAGCGGACGATCCGTCCACCGGAAATCGTCTCATCCATATTGGAGACGGAGGCCACTGTGCCGGTGAGCATCTCTCCGGTGTCTGTGAGCGTCACCGCGCACTGGGTCCCAGGGGCGATGGCGGCCGCGTCCCCGGAGAGAAAGGGCACCTTTAACTTCATCACTTTGTCATCGTATACGTCCGCCACCGTCGTCTGCCCGCTCACCCGGTCCCCCGCGTGGATGTAGAGCGTCCGGATGTATCCGGAGCGGGTGGATTTGTAGGTGTTGCCGGAAAATTTGGCCTGAGCCTCCCCGTAGTCCATCTGGGCATCCGCCAGATTGTCCTGGGCCCGCTGCAGGCTGTTGCGTGCGGAACTTAACTGGGATTCCATGGAGGAGCTGTCGATCTGGTAGAGCACCTGGCCCTCCGTCACCTGATCCCCCTCCTCAAAATCCGCCGTCAGCACCTCCCCTTCCACCAGGGAGGTAATATTGTAGGAGTCCTTTGCCTCCAGACTTCCCGATGCGGACAGGGTGGAGGTAATATCCTGTTTCTGGGCTACGGCCGTCTTCTGCGCCTGAGCCATGTCCGCGGCTGCTTTCCTGTCTTCCCCTGAAAATCTGGAGACAGCCACTGCCGCGGCCGCCAGAATCAGGACTCCCAGAATCACCTTCTTTCTCGTCACCTTCCCGCCAAGGAGCTTCTTTGCTCTTTTTTTCATATTCCTTTTCCCTCACTGTCGTGCATGTTCATAATCAGTCCACATCCTCGTCCACATAGTCCATAACCGTGTAGGTCTCCTCGCCGGCCGCGTTCGTGGATGTGCTGTAGATCAGAGTGATCCGGTCTCCCACCTCCAGAGTGCCGTACATGGAAAAGGCGAACTGCATCTCGGAGCTGTCCAGCCGGTAGCGATTTCCATCGTCCAGCTCCACCTCCGTGGGAGTCATCACATCGCTGGAATTATAGTAGATGTGGGTGATGTGTCCGTTCACCACGTTCCGGTCCGAGTCTCCGTCAGCGTTCTCGCTGTAGGCCCACACTGTTTTCGCCCCCGGATTGTAGTAGATCACCAGGTAGCCGGTGTTTAAATAGGATTTAAACAGCTCCATGTCCACTGCAGTGCCGTTTACGAAGAAATTTGCCTCATTCATTCCAAAGGGCATGCTCTCCGCAAACCGGCTCCAGCTGGTCACAACCTTCGGCCCCTTCAAGCTGTTGTCCGCCATGGCCAGAGGATTGATCTCCCCGTCGGAAGTGAGCTCACAGCCCAGTATCGTGCCGTAGATCCCGTTTCCGTCCTTTGGCTCGGCCTTTAACAGGTTGTAGAACAGGTTGATGCAGTCCTCCTTTGTGAGCGTGTCCGTCCCCTGTTTTCCGATCTCGTCATTTAAGTCCAGATACTCGAACATGCTCATCCGTCCGCCGATCTGGTCCCCGGAAAAATCCTCGCTTGTGTAGCCCAGAAGAGCCAGCACTCCCCTGGCCGCCTCCTGCAGCGTCACATACTGATCCGGGCGGAACACTCCTCCCAGATAGCCGGTCATCCACTCATTGGACACCGCCGTCCTGATGTAGGACGCGTACATATTGTCTTTCGGCACATCGGCAAACACAGAGACTGTGCTCCTGTCCGAGGTAGTGTTCCTGTACTGGGACGCATTCACCAGCATCTGGGCAAACTGGGCTCTGGTTACCGGCTGATAAACGCCTGTCAGATCCATGATCCCGGAAATTCCGATCACTTTTTTCCTCAGCTCAAATTCCGTTGAGGAGGAAGAAGCCGCGAGCGCCTCGCCGGGAGCCGCTGCCAGGACAGCCGACACCGCCGCCAGGGAAACGGCCAGTATTCTCTCTTTCATCTGTCAATCCCTCTCCTTTTTCAGTTTTCTTTCAGATCCATTTCCTGACTTTAACAGGAAATTGTGTATTTTCTGTGTACTTTTTTTCTCTTTTCTACATCAGGGGCGCAAACAGCCTCAGAAGGCTGCCGGCAAACCTGCGGACGGCCGGATAGCTGCGGCAGTCCTCCAGGGTAATCTCCTGACATTTTTCCAGAGTGTCCTGAAAATCTCTCTCCACATCCTCCACCGCTGGATTTTTGCAGAAATAGGCGGCACACTCAAAATGCAGATACAGGCTCCGGTAATCCATGTTGATGGTGCCCACCACCGCCCGGTCGTCGTCGCTCACATACACCTTCGCGTGAACGAAGCCCGGGGTGTACTCATAGATTTTTACTCCGGCCATCAGAAGCTCCTCATAGTAGGAGCGGGCCAGCAGGTAGGCGTAGATCTTATCTGGAATATGGGGCATGATAATGATCGTCTCCACTCCCCGCTTCGCCGCGTAGGTGAGGGCGGACATCATATCCTGATCCAGGATCAGATAGGGCGTCATCATGTGGACGTACCGCTTCGCCTGATAGAGAATGTCCACATACACCTGTTTTCCCACGGCCTCCTCATCCAGCGGGCTGTCGCCGTAAGGCATGACGTACCCCGCCTTCGGCGCCGGCGCCGGGCAGAGATCCTCGTGCGGCTCCAGATAAGCCTCATAATTTTCCTGGCCAGACTCCGTAATATTCCAGTTCTGGAGAAACATCATCGTAAAACTTTTCACTCCGTCTCCCTTTACCATCACCGCCGTGTCCTTCCAGTGGCCGAACCTCTCCTTCCGGTTGATATACTCGTCCGCCAGGTTCACGCCGCCGGTGAAGGCAGTGTGCCCGTCAATGACTGCGATCTTGCGGTGATCCCGGTTGTTCTGGTAGGTGGAGAGCACAGGCCGCACCGGGGAAAAGACCTTGCAGCGGATCCCCTTTTCTCTCAGTTCCTCCGGGTACCGTCTGGGAAGAAGGGTCAGACAGCCCATGCCGTCGTACATGACCCGCACTTCCACTCCTTCCTCTGCCTTTCTCTCCAGGACCTCCAAAATCGAGTTCCACATCACTCCCTGTTCCACAATGAAATACTCCAGGAAAATAAAGTGTCTCGCCCCTTCCAGCTGCCGCAGCAGCTCCGGAAATTTGTCATCTCCCAGGGGAAAATAGGTGACGGAGGTATTCTGGTAGACCGGAAAGCCGCCCCACCGGTTCATATACCGGGGCAGGCCCCCGTCCGCCTGGTCATCCTCGCAGTAAGCCCTCTCCGTCTCCGGGTCCTGGGCCAGGTAGGGCCTGGTCTGCTCCGAGAGACGCTTCACCCGCCCGGCCATCAGGCGGGTGGGCAGCTGCAGCTCCACAAAGAGGTAGAGCAGAGATCCGAACACCGGCAGAATCAGGACCGGTATGATCCAGGCCGTCTTGTACTCCGGGGTTCCTCTCTTATTTAAAATATACAGGACCACCGCTGTGCTGAGAAGTATGTACAGGCCGAACACATAGACGATGTTCTCCATAAAAAACAGGAAGCACCAGGCCAGCACTCCGATCTGCACGGCCAGGGCCAGAACGGCAAACGTCGTCCGGCCGAAGATGATTCGCAGCAGTCCCTTCATCTTTTTTGCCATCATTCACCCTCCTATCCGTGATAAACCCCAATTATACACGTTTTTTCCGGTCCGGGCAACCAGTTCCTGCAAGTTCCCGTTGAAGGAATCGGCAGAATCGGTTATAGTAGATAAGGTAATTTCCGGCAGAAAGCCGGCATTCATTTTCAGGAGGGAATTTATGGCAAAATCAAAGGTATATTTTACCAATTTCAGAACGACACTGCAGGAAAACCAGCTCCAGAAGCTGGCGCGGCTGGTGAAAACGGCCGGAATGCTGGAAAACATCCAGTTTAAAGACCGCTACACCGCCATCAAGATCCACTTTGGAGAGCCGGGAAATCTGGCATTTCTCCGCCCGAACTATTCCAGAGTTCTGGTGGACCTGATCAAAGCCCAGGGCGGAAAAGTCTTCCTCACCGACTGCAACACCCTTTATGTGGGCGGCCGCAAAAACGCCCTGGACCATCTGGACGCCGCCTACACAAACGGCTACTCCCCCTTCTCCACCGGCTGCCATGTGATCATCGGCGACGGCTTAAAGGGCACCGATGAGGTCCTGGTTCCCGTGGAAAACGGCGAGTACGTAAAAGAAGCCAAGATCGGCCACGCCATCATGGACGCCGATATCTTCATCTCCTTAAACCACTTTAAGGGCCATGAGGCCACCGGCTTCGGCGGAGCTTTAAAGAATATCGGCATGGGCTGCGGCTCCAGAGCCGGAAAGATGGAGATGCACAGCGCAGGAAAGCCCTACGTGGCCCAGGAGAAGTGCGTGGGCTGCGGCTTCTGCCAGAAAAACTGCGCCCACAGCGCCATCACCATTGAAAACCGGAAGGCATCCATTGACCATCAGAAATGCGTGGGCTGCGGCCGCTGCATCGGTGCCTGCCCCATGGACGCCGTCTCCTCCCCCAGCGACGAGTCCAACGACATTTTAAACAGAAAAATGGCAGAGTACAGCTGGGCAGTTCTTCACGGCAGACCTCATTTCCATGTGAGCCTGGTGGTGGATGTCTCCCCTTACTGCGACTGCCACGCGGAAAACGACGTGCCTATCGTGCCGGATGTGGGAATGTTCGCCTCCTTTGACCCGGTAGCCCTGGACATGGCCTGCGCCGACGCGGTCAACGCCCAGACTCCCTTAAAGGGCAGCCTGTTGGACGAGGTAAACCACTGCCACCACGACCATTTCACCGACGTTCACCCCACCACCAACTGGAAGAGCTGTCTGGAGCACGCAGAGAAGCTGGGAATCGGCACCATGGACTACGAACTGATTACGATCTAAAGAGGACAAGACTATGACATTTATTCTCGACATTGTAAAAGGCATGATCATCGGCATCGCCAACGTGATCCCTGGAGTGTCCGGGGGCACCATGGCCCTCTCCCTCGGTCTGTACGACAAGATCATCGGCTCCGTCTCCAACCTCTTTAAGGACGTGAAAAAGAGCCTGCTCACCCTGTTTCCCATCCTTTTGGGCTGTGCCCTGGGGATCGTCGGCTTCACCTACGCTATCGAATATCTGCTCAGCTACCATACTTATGTGACCTGCATGACCTTTGTGGGCCTGATCTTCGGCGGCATCCCCGTGCTCTACCGCTCCTTAAAAGAGAAAAAAAGAGAGCAGGGAGGCATCGGCGTCTCCGGCGTTCTGGCGTTTGCCATCCTCTTTCTGGTGGCTGTGGGAATGCCCCTTTTAAACGCCGGAGGAGACACCATGTCCACCATCAATCCCACCCCGGGCACTATGATCCTTCTCTTTCTCGTGGGAGTGATCGCCGCGGCCACCATGGTGGTGCCGGGCGTTTCCGGCTCTCTCGTGCTCATGATCCTGGGCTATTACTACGGGATCATCAACAGCCTGAAGGGATTTTTTGACGCGCTGAAGGTCTTTGATATCGGCGTCATGCTTCACCTGTGCCTGGTCCTGGTGCCTTTCGGAATCGGCGTTCTTCTGGGGATCTTCCTCATCGCCAAGCTGATCACCTACCTGTTTGAACAGTACGGCGTCCAGACCTACTGCGCAATCTTCGGGCTGATCTTGGCGTCCCCCTTCGCCATCTTCTACAACACCGGTCTGTTCGGCCAGCTCTCCTCCTTAAGCGCCGGAACCCTGATCGCAGGCGTGCTGCTGGCGCTGGCAGGCGGAGTCGTCACTTACTTTATGGGAGAGCACTGATCTCTCCCCTCTCTGCCGGCCTCTCCGGCAGACAGACGAAAAAATAGCAGTTCCCGTATTCCCCGTTCGGAACTGCTATTTTTTCGTCTGTCTGTTCAGTTGTCCATCACTCTTCATACCGCTTTTGATTGTCCTCCAAATAATGTCCGGAACCGTCCCTCTGCCTCCTGTTCATCTGATCCGTCAAAGCACAGTACGCAGTTTCTGTTCAAAGACTGTACGCCGCTCTGGCACTCGTCATAATTCTTCACATTGTACTGCTTGGAACCTACTTCCATGTAAATGTTGCAGCGAAATCCGTTTGCCGTCTGGATCAGCACCGATATGGGCAGGGGCTGAGTTGCCTCTCCTCTGTAGACATGATACTTTCTCTCCACCATACGCAATCCCTCCTCCTGTATGGCTTCGCAGCAAATTGATATTCTCTTATAACTTTACTATATCACATTTTCACATTCCGTCAATAGAATAAATAGTCATTTTTTGTGATTTAACAAATTTTTAACAAATACTCCCGTATTTTTTTACTATTATCTCAAAAAATCCGGGGGAATCCTGCTTTCACAGATATTCCCCCGGACTCCCCTATTCAGATTCTGACAATTCTATGGCGCGGTCTGTCAATTCCTCCGCCAGTTCTCCCGCCGGCAGGTAATAGCGCACCGTATAATAGATCTCATCCTGATCGGTCCTGATGTAATCTCCATCTCCCAGGACTTCTGCCTCCTCAGCACTTTCTGCATAAAAATCCACATCCAGGTAAATTCCATTCTCTGCCTGGGAAAGATTCTGGTACCGCTGATAGGGAGCGTAGATCATCTCCTCTGAGATTCTGCGGATCATTTCCCGGTCCGTCTCCTCGTACTGGCGGTAGCTGTAGGACCAGGACTCCATTTCCAGGCTGTCTTCCTTCCCGCCCGCAATAGCCGGGGAATCTTCCGGAATCTGAACTTCCGCGTGGATCTGGCGGATCTGCTCCGGATCCTCCTGCTGTTTTGGTGAAAGGCCGAGCTCCTGCAGCGCCTCCAGCGTGTGGCTGAAGGAAGGATACACAGGATAGTACTCCACATCCCCGTGGGCGTAGGAGGCAGCCCCTTCTTCCACCGCCTCCAGCCGGAGCTGGTCTAAGAAACGGATCTGCGCCGCAGGAGCCGCCTGGGTATCCTCAAGGGTCATCTCCCTCAGATCCTGCTGATATGCTTTGAGCAGGCCGCCCAGTTTCTCCTCCGGCACCGCCTCCCGGCGGACCAGCCAGGTTTCCCTGCCGCGGACAGAGAGCTGGACCTCCTTCACCTGATCCGGCTCCATCTTCAGCAGAGGATATCTCCCCTCCTTATAGCCCGGATCGGCGTAGATTTTTTCCAGCGCCTGGAGAAGCGCATCCTCCGGGAACTTATACCGTCTCTTCACCATTTTCCCGCCCATGACAAATTCCACGTACACATTCTCCTGCCGGCCGTCCGTATCTTCCTGGGGCAGATTATTCCACGCCCGCGCCAGCTCTGCCGCCAGTGCTTTATCCTCCAGCTTCATGTTCTCAGAAATATACTCCTGGTTTCCCGTCCAGATCCAGCTGATGTTTGTGCCTGTCAGTTCCAAATCGCCGTAGTCCACCCAGCCGTCCACGCCTGTGGGATACACTGACGCCGACTGCAGTTTCCCCTCGTCAGGGATCCAGCGGTCATACCCGGTCAGATCCCAGTAAAACAGGGAGAAAAACCCGAAGGCCAGAGCCAGGGAAAACACCATCTGCAGTTTGTGGGAAAACAGTTTCTTAAAATCAAAATGATAAATGATCTCAATCACGCAGTGGGAAATCACTCCGCCGGCCAGCAGGCCGAACACCGCCCATCCCAGTCCTTTTCCCAGGACCCAGAAGAACAGCAGCCCCGCCACAGAGCACTCCACCACCAGAAGAATCCTTATGACCGGCCGGCTGACCGGAAACGCCATCGCTCTCCCCGCCGCTTCAGACGGACGTTTTTTGTGAAGGAACAGGGCGGTCAGAAGGAGGATGCCCCACACTGCCAGGCGGGAAAAGATCTTTCCTGCCGCAAGCTCCCCCGTCATTCCCGATATATAAAAAGCAAAGGGCGACGTTTTCGGCACCCAGCCAGCCAGCAGCTCATAATCGCAGAAGGTATCCAGGCAGCTCTCCGCCAGACTCTCCCACAGTCCCAGAAACGCCGGGACGTACGCGCAGAATACAATCAGCCCCAGAAGGGCCACCACCGTATTTCCCGTCATCATCACAGCGATCACCGCCGTGGTGTAGAGGATCAGAAACGAGAGCATGGAAAAGGCCCAGCTCTCCAGAACCGTGCGGAAGATTTCTCCCGCCGGGGCATTTGCGGCCGCAGCCACAGCCCCGCTCACCAGCGCGAACACCAGATAGGGCACGGCCGCGATCAGCACTCCCGCCGTGTACTGCACGGCAAACAGCTTTTCCCGCCGGATGGGAAGGCTGTGGTAGAAATCCACCTTCTGCCGGGAATTTAAATAGGAAAAGCCGGAAACTCCCAGAAGCGCCGCCAGAACCGCCATGAGAAAGATCGTCCAGGCATTGCGGCAGGAAAGCAGCTGCAGGGCCTCCCTGGAAAACTGCTGGATCCTGCTCCCGTCCGTAAATTCCACTGTGGTCAGGTACACCATCACCACCGGGAAGGAGAAGAAAAAGATCATGGCAGAGAGCGCGGCAGCCCACAGCCGGCGCTTCAGTTCCTCTGTCAGTCCGCTAAAAAACCAGTTTTTTGATGTCATAACCGGCCACCTCCGTTTCACTGATAAAGATTTCCTCCAGGGACAGGGGGATCAATTCATAAAAGACCGGATCCGCGGCCTTCATCACCGCTTCCACCTTCTCCCGCTCGCCCCTGACCGTCAGGGTCAGCAGCCGTCCCCGCCTTTCCTGACGGATGATCTCCAGCCCGCTTAGGCAGGCACTCTCCTTCTCCTGATCCAGCACGCACTGGACCTTGTGGATGTTCATCTTCATCTCATCCAGATCTCTGGAGAGAAGGATGCCTCCCCTGTGGAGCAGCCCCACATGGTCGCAAATGTCCTCCAGCTCCCGCAGATTGTGGGAGGCGATGATGGGAGTCATATTCCGCTCTTCCATATCGTTGGCAAACAGGCTTTTCACCGTCTGGCGCATCACCGGATCCAGACCGTCAAATGTCTCGTCGCAGAACAGATAATCTGTTCCCGCGCAGATGCCGCAGAGCACGGACAGCTGCTTCTTCATGCCTTTAGAAAAGGTGCTGATCCTGCGGGAGGAGGGCAGCCCGAAACTCTCCAGCAGTTTTCCGAAGCGGGCCGTGTCAAATCCGGAATACATCTTCCGGTAGAAGGCCATCATATCCGCCGGCGTTCCGTTTCCCAGAAAATGCTGGTCATCGGAAATATAGAAAAATCTCCTCTTCGCCTGCTCCGACTCATACACCGGAGTTCCGTCAATGGTCACCGTCCCCTCGTCCGGTCTGAGAACCCCGCTCAAAAGGCGCAGAAAAGTACTTTTTCCTGCCCCGTTCGTGCCCACCAGGCCGAACACGCTCCCGTCCCGGATCACGGCGTTCACATGATCCACCGCCACAATGTCATCAAACCGCTTCGTCAGATTTACTGTCTCTATCATACGCTCTCCCCTGCCTTTCCGTAAGCATCCCGGGCCAGTCGGACAAATTCTTCCCCACTGACGCCCAGACGCGCAGCCTTCCCGGCGATCTCCTCCAGCCCGCTCTCCAGCTCAGCCCATTTCATGTGCTTCATCCGGCTCAAATCCGCCACGAAGCTCCCCTTCCCCTTCACGGAGTAAATGTAACCCTGCCGCTCCAGCTCCATGTACGCCCGCTGGATGGTGTTGGGATTGATGGACAGTTCCGTGGCCAGGCTCCTGACCGACGGCAGCTTCTCATCCTGCCCCAGAACGCCTATGAGCATCAGCTCCTGGAGACGTTCCATCACCTGTTCATAGATGGGGCGCCGATCCTTGTAATCCAGGACAATCATCAGCTGATCCCTCCTAACTGTACTAACACTATTAATACAGTTATACACTATATTCCCGGATTTTGCAAGAGGAAAGCTTAAAAAGAAAAAGGGCCGCCGGGAAAATCCCGGCGGCCCTCAGCCGTCATATCATGATCAGCAATTATTCTTCTTCGGGAGCGTAAAGGGAGGTCAGTCTGGTCAGATATCTGTATCTCTCCTTTGCGTTCTCTGCTGCCTTCTCGAACAGCATATCCGCTCTTGCCGGATTCTTCAGAGCCAGAGAGGTGTAACGAACCTCGCCCTTTAAGAATTCCTTGTAGTCTCCAGCCGGAGCCTTGGAATCCAGAGTGAAGGGGTTCTTGCCCTCTGCCTTCAGAGCCGGATTGTAGCGGAACAGATGCCAGTAGCCGCTCTCAACAGCCTTCTTCTCCTCGGTCTGAGCCTTGCCCATGCCTGCGCGGATACCGTGGTTGATACACGGAGCGTAAGCGATGATCAGGGACGGACCCGGATAAGCCTCTGCCTCTGCAATTGCCTTTACAGTCTGGTTGTAGTCAGCGCCCATAGCGATCATAGCTACGTATACATAGCCGTAGGTCATGGCGATGCCGGCCAGATCTTTCTTCTTGATCTCCTTGCCGCCTGCAGCGAACTGTGCCACTGCACCGATCGGGGTGGATTTTGCGGACTGTCCGCCGGTGTTGGAGTAAACCTCGGTATCGAATACCATTACGTTGATATCCTTGCCGCTGGCAAGTACGTGGTCAACGCCGCCGAAGCCGATATCGTAAGCCCATCCGTCGCCGCCGAATACCCACTGAGACTTCTTAGCCAGGAAATCCTTGTTCTCCAGGATCTCTTTGCAGATCGGGCAGTCAACACCCTCAAGAGCTGCAACCAGCTTGTCTGTAGCGGTTCCGTTGGTAGCGCCTACGGAGAAGGTATCCAGCCACTCTTTGCAGGCAGCCTTCACCTCATCGGAG
>DWWL01000067.1 GCA_019119775.1 Candidatus Lachnoclostridium pullistercoris | reverse complement strand
TACCTTTTTCTGACTATTCAGTAGAAGATACTATGACTGTCATACACCTTTGGCTCTGTTTTATGAGGTAAACATTTAAAGAAAAGCCTGAAAAATCAATGATTTAGGGCTTGACATTATAGGAAGGAAACACTCCGCCGGAAGGCAGAATCAGAACATGCGGCTGCAGAAGGCGATCAGCACGGGGACGGCGGCGGAGCAGATCACGCCGTTGAGGACGGAGATGACCACCGTCTCCTCGTTGGTGTAGCGGATCATCATGGGAAGGGTGGTGTCCTCGCTGGTGGCCCCGGCGGGGGCGATGCAGCTGAAATAGCCCAGATGGCGGGAGATCCAGGGAATGCTGAAGAAGGAGAAGATCTCCCGCATCAGATTGCTCAGGAAAGCAATGCTCCCAAGATGGGCCCCCATCAGGTTGGTGATGGTGATGCCGGTGAGGCTGTACCACCCCAGTCCGCTGGCGATGGCCGTGCTCTGGGAGAGGGGGATCCCCAGCAGAAGGCCGCAGAGGGCGCCGCCCAGGATGGAGCCGGCGATGATGCCGGCCGGGATCACCAGAATCCGGATGTGGTACCGGCGCAGCCCGTCGATGATGCCGCGGTGAAGCCCGATGCTGATGCCCACGAGGAACATGAGCAGGTACAGGATCAGGCCGGAGTTTGCGGTGAGAAAGGCGGTGAAGCCGTTTTCCCAGAAGGTGCCGGTGAGGATGCCCAGGATCAGGGCAGTGACGGCGATGACGACCATATTAACGGCCTCCTTTCCGGTCCAGGAACCACCTGGAGAGAAAATACACGAAAATAGTGGAGACCGCGGCGGGAAACAGAAAGAACAGAAAGCTGGTGAGCCCCAGCTGACTCAGCTCCTGCAGAAAATTTTCTCTTTGTCCCATGGAGATCCCCATGGTAAAGATCAGAAGGGCGGTGCAGGCCACTTGCAGCCGTTCGTTCCATTTTTTGCAGCTGGGCGGGAAGAAACGGTTTCCGATGAGGACTCCCGCCAGCATAACGATCAGTATATCCATATGATTCCTCCGATGCAAAAAGATAAAAATGCGTATTTTGCTATTATAGAATCAGGCGGCGGGGCGCGTCAAGCATGAAAGCGGGGAGAAAAACGGGAATACAGGGAGAAAAGTGAGAATGAAGAGCATTTTTCTTGTCTTTTGCGGAAGAAGTGTGATAGAATACTTTAGCGTGATAAGGAGAATCCGCAGTACAGCAGGACAGAACAGAAAGGCAGAAGACATGAAGATCAGAGATATTCTTGGCCGGGGAGTTCCGACCATTTCATTTGAAGTATTTCCGCCGAAGACAGCGGAGAATTATGAGTCGGTGAAGGAGGCGGCCGTGACGATCGCCGGCCTGAATCCGGCGTTTATGAGCGTTACATATGGGGCCGGCGGCGGGACCAGCCGCTACACGGTGGACATCGCGGCGGCGCTAAAAGAGCAGGGCGTGACTCCTCTGGCCCATTTGACCTGTGTTTCATCCACCAGGGAGAAGGTGCACCAGGTTCTGGGAGAGCTGAAGGAGAAGGGAATTGAGAATGTGCTGGCTCTGCGGGGGGACATTCCCGCGGACGGCCATGTGGAGCACGATTACCAGTACGCCTCCCAGCTGATCCGGGAGATCAAGGAAGCGGGGGATTTCTGCGTGGGGGCGGCCTGCTATCCCGAGGGCCATGTGGAGTCGGCCAACAAGGCGGACGACATCCGGCATCTGAAGGAAAAAGTGGAGGCCGGCTGCGATTTTGTGACTACCCAGATGTTTTTTGACAACAATATTTTATATAATTTCCTGTACCGCGTGCGGGAGCAGGGGATCTCTGTGCCGGTGGTGGCCGGGATCATGCCTGTCACCAGCAAAAGCCAGATCAAGCGGATCGGACTTATGTCCGGGACGGAGCTTCCGGTCCGCTTCCGAGCCCTGTTAGACCGGTTCGGAGACAATCCGGCGGCCATGAAGCAGGCGGGAATCGTCTACGCCACAGAGCAGATCATTGACCTGATCGCCAACGGCGTGAACGCCATCCATGTTTATACTATGAACAAGCCGGATGTGGCGGCGAAGATCCGGGCAGATCTGTCGGAGATCATCCCGTAAGGCACCAGAGGAGAGGAAGGACAGAAGATGGATGAAGGGCGGATCAGACAGGAAACTCTGCGCTATCTCGGATACGGCAGGAAACAGCCGGACGGCCAGGTGGAGGCGCTGTTAAACGACTGCAGAGAAGAGCTGGAACAGGCTCTTGCCTGCCGTTATGTGAAGCGGGAGTGTTCTCTTGAATTTGTAGGGGAGAACGGCATCCGGACGGAACTTTTTTCTGCGGAGAGCAAAAACTTAAGAAAAAACCTGAGGGACTGCCAGTCGGTGCTGGTGTTTGCCGCCACTATCGGGCTGGGGGCGGATCAGCTGATCAGACGGTATGAGAAGTTCCGGGTGAGCCGGGCGGTGGTGATCCAGGCCATGGCGGCGGCTATGATCGAGGAGTACTGCGACTGCCTGAACCGGGAGTGGAAAAAAGAGTACCGGGATGGAGGCAGATACCTGCGCCCCAGGTTCAGCCCGGGCTATGGAGATTTCCCCCTGGAGTGCCAGCGGGGGATCATAGACGGGCTGGAGGCGGGAAAGCGCATCGGCCTGACCCTGACGGACAGCCTGATCATGATGCCGTCCAAGTCGGTGACTGCGGTGATCGGAATCAGCTCTGTGCCGGCCGGCTGTGTGCTGGAGGGCTGTGAAGCGTGTTCCAAAACAGATTGTGAGTATCGGAGAAATTGAGATGGGAATTTTAGAGGAACTGGGGAAGCGGATCCTGTTTTTTGACGGAGGCACTGGGAGTCTGCTTCAGGAGAGAGGCTTAAAGCCGGGAGAGCTCCCGGAAACTTGGAACCTGTTAAGGCCGGAGGTGGTGACGGAACTCCACAGAGGTTATCTGGAGGCGGGGAGCGACGTGCTCACCACCAATACGTTCGGCGCCAACCGCCTGAAATATGACGGGAAGAAAAATCCAGATGTGCGGGACGTGGTGGACGCGGCGGTGAAAAACGCCAGGCGGGCGGTGGAGGAATTCGCTGCCAGTACGGGAAAGCGCGCCTATGTGGCTCTGGACATGGGCCCCACGGGAAAACTGTTAAAGCCCATGGGAGATCTGGAGTTTGAGGATGCCTGCCGCCTGTTCGGAGAAGTGGCCGAGACGGGGGAGAAGGCGGGAGCAGACTGCATCATCATCGAGACGATGAGCGACGGCTATGAGACGAAGGCGGCGGTGCTGGGGGCGAAGGAGCATTCCAGCCTGCCGGTGTTTGTGACCATGACCTTTGACGAGAAGGGAAAACTTCTGACCGGCGGAAATGCTGCCTCCGCGGTGGCTCTGCTGGAGGGACTGGGCGTGGACGTGCTGGGAATCAACTGCGGTCTGGGGCCGGTGCAGATGAAGGAGATTGTGCGGGAGATTCTGGCGGTGTCCTCCACTCCTGTGCTGGTAAATCCCAACGCCGGCCTGCCCAGGAGCGAAAACGGCCGCACTGTCTATGACATTGACGCGGACACATTCGCCGGCGAGATGGAAGAGATGGCCCGCATGGGGGCCTGGCTGCTGGGGGGCTGCTGCGGCACCACGCCGGAGCACATTAAAAAGACGGTGGAGAGGTGCAGGGACATCGAGCCTCTGCCCATCTCTGACAAGAACCGGACAGTGATCTCCTCCTGGTCCCATGCGGTGGAGATCGGCGATGATCCCATCATCGTGGGGGAGAGGATCAATCCCACGGGAAAGGCGAAGATGAAGCAGGCGCTCCGGGAGAATCAGCTGACCTACATTCTGGAAGAAGGGGTGGCCCAGCAGGAGAAGGGTGCCCATGTGCTGGATGTGAACGTGGGACTGCCGGACATTGACGAGCCGGAGATGATGGAGCGGGTGGTGAGAGAGCTGCAGAGCGTGCTGGATCTGCCCCTTCAGATCGATACGTCCAATCTGGAGGCCATGGAGAGGGCCCTGCGGATCTACAACGGAAAGCCGCTGATCAACTCCGTAAACGGCAAGGCCGAGTCCATGGAGGCGGTGTTCCCCCTGGTGAAAAAGTACGGCGGTGTGGTGGTGGCCCTGGCCCTGGATGAGAACGGCATTCCGGAGACGGCTGAGGGGCGGCTGAAGGTGGCGGAAAAGATCTACAGTACGGCCGCGTCCTACGGCATTGCCAGAAAAGACATTCTCATCGACGCCCTGTGTTTGACAGTCAGCTCCGACAGCAGAGGGGCTCTCACGGCTCTGGAGACGCTGCGCCGGGTGAGAGATGAGCTGGGCGGGCGGACGACCCTGGGCGTGTCCAACATTTCCTTCGGCCTGCCCCAGCGCGGAGTGATCAACTCCGTATTTTTCGCCATGGCCCTGGAAAACGGCCTCTCCGCGGCGATCATAAATCCCAATGCGGAGGGGATGATGAACACCTATTACAGCTACCGGGCCCTGGCCGGGCTGGATCCCCAGTGCGGGGACTACATCGGCCGTTTCGGCGGACAGCCGGCGGAGAAGAAGACGGCGGCCGTCAATGCCGGTGAGGCTAAAAGCCTGGGCGAGTGCGTGGAAAAGGGGCTTAAGGATCAGGCGGCGGAGGAGACGAGGCGCCTGCTGGAGTTTAAAGATCCTCTGGACATCATCCAGGAGGAGATGATCCCGGCTCTGGACCGGGCCGGCGTCCGGTTTGAGGCCGGCACCCTCTATCTGCCCCAGCTTCTCATGTGCGCCGACGCGGCAAAGGCGGCCTTTGAGCTGATCAAGGACAAAATGCTGGCGGAGGGAGAAGTGCAGGAGAAAAAGGGCACTGTCATTCTGGCCACGGTGAAAGGGGACATCCACGATATTGGAAAAAATATCGTGAAAGTGCTTCTGGAAAACTACAGCTATGAGGTGCTCGATCTGGGAAAAGATGTGCCGCCGGAAAAGATAGCGGAGACAGCAGCCGAAAAAAAGGTCCGCCTTGTGGGTCTGAGCGCTCTCATGACCACCACCGTTCCCAGCATGGAGGAGACGATCCGCCTGCTGAGAAAAGAAGCCCCCTGGGCCCGGGTGATGGTGGGAGGAGCCGTTCTCACAAAGGACTATGCCGAATCCATCGGGGCCGACTGCTACTGCAAAGACGGAATGGCCTCTGTCAAATACGCGGAGCTCGTATTTGGCGGCGGGGAGGAAGAGGACGGCTGAGAAAGCGCTGCGGTTTGAGACTGGCTTAGAGAAAAGGAGAGGATAGATATGTACCGCTGCTGTATTTTTGACCTGGACGGAACGCTGTTAGACACCATTCATGCCCTGGCGTACACCACCAACCTGGTGCTTAAGCGCCTGGGGCTGGGAACGGTGGACGAGGAGCATCTGAAGCATTTTGTGGGGGACGGCTACCGGACGCAGATGGAGCGCTGCCTGAAATATGCGGGCGATCCGGAGCTTGTGCATTACGAAGAGTCCCTTCCTATGTATATGGAAGAATTTGCGAAGCACTGCCTGTATGAGGTGCGCCCCTATCCGGGGATCCTGGAGATGGCGGAATTTTTAAAGGAGAGAGGAGTCAAAATGGCCGTTCTCTCCAACAAGCCTCACGCCAGAACGGTGGAAACCATCGAGACGGTGTTTGGAAAAGGATATTTTGATGCCATCGCCGGAGAGCGGGACGGCGTTCCCAAAAAGCCGGACCCGAGAGGCGTTTTTGTGCTGGCAGAGGAGCTGGGAGTGCCCTTAAATGAGTGTTTGTACTTTGGGGACACCAACACGGACATGAGGACAGGGCAGAACGCAGGCGTGGATACGGCCGGAGTGCTCTGGGGATTCCGCGGCCGGGAAGAGCTGGAGGCTTTTCATCCCAAGTACCTGCTTGAGCATCCTCTGGAGGTGAAGAAGATATTCGGAGAAGATCATTGAAAAGTTTTTTAAAAAAATGGAAGAAACTGGCGGCGGGACTGGGTGTCACAGCCCTTCTGCTGCTTATGGCGCTCTCCCTGTCAGGATGTGAGGGGGAGACGCAGATGTGGGAGGATGACGGCCGTCTGAGAGTGGTGACGACCATTTTTCCCTACTATGATTTTGCCAGGCAGGTGGCGGGGGACCGGATCGACCTGCGGCTGGCGGTGCCGGCGGGGATGGACAGCCATTCCTTTGAGCCTACTCCGGCGGATATGAGGCTGATCCAGGAGGCGGACCTTATCATCTGCAACGGAGGAGAGATGGAGCACTGGCTCAGCCAGGTTCTGGACGCCATAGACGCTCCTCAGCTGAAAGAAATCACCATGATGGATTATGTGGAGACGTTTGAGGAGATCCTGGTGGAGGGGATGGAGGAGAGTGCCCACAGCCACGAACATGTGGATTCTCTGGGGGATGACGGCCATGAGGAGGAGATCGAGTATGACGAGCATATCTGGACCTCTCCGAAGAACGCCATGGTGATCGTGGAGAAGATCGCGGACACGTTTAAGGAGCTGGACCCGGAAGGAGCCGGCATATACGAGGCAAATGCCGCGGCTTATGAAGAAGAGCTTGAGGAGCTGGACCAGGAATTTGAGCAGGTGGTGGCCGACGAGAAGAGGAATATGATCATCATAGGCGGAAAATTTCCCTTCCGCTACCTGGCGGAGGCTTACGGCCTGGAGTACCGGGCGGCCTTTTCCGGGTGCAGCACGGACACGGAGCCCAGCGCGAAGACCATCGCCTATCTGATCGACCAAGTGCGGGAGCATGAGATCCCGGTGGTGTATTACCTGGAGCTGTCCAGCACCAGGGTGGCAGAGATCATCAGCGAGGAGACAGGGGCGGAGACGCTTCTGCTCCACTCCTGCCACAATGTAACCAGAAGAGAATTTGATTCCGGTGTCACATATCTGGAATTGATGAGAAAGAATGCAGAAAATCTGAGAAAAGGACTGGATGAATGAAACAGCCATTGATTCGGTGTTCCAAAGCGGGATTTGGATATGAACATTTTGACGTTGTGACTGACGTGACCATGGAGATCCTGCCGGGGGATTATATCGGCGTCGTGGGAGAAAACGGGGCCGGAAAGAGTACGTTTGTCAAGGGCCTGCTGGGGCTTTTAAAGCCCACCAGCGGCAGCATTGAGATGGCGGAAGAGCTGAAAAAAACAGGGATCGGCTATCTGCCGCAGCAGACGGCGGCCCAGAAGGATTTTCCCGCCACGGTGTGGGAGGTGGTGGTGTCCGGGACCTTAAGCCGTGCCGGATACCGTCCGTTCTACTCTAAGGAGGAGAAAAAGCTGGCGGAACTGAATATGGAGCGGCTGGGGATCACGGAGCTTAAGAAAAAATGCTACCGGGATCTGTCCGGCGGGCAGCAGCAGCGGGTGCTGATCGCCAGAGCTCTGTGCGCCACGGAGAAGCTGCTGATCCTGGATGAGCCCATCACCGGGCTGGACCCGTCATCGGCCCAGGAGTTTTACCAGGTGGTCCGCCATCTGAACCGGGATGAGGGCGTGGCCATCCTTATGGTGTCCCACGACATTCAGAATATGGTCCACCAGGCGAAAAAGATCCTTCACCTGAAACAGCGGGTGCTATTTTACGGAAGTGTGGAGGAGTACAGAAAGAGTCCCCTTGGGCAGAAGTTTCTGGGAGGTGAGGAGGAATGAGCGTGATCGGAGAAATGCTTTCCTATCCGTTTCTGGTGCGTGCCCTGGCGGGTGGCGTGCTGGTGTCCCTGTGCGCGGCCCTTTTGGGCGTCAGCCTGGTGCTGAAGCGGTATTCCATGATCGGGGACGGCCTGTCCCATGTGTCCTTCGGGACGCTTTCCGTTGCGGTCGCCTTCGGCTGGTCCCCTCTGCAGGTGTCTATACCGGTGGTGGTGATCGCCGCGTTTTTCCTTCTGCGGATCACGGAAAACGGGAAACTAAACAGCGACGCGGCCATCGCGGTGATCTCCGCCAGCGCCCTGGCGTTCGGCATCACAGTGACGTCCCTGACCACGGGGATGACCACGGATGTGAGCAGCTACATGTTCGGAAGCATCCTGGCCATGAGCAGGGAGGACGTGATTCTGGCCGGCGTGCTGTCGGTGATCGTTCTGTTTTTATTTATATTCTTTTATCACAAGGTGTTTGCCGTGACTTTTGACGAGAACTTCGCCAGGGCCACGGGAGTGAAGGTGTCCTGGTACCACATTCTGTTTGCGGTCCTCACCGCGGTGACGATCGTGCTGGGAATGCGGATGATGGGAGCCATGCTGATCTCCAGCCTGATCATTTTTCCGGCGCTGACGGCCATGAGGCTGTTTAAGAGCTTCCGGGGAGTGATGATCGCCTCCGGAGCCGTGTCAGCGGTGTGTTTCCTGGCGGGAATGGTGATCTCCTACCAGGTGTCCACCCCGGCCGGCGCCAGTGTGGTCCTGGTAAACTTAGCGGTCTTTCTCCTGTGCGCTGCTGTGCAGAAAGTCAGGGGACGGTAGGGACGGAATCTGTTCTGAACGCGGAGTCTGCTCTGCGGTGCCGGAGCCTGTCCTGAGCGCGGGGGCTGCTCTGCGGTGCTGGTGCCTGCCCTGAGCGCGGAGTCTGCTTCTGCGGCACGGAAGTCTGTCCTGTAGCGCCGGCACCGCGTCCGGGCTTGCAAAATCAGGAAAATCGGTCTATGATAATAGGCGAAGAAACGACAGATACCAATCTTTCATAGAGAAACTGGAAAAAGGAGGAATATATCATGACTAAGATTGATATTATCTCCGGCTTTCTTGGGGCCGGAAAAACCACATTTATCAAAAAACTGCTGGAGGAGGCCATCGCCGGAGAGCAGGTGGTCCTCATTGAGAATGAGTTCGGAGAGATCGGAATTGACGGAGGATTTTTAAAAGACTCCGGCATTGAGATCCGGGAGATGAATTCCGGATGTATCTGCTGCTCTCTGGTGGGAGATTTCGGAAGATCTCTGGAGGAAGTGCTGACGAAGTACAAACCGGACCGTGTGATCATCGAGCCCTCAGGCGTAGGCAAGCTGTCTGACGTGATGAAGGCCGTCCGCGACGTGGCATCCAATCTGGATGTGGCTTTAAACAGCGCTGTGACAGTGGTGGACGCATCCAAATGCAAGATGTATATGAAGAATTTCGGCGAGTTTTTCAACAACCAGGTGGCTTATGCCGGAACCATCATTCTGAGCCGCACGGATGTGGCGGACGCCAAGAAGGTGGATGCTGCGGTGAAAATGCTGCGGGAGGCCAATCCGAAGGCTGTGATCGTCACCACGCCGGTGAGTCAGCTGACGGGAGCCCAGCTGCTGGAAATCATTGAGAAGCCTGACACCATGGAGGAGGAGCTGATGAAGGAGGCTCTGGAGGCGTTTGAGGAAAGCCACGAGCATCATCACGACGGAGAGTGCGGCTGCGGCCACGACCATGATCATCACCACCACGACGATGAGTGCGGCTGCGGCCACGATCATGACCATGAGCATCACCACGATCATGAGGAGGACCATGACCACCATCATGACCACGGTGACAGCTGCGGCTGCGGCCATGACCACCACCATCACCATGCGGACGAGGTGTTCTCCAGCTGGGGAATGGAGCATGTACAGCCCATCAGCAGAGAAGATCTGGAGAAGATCCTGGACGAACTGGCTTACGGCGCAGATTTCGGAGATGTGCTCCGCTCCAAGGGAATGGTTCCCGGAACAGACGGAAACTGGTTCTATTTTGACCTGGTTCCGGAGGAGTATGAGATCCGCACCGGCAATCCGGATTACACCGGAAAGGTGTGCGTGATCGGCGCGAACCTGAAAGAAGAAGAACTGGAAAAAGCATTTAGCAGGAGTTAATGAACATGGGACCGATGATAGACGATGATATTATGCCCGTATTTGTGATCAACGGGTTTCTGGAGGCGGGAAAGACGTCATTTCTCAGCTTCACCATGGATCAGGAGTATTTCCGGACAGAGGGAAAGACGCTTTTGATCGTCTGCGAAGAGGGAGATACGGAGTACGATGAGAAGCTGCTGAAAGACACGAAGACGGCAGTGGTGTATATGGATGACATGTCCCAGATGACGCCGGAGCGCTTGACAGAGCTGGAGCTTCTCTACAATCCGGAGCGGGTGCTCATTGAGTGGAACGGCATGTGGAACCAGGATGATCTGCGGATCCCGAAGGACTGGACCATTTACCAGCAGATTACCCTGGTGGACGGTTCTACTATTGATCTGTACCTGAAAAACTTAAAGCCTCTGTTCGGAGCCATGCTGCGCAACACGGAGCTGGTGATCGTCAACCGCTGCGACGGGATCTCCGAGGAGCAGCTGGGCAATTACCGGCGCACTTTAAAAGCCATGGGCCGTCAGGCAGATATTGTGTTTGAGACTTCTGAGGGAGAGGTGGAACCGGAGATCACCGAGGAAGACCTTCCCTACGATATGAAGGCGGACGTGATCAAGATCGCGCCGGAGGATTACGGCATTTGGTACATTGACTGCATGGACAAGCCGGAGCGGTACGTGGATCGGGTGGTAGAGTTTACCGGCATGGTGATGAAATCCCCCGATTTCCCGAAAAATTACTTTGTGCCCGGCCGCATGGCCATGACCTGCTGTGAGGCGGATATGGCGTTTCTGGGCTTTATCTGCAAGGCCAGGGAGGCCAGGCTTCTGGAAGACCGCCAGTGGGTAAAGGTGCGGGCGAAGGTAGCTCTGGAATACTGGAAAGATTACGGCGGCGAGGGACCGGTGCTGTATGCCGAGTCTGTGACGCCGGACAAAGAGATCAAAGAAGTTGTGCAGTTCTGACGGGAAACGCAGTTTCCTGTTCAATGAGAAAGAGGCAGGCTCGGCCGCCGGAGCGAAGGCTTGGCGGCGGCCTGCTTCTTTTTAAAATCTGAGAAATGTCCTGAGCTGCCGGTCAAAGCCGGGGAGTCAGAGAAAGGAAGACAGACATGATTTACAAATGCACAAATCCTGCCTGCGGATGTGTGATGGAGGGAGAAGCTCTCCCCTCCGTCTGCCCGGAATGCCGGGCGCCTATGGAGGAGAGGAAAGAGGAGGAACTTTCCGGGAGAGACTGGTCAGTGCTGGGCGGCTACTGGACCGGGCTGAGAAAAAATGAAAAGCGGATCCTCTTCTGCTACCGCATGGCTGCGGCGAAAGGAGATCCCTGGGGGATCTGCAACCTGGGCTGGTGCATGGAGGCCGGGATCGGCGTGGAGGCGGATCCGAAACAGGCTGTGTGGCTGTATGAGCAGGCGGCAGAGATGGGATACATTCCGGCCCTGTGCAATCTGGCGGTCTGTTTCCAGGAAGGAGTGGGGACGCCAAAGGACATTGACCGGGCGGTGGAACTGCTGTCGGAGGCGGCGGAATGGGGCTATCCCAGGGCGCAGATGCTTCTGGCCTGCTGTTACGAGAGCGGCGAGGGCGTCAGCCGGGATGAACAGACGGCTTTTGATCTGATGCAGGCGTCGGCGTGGATGGGTTATCCCGACGGGCAGCGGGAGCTGGGACGGTACTATGAGTACGGGATCGGGACTGAGAAGGATGAGCAGACGGCGGTTCGCTGGTATCAGAAGGCCGCGGACCAGGGAGACGAGGGCGGGCTGTGCAGCCTGGCATTCTGCTGCGAGAGCGGGATCGGCATGGAGCGGGACGCGGACCGGGCAGTGTCTCTGTACCGGGAGGCGGCCGGGAAAGGCAGCTTCCGCGCCATGACTAATTTTTACATCCTGGCCCGGGAGAGAGGAAATGGAGATGAGATCCAGGAAGGACTGGAGCTTTTGAAAACGGCGGCGTCCAGAGGATATCTGCCGGCAGTGTGGCGGCTGGGCTGCCACTACTATTACGGAGAGGATCCGTCGGGAGAGAATGCAGCTCGGGGTGTGGAGCTGTTTCGTGAGGCGGCCCTCAGAGAGGATCCGGCGGCCTGCTATCAGCTGGGCCGCGCTTACTGGGACGGAAAGGGCGTGGAGAGAGATCTGTCACAGGCATTCCGCTGGTTTCTCGCGTCTGCCGGGCTGGGAGACCGGGACGGGGAATTTTTTGCGGCTCTCTGCCTGGAGCAGGGGATCGGGACAGAAAAGGACCTTGCACAGGCGGTGAAGTGGTATGAGAAAGCGGCTGCCGAGGGGGACGGCCGGGCAGAAAATGCTCTTGGCATCCTGTATGAAAACGGCGAGGGCGTGGAAAAAAACGGCGGTCAGGCATTTTTGTGCTATCAGAAAGCGGCAGAAAGCGGAAACAGCGACGGCATGGCAAACCTGGGGCTCTGTTTTCTCGAGGGAACCGGCTGCGGCCAGGACGCTGCCGAGGCGAGAGTGTGGCTGGAGCGGGCCATCCAGCTGGGAAATCTCCGGGCCAGGGCGCTGCTGGCGGATCTGCTGGAGCAGGGCCAGGGCGGAGAGAAGGATGAGAAGCGGGCGTTCCGGCTGATGGAGCAGGCGGCGGAAGGAGGATACCTCTACGCCCAGGAGCGGCTGGCAGAATTTTATGAAAACGGCACCGGCGTGAGAGAGAACCTGAAAAAGGCGTTTTTCTGGCACAGGACAGCTGCCGAGGGCGGAGATCCGGAGGCTATGGCGAATCTGGCCTGGGCCTATGAATTCGGCCTGGGGACAGCCAGAAATCCGGAGGAAGCGGTCCGCCTGTACCGGCAGGCACTGGAAGCGGATGATCACCTTCCGGTATATGGGTACCTGGGAGAGCTTATAGATCTGGGGATTGGGACTGAAAAGGACAGGACAGAAGCGCTGGATCTCTACCGGGCCGGAGCAGAGCTGGGGGATGAAACGGCCTGCCTGAACCTGGGCCGTCTTTATGAGCAGGGCGACGGCGTGCGGAAAAACCAGGGAAAGGCACTGGAGCTTTACCGCCGGGCCGGGCAGGCCGGCTGCAGTGATCTGGCGAGATGTTTCCGCCTGGGAAAAGGCGTGGAGCAGAGTGATAAAAAGGCGGCAGAATGGTACCGGAAGGACCGGAAGGCCGGAGGCAGGACAGGAATGCTGTGGCTGGCGTGGATGTACTTAAACGGAATAGGAGTGGAAAAAGACAGGGCAAAGGCAGAAGAGCTCTGCCGTCAGGCGGCAAACATCCGCAGAAAGGACCGGGGAACTGTTTTTCACAGCATGTACCCGGACCGCAGGGAGCTGAGAGAGCTGATCGGGAAACTGGAGAAAGAGTGGGAGGATGAGGAGCTGAGGGAGAGGCTGAGAAAGCTGCGTCTCTGGCTGGAGAAGGGAGGCGCGGATCGGAATTATTAAGAGGGGAGACGGTAACAGTGAATTTTCGGGATGTAGAGTATATCGTCAAAATTGCCGAGTGCGGCAGCATCAATAAAGCGTCAAAAGAGCTGTATGTGGCCCAGCCCTCACTGAGCAAGTGTATCAGGAAGGTAGAGGAGGAATATGGAATTCAGCTTTTTTACCGAAGCCGCGGCAGTTCTATGAGCCTGACAGTAGAAGGAAAACTATTTCTGGAAATGGCCCGTCCGGTCATGAAGTGTTATGAACAGTTTCAAAAGCAGATTCAGGATTTGAGGGATAGGAATCGTTTTAAAATCCTTTTGGGCACTGCGCCTCAGAGAGGATATGATATTGCCTCTTCCTTATTCCGGACCTTGTACAGCAAGTACGGAAACTACTTTTTGGAATTGCGCACTGGGCCGAGCCTGGAACTGGAAAACCAGCTTTTGGCAGGAGATCTGGATATGATTTATATCAGTACCGATACTTTTCGAGAGGAACTGCATTATGCAGAATTTTGTTCCACCTGGATGTACATTTATTTGCGAAAAGGAAGTCCGGCATCTGCAAAAGCCATTCACCTAAAAGGGATTGATTGGCCGGTACTGCGGCTGGAGGATTTGGAAGGGGAGAGAATTGTGGCCAATCGGCACGGAAGCGCCAATCGGAAATATCTGGATGAGATTTTAAAAAAGAACGGAAAGGAGTTTCCGATTATTGAAGTGGAGAATAACTCTAACCGGCTGGCCATGGTGGAAAGCGGAAGAGCCTCATATTTTCTGAATGCGCGTCAGGGGAAGATCTGGGATGCCCTGGACAGCAGCCAGCTGTTTCTTCTGCATCCAGAGCAAAATCTGGCAGTGAAAAACTGCCTGATCTGCCGAAATGGGTTTCAGCAGGATGAGAGGTTTCGGATTATCCGGGATTGTCTGCATGGTATTTTGGAACAGGATGCAGATTCTGCTGCTCTGCTGGGATAAAATTTTATACAAAAGTCATACAGAATTATTACGGTTGCTTTGGCAGCCGTATTTTTTTGCAGATTTTTTCTCCCATTAAAGCAAAAAAGAACATGGGGGATATGCAGATTTGGAATTAGATGCGGCCTAACGTGTATTAGACGCACATTTGAAAAAAATATAAGATTATATCATCAAATATAAGTTCATGTAAAAAGATAAGGAGGAAGTTTCTATGAGTACATTAGCAAGTTCGAGGGCCTTAAAGTTCCGGTGGATCAACGGCCAATGTTTTGAGTTTAGGCTCAATAACGGAAAAACGTTGATTACAGATCCTTGGTATCAGGGAGGAGGAGAGCTGGCGAGCAAGTGCCCTCCGGGATTTACGACGGAAGATCTGGAGGGAGGAGATTATATCTTTCTGAATCATGGCCATGGTGATCACACCGCTAATATTCAGGAAGTTTACGATCGCTTCCACTCGACGGTGATCTGTCACTCTGCCATTGCTATGGAAGTAGCCCGCTGTTTCCATGTGCCGCTTACCAGTATTTATCCGGTGGATTATGAGGGAACTTACTATTTCGACGGTTTTATCCTGGAAACTCATCATGGCACCCATCACGCACAGCCCAGCGACTATCAGAAGACCATTGAGCGTTTTTCGTCCCGGAGCGATTTCCCTGGCAGCCCGGAGCTGAACGCCATGGGCGGCGTGTTCAATATGAATTTCATCTTAACCACAGATCAGGGAATGAGGATTGCTTTCATTGGCGGAAACGATGACGGAATGCTGAAGCGGATGACGGGGAAGAACAAGCCGAACATCGTAATCCGGAATAAAATGGCCAGCTCTAAGGTAAAGACGGGGGTAGCGGAAGCTTTTGCAGATTGGTTCGCCCAGTCGGATATTCAGCTTTTAGTGCCGATGCACTATGAGACCTGGTTGACGGATGATCCGGAGTTTGCGGCTAAAGTGAACGATGATATGAACAGGATTATGGAAGAGAAGGGGGCGGCAGGACGTGTAGCGCCGATGGTGCGCGGCAAATGGTACACACTGGATCTGGCGATTAACGAGGCGTAAGCCAGAGAATGAGAGGGGGATTTACTTATGGAAATGTATATCGTAATTGCGCTGTTTGCTTTTATGATTATCAGCTTTTGTATCGGCAAATGGCCCTTTGGCCTGACAGCTATGAGCTGCTGTATTCTGTTGGTTCTGACTGGGGTAATGACCATTGAAGAAGCATTTTCCGGCTTTGCCATGAAGAATTTTGTTCTGGTTGCCGGCATGTATGTGCTCTGTGATGCTTTCGGAAAAACAAGGCTGCTGACGGCGATACGACAGCGGGTTATGCAGCTGGAGAAGAAAAGCAATGTAATTTTGTTGCTGATCCTTATGTTTTTAATCATGATTTTTGCTCAGTTTCTGCCTTCTTCTGGAACTATTACAGTGATGATCATGATTCTGTCGGCTCTTTCACCGGAAGGAGATCTCTGCCCCTCCCGGATGATGCTTCCCATGGCAATTATGGGCGGCATGTGGACCAGCCGCCTGCCGGTGGGTATGGGGGCTACCAGCCATTTGCTGCCGAATCAGTATATTTCCAGTTACGGCGCAGATCTTCCGCTTTTGACAATCACTGATACGATTAAAGTTTCTATTATCCCGATGATTTTGCTCAGCCTCTATGTGATTCTGACCTATAAGATGTTGCCTAAGCGCAGTGTAGATCAGAGCAAATTGAAATCAGTGAAGGATAAGGAAGGTATGAGCAGGTTCCATGAGACGGTGACATATGTGGTGTTTGTGGGCGTGCTGGCTTCCCTGTTCATGAATTCTCTGTTGGGAGATATTATGTACATTATCCCGGCGGCGGGAGCTGCAGTTTTGATGTTCACGAAGGTGGAGAGCCAGAAAGAAATGCAGCGTGTTCTTTCTGGAGATATGTTATTCATGCTGGCTGGTATCTTTGTTATGGGGGATGCGCTGTCCGCGTCTGGCGCTGGAGTGATGCTTGGCGACTTTATCCTGGGTCTGATGGGGGAGAATCCCAGCGGTTTGACGGTGCTGATTGTCTTTGCTATTGTAGGTGTAGTGATGACTAACTTTATGTCCAACTCCGGGACAAAAAATGTGCTCCTTCCCATGGGTGTGGCCACAGCCGTAGCGGCGGGCTGGGATCCCAGGGGCATCTGCCTCCTGATTCAGACGGTTTGTTCATGCGCTGTGTTCCTTCCATCGGGAGCGCCTTCCACCGCTATCGCTTTTGCGGCGGCAGAGTATAAGCTGCAGGAAACTTTTCTATGGTCTTTGGGGTATGCTGTTTTAACGGTGCTCAGCTTTGTAGTCAGCATAAATTTCTTTTTCCCTGTGGTTTAAAACGATAAACAAAGTATCAATCGGATATTGCTGAAAAATAAATCATTTCAAACATGGGCGGATGTGACCCGTATGAGTTACATCCGCCCATAATATTTGTTCATCAGAAAGAGAAAAACTACTACTGTTTTATGAGGAAGACATGGGAGGCACCGGCACAGGCCGCCTGCGGTCAAAAACCTCCTCCACGTCAAACAGATCGTCCAGATAAGTCTTGGTGGGATGGGATTCCGGCAGGTCGTAGTACATGCGGTAGCCGTCCAGATTTCTCCGGCCCTGGCGCATGTGGTCTTCCCCCAGCTGCACCCAGTACTGCCTGGAATCCACATTGCAGAAATAGCGGAAGCCTTTTTCATGCAGATAGGCGAAACGCTCATTTTCCATGGTGTAGGGGTGCCAGTCCCCGATCTCGGCGCCGAAGGGGTACAGGATAATGTCTGTGGGGCCGATGAGGGATTCTACCTCGCTCTCCCAGCGGTCGGTGTCAGTGACAAATTCTTCGTAGGAGATGGACCCCAGATCCCGGTGTCCCCAGCTGTGGCTGGCCAGTTCCCAGCCATTGTCTCTCAGGCACTGGGCCAGCTGACGGACAGTCTCCCGGTCTTCTTCAATATTGGGATTTATGCCCTCGTAGCTGGAATCGGTGCGGTAGCCCATGACTCCGTTGTAGCCGGTGAAGGCGATGATGGCTCTGGCTCCCTTATAGGAGAAATCCGGATGTTCCTGAATGAAATCCTCCAGAAGCGGGATCAGGTCGAAGGAGCCGGTGACGGTGGTTCCGTCGTCCAGATCCATCTCGCAGGTGGGCTTGCCGTCCTCACCGATCACCAGACGGCTGGCAAAACCGTCCCCTTCCATATATTCATAGTAGCACACGTCGTCCTGGGACATGACGAAAGGCTTTTTCCCCTCCGGCAGCATAATATCTCCCTGGACGAAGGAGGTGTTTCCGTTTTCATCTGTCGCTTCATGGGCCACATCGTGAATGCTCACCAGAACGTAGCCCCGGTCGTACATGGACTGGAGAATTTTCAGAAATTCTTCTTTTGTGGTCATCATCTGGTTGTAGCCATCCTGTCTGGAGTCCCCGTCGAAGGCTTTTGAGGTGTCCATGATCAGGGTGTGGAAAAATACGTGGGTGATTTCCGAAATATCAGCCCGCACCAGAGTGGACTTTGTCTCCTCGTATTGTGAGACGGCTTCCTGGACTCTCTCATCGTCCGCATAGGAACTTTCTGACAGCAGGGCGATGGCGGCGTCGTAGTCATATCCCATGGCCAGCCGGTCAGCCTCAAAGAGCAGGGCATCGGCGCCGGTTAAAATCTCCGAGGCCGTTCCCTGTGAGGAATCCCCGTGCCGTCCATTCTGGCTGGAGACGGCTGGAGCGATATAATAGCTGTAAAAGTCATAGATCAGGTAAATACTTCCGCAGACAATGAAGGCGGAGAGGAAAAAAACGGCAAAGACAGAAAAAGAATGACTCATCCCCTGCAGCTTTCTGCGGTAATTTCGTTTCCGGTATTGTCTTTTATTCATAGATCACAGGCTCTCCAATAAAAATAAAAAGTATGTGCTTCATCAGTATAACATAAATGAAGTTGGTTGTCATAAATCCAGGCGACTTTTTTTCTTACATTTTTTGGAAGGCAGCAGATATACTTGTAATATAGAAATGAGACAGGAGAATCTATGAAACGGATATTGGCGGTTTTGATGGCGGGAATCCTCACTCTGTGGGGGAGTTTTCCGGCAGCCGGTCAGGCGCCGGATTTGAAGCTGGGGGAATATGGAGAGACGGAGGTAGTCTTATCCGGGGCAGTACAGGCGGTCGAAGAGGCAGCCGGAGAGGACGCGGCTGCCGTGGAGGAGACAGCTGCCGGAGGAAACGTGGGTTCTGCGGCAGAAGAGACATCCGGAGCAAGCGTGACTTCCGGGCCGGAGGTATCATCCCCCAGCGCTGTTTTGATGGAAGCGTCCACCGGACAGGTGATCTGCGAGAAGGGGGCGGACGAACAGCGGAGTCCGGCCAGCATCACAAAGATCATGACCCTGATTTTAATATTCGATGCCCTGGAATCGGGAAAAATTTCGCTGGAAGATGAGGTAGTGACCAGTGCCCATGCCAAATCCATGGGCGGGTCACAGGTATTTTTGGAGGAAGGAGAAAAACAGACCGTAGAGACGCTGATCAAATGTATTGTGATTGCCTCTGGAAATGACGCGTCTGTGGCTATGGCAGAATATATTGCCGGGAGTGAGGAAGAATTTGTGCGGATGATGAATGAGAGAGCGGCTGGGCTGGGAATGACGGGCACACATTTTGTGGACTGCTGCGGGCTGACAGAAGACCCGTCTCACCGGACGACAGCCAGAGATATCGCGGTCATGTCCAGAGAGCTGATCAACCGTTATCCTCAGATCCATGAGTATTCCACCATCTGGATGGATACCATCACCCATGTGACAAAACAGGGATCTAAGGAGTTTGGCCTGGCAAACACCAATAAGCTGTTAAAAATGGCTGCCAATTTTACAGTGACCGGACTGAAAACCGGATCTACCTCTTCAGCCAAATACTGCCTGTCGGCCACGGCGGAGAAGGATGGGGTGAGGCTCATCGCGGTGGTGATGGCTGCCCCTGATTTTAAAGCCCGTTTTCAGGACGCAATGACGCTGTTAAACTATGGTTATGCGGTCTGCCGCCTCTATGAGGACAAAGAAGGGCTGCCGCTGCCGCAGATGCCTGTGACGAACGGCGTGGAGACTTCGGTTCCGCTGGTCTATTCCGGGAGTTTTTCCTATCTGGGAATGAACGGGGAAGATTTTTCTAAAGTGGAACGGGAGCTGGTGCTTGAAGAGGCTCTGCCGGCGCCGGTTGAAAAAGGGCAGAAGGCGGGCGTTCTCCGCTACCGGCTGGGGGACACTGTGCTGGGGGAGCTGCCTGTGGTGACGGAGCGGGCTGTGGAAAAGGCAGGAATAGGAGACTGCCTGAAACAGGTGTGGAAATGGTTTCTGCTGGAGCGGGCAGAAGCCTGATATACCGGGAACTTTCGGATAAAAGTTCTACCAATTTTCTAATTATTTTTGCAAATCTCCGCAAATGCTGGAAAGGCTTGTTATATCAAGCATTTCCGGCATTTTGCGTTTCGGAAGATACCCCGCATATCATGGCATTTCGGAGCCTCATTTGGCGTTGAAAAGTAGTAAAACCGTAGTAGAAACGGGGGCTTACTACTATGCCGCCAGCCTGTCCATCGCCGCCTTTGCGGAAGCGTAATCCGCATGAGCGTAATAGTTCAGCGTCATGGTGATATTGGAATGTCCCATGATGTACTGCAGGTCTTTGGGGTTCATCCCAGCGTGGGCGAGGCGAGTGCAGAAGGTATGGCGCATGGTATGGGGCGTGATGTTCGGCAGGGCCTCCTCTGGTTTGTGGTGCTTGTTGTACTTCCTGACAAGCCCCTGGAACATGCTCTCGTATGGTCTGCTTTTGTCCGCCGGACAAGTCAAACAGGTTGCGATCCTTTAACTTTTC
>DWWL01000066.1 GCA_019119775.1 Candidatus Lachnoclostridium pullistercoris | reverse complement strand
AGCACCGGAAACTCCACGGCAGAGGAACGGCTGGCGTCCATGACCCTGGAGGAGAAGGCGGCCCAGCTGTTTATCATCACTCCGGAAGCTCTCACCGGCTATACCCAGGTGACTCAGTCCGGGGAGGTGACGAGAACCGCATTGGAACAGTATCCTGTGGGCGGTCTGATCTATTTTTCCGGCAATCTCCAGTCTCCGGAACAGGTGAAGGCCATGACGGCGGGAGTTCAGGAATTCGCCGAGGAACTTCAGGGGCTGCCCATGTTTCTGGCCATTGATGAGGAAGGCGGCACGGTGGCCCGCCTGGGAAACAACGAGGCATTTGACCTGCCCCAGATTGAGGACATGGCGGAGATCGGGGCACAGCGGGACGGAGAGCGGGCCCATGAGGTGGGGACGGTCATCGGCGGTTATCTGAAAGAATACGGTTTCAACATGGATTTCGCTCCGGATGCGGACGTGCTGACCAACCCGGACAATCAGGTGGTGGCCAGACGGTCCTTTGGCAGCGATCCGGAGCTGGTGGCCGAGCTGTCCTCACAGGCGGCGGAAGGCCTGCGGGAACAGGGAGTCATGCCGGTGTTTAAGCATTTTCCCGGTCACGGAGCGACGGCCGGGGATACCCATGAAGGCTTTGCGGTGGCGGACCGGACGCTGGATGAGCTGAAAGAGGAGGAGCTGGTTCCCTTTGCCCGGGCGGCGGAGGATGGAGCGGAATGCATCATGGCCGCCCATATTTCCGTCCCCCAGGTGACCGGGGACGACACGCCGGCTTCCCTGTCCTCCGTCATGCTGACGGACGTGCTGCGGGGAGATCTGGGGTTTGACGGCCTGATTGTCACCGACGCCCTGAACATGGGGGCCATTACGGAACATTACACTTCCGGGGAGGCGGCGGTGGCCGCCCTGAAAGCGGGAGCGGATTTGCTGCTCATGCCGGAGGATTTTGCCGAGGCCTACGAAGGCGTGCTGGAGGCGGTGGATTCCGGGGAGATCAGCGAGAGCCGGCTGGACGAGTCGGTGCTGCGGATTCTGGAGAGAAAAATGGAGATGGAAAAAAGGTGAGAAGAGCCGTAAGGCTCTTTTTTTTGTCGAAAAAACTCCGCACTCTGTGTATGTGTCAAATGTGCACAATAAGTGGCAGAAAATGGAATGGCTAAATTGTTGAAAATGACTTTTTTAAGTTGTATCATAGGCTTACGAACAGGAGAAAACCAAGATGTATTTGAAAATGCGACAGAGAGAAATTATTCAGAAATGTATACACCATCCGGATATTACTGTGCAGGAACTGGAACAGATGTATAAGGTGAGCCGCCGTACTATCTATGACGACATTGCCAGCATTAAGGATTGGGCCATTGAAAACGGGATCCGGTATGAGCTGGAAGGCAGAAGAATTTTTGAGATCCGGGATCCAGATAGTCTTCTGCGGGTTCAGAAGCTTTTGAAGGATCTGGCTCCTTTTGCCGCTCCCCTAAATCAATGCAGCCGGGTGAATCTGATCCTGGCGCATCTGTTCTTTGAGGATGACAGTTTTACCATTCTTCAGCTTTGTGAAAAGATCGGAATCAGCCGGTCCACGTTCTACCGGGATCTGGATGCTGTGGTTATGTGGTTGGAACCGTTTGATCTGACTTTGGAAATCCGAAAAAACAAAGGCGTGCGGATTCAGGGCAGGGAATCCAGGAGACGAGATGCCATGGTGTCTTTTATCAAAGGAAATTTTGACAGTGTGGAACTCCTCGGTATGGTGTTAGACGGCAGAACGGCTCCGTTCTTTTCCAATGAAAAAGATTGTATCTTTCACATGGTAAAGCGGTATTTTGAGGATGCGGATCTTCAGACGATCAGAGATGAGATGGAAGTTCTGCAGAATACGGAGGAAGAACCTGGCGATTACCGGATGATTTATTTTATCTGGCTGATGCTGATTTCACGAAAAAGGGAGAAGACGGGATTTTCAGTGGAGCTGGGCTGGGAATGGGAACCGTCGGAATCAGATGAGATTTTCCGGGCTGTGCTTGAAAAACTGGGGTTTGGAGAAGAAGAACAGAGGTTTCTTTCCTTTTATTTTAAGACCATCCATGGAGAAAATCCGGAGACAGAGCGGGAGGAGAGAGTGCTTGAAGACAGAATCAGCCTTTTCCTGGACCGGATGGAGAAATTGACAGGCTGTCCTCTCCGTCAGGATCTTTTGCTGGAAGAGAGCCTGAAGCTTCATGTCAAAACTTCGGGGCACCGCCTGGCTATGGGGATTAAAGATGCGAATCCTCTGCTGGAAGAGATCAAGGTCAAATTTCCGGAGCTGTTTCATCTCTGCAGACAGGAAATCCAGACGGAAAATCTGTTCGGAACCGGTGTGGGAGAGCATGAAATCAGCTATGTGGTGATCTATATCGCTGCCGCCATGGAACGGATGGAAAAGAGCAGGAAAAGAGTGTTTGCCGTATGCACAACAGGCAAGGGGAGTGCCCAGCTGTTGGAAATCAGCCTGAAAAAGCATTTTCCGGAATTGGAAGTACTGGGAACGATTTCCATTCAGAAAGCGGCAAAAGTTCGGAAAACGGAGGCGGACGCCATTATTTCTACGGCGCGGCTGGAGGAGACGGAAGTTCCGGTCATCTGTGTGAGCCCTCTGCTGCTTCCTCAGGATGTGTCACACATCCGAAAGGTGCTGAATCTCAGGCCCGCAAAGCGGGAGGAAAAGCCAGGAAAAACGGGAGAAATGGAACCGGACAGCTTCTTTCAGCTGATGTACATGATGTCTGACTGTGCTGCTGCCGTGGAAGAACTGAGTTCCTTGTGGAATCTGCAGCTTTCCAACACTGTTTACATCGCCCTGCTTATACATCTGATGATGCAGCTGCATCAGGGAATCGGCTTAGAAAAGGGGGATATAAAGTCTCTTGACAGCGGGGAACAGCTGATTTTTCAGGTTACAGAACGGCTGTATCGGAAATATGGCCGACATGTAAGCCGGTATGATCTGGATTCTATAAAAATGTATCTTCAGGGAGGGGAGGAAATGAGATGAAGATCGTGCTGAAAAATGGACACGTTTACGACAAGAGAGCCGGATTGGATCAAATCTCTCATTTGATTGTGGAACATGGGAGAATTGCCGGATTTGGAGACAGCGAGGAGGATGGTGATGTGGTAATCGACTGTCGGGGACGTTATGTGATTCCGGAGATTATAGATATGCACACCCACTGCTTCTCTGGAAGTACCAATCTGGGAGTGGATAAGAACCGACTGGGATTGCTCCAGAATATTGGAACGATTGTAGATGCCGGCAGCGCCGGAGCAGAGCATTTTGAGCTGTTTCGGCAGCAGGCGAAGCAAACGCCGGGAACCAGGGTGTATGCCTTTATTAACTATTCTAAAATCGGTCTTACCAGAGATAAACTGGAGCTGAGCCGGGAAGAATATTTTGACGAGGAAGGTCTGGGACAAACGATCCGGGAGAATCCGGATGTGATCCGGGGAATCAAGCTGAGAGCCAGCGCCAGCGTAGTGGGGGAGCTGGGAATGAAGCCGATCAGGAAAGGTTTGGAATTTGCCCATAAAATGGGACTTCCCGCCATGGTACATATTGGGAACTGTCCTCCTTCTATAGAAGAAGTGCTGGATGTGATGAAAGCGGGGGACATTGTAACTCACAGCTTCCATGGAAAAGCCGGAGGCATTTTGGATGGCCGGAAGGTGAAAAGAGAGGTATGGGAGGCCAGAGAACGGGGAGTGCTGTTTGATGTGGGCCATGGTTCGGCCAGCTTTGATGCCGGGACAGCGGAAGCTGCGATTGCGGAAGGATTTCTCCCTGATCTGGTTTCCAGCGATTCCCATGCCAGAAATTTTCAGAAGACCATTTCTGGTTTTGCCATGGTTCTGAACCGTCTGGCAGAATGTGGGATGACATGGAGACAGATTTTCGATTGTGTGACAGGAAACGCGGCGGAAGTCCTGAGAATCCCAGGTCAGATCAGAAATGGCGAAGAGGCCCGGCTGAATCTTGTTTCTGTGGACCAGAGCGGAGCGCTGACAGTGGAAGGACTGGTCTTGGGAGAAATGATACGATTAGGAGGAACCGATGGAAAAAACGGATGTGGAAGAGATTGTAAGTGAGCGGACGGCGGGATGGGAAAAATTTGACCGCAGGGAGAATGCAAGGATTTCCGATTTTGCCATGGAAGTGCTGGAGTATTCCAGACAGAAGGGGATTGAATTTGATCGAAGTGCCGGCATTACCTTTGTGTCCCATCTGGCAACCCTGTATCAACGCCTGTTTCTTACAAATGAGACTGTGAATATCGATCCGGAACTGTTTGAACAGGTGCCTTCGGAGCTGCGGGATATGGGAGAAGAAGTGGGGGTGATTGCAGAAAAACGCTTCGGAAAAAAACTGGATGAAAATGAAAAATTTTTAATTGCTACCCATCTGGGGGCCATGGAGGAAAGGATCCGTCAGGGAGTGACGGATTAAATGTAAGGAGAGGTGAACAAAATGAAGAATGTAAAAATTGTGATTGCCCATCGTATGGGGAAGGGACAGAATGTGGCGAAAGGCGTGGAAGCGGCCGGGGGAACTGCTATCGTCGTACCGGGAATCGGCGCGGACATGAAGCTGGGGGATGTGATGAAAACGGAAGAGGCGGATCTGGGCATCAGCTTCTGCGGCGGGGGCGGCGGCGGAGCCATGGCGGCTCAGAATAAGTACGGTTTTAAGGCTATCTACGATATGAGAAGCATACAGGCTGGAGTAAATGCCGTAAAAAACGGTTATGAGGCTCTGGGGTTCGGATTTATGGACACGGAAGAGCTGGGAAAAGCAATTACAGAGGCGTATATCAAATACAGGATGTGAGATATGGGAGAAGAATTACTGTATACATCGACGGTCACCGTAGAAGCGGAACAGCGGGGAAAAAGCGAGGAGGAGGCCTTTCAGAATATATTTCAGTGGCTCCGCCGCTGGATTCACTCTGAGATTGACGGATATCTGGTGGAAATGCACGTGAAATCCTGCGTACTGCTCAGCAGAAAAATGGAAAAGACAGTGAAAAAATTTTTGTTTTTCTTTATGCCGGTGGAATCC
>DWWL01000065.1 GCA_019119775.1 Candidatus Lachnoclostridium pullistercoris | reverse complement strand
CCCGTGCTGGACACACCGCCGAATATTTCGTACTGACGGACATCCTGGGTCCCCTCAAAACTTTTCTCTATCTTGTCATGGGTCATTTTATAGCCGCTTCTGGAGCAGATAAACAGCCATTTGTCCCCCAGACTTTCCATCTCTTTGTGGAACTGAAGCAGAGAATTCTTTCCCTGCACATATTTCTGCGGTGCACGCATCATTCTCAGTCTAAGCATATGAAAGCCTCCTTATGATATCATGCTTTTGGACATTTCCATTTTCATCTTCATTATAGTTCGGATGAAAAAAAGAACAAGATGAAAAGTTCTGAAAAACAGAAGAAAATTGTTGTTTTTTTGTCTATTTTAAAGGGCCTGTTTATGGCTTCCCGCGGCGCAGACCGCCTGCCCGCTGATTTTATTTGATCTGGTCCAAAGCATACAGGGCGGCGCCCACGGCGCCCACGATCTCCGGCTCCGGGCAGATGTAGAGCTTCGCGCCGATCTTTTCCTCCACCGCCCGGGCGACGCCGGGATTTTTGGCCACGCCGCCGGTCATCATAAATTCCGGTTCCAGTCCCACCCGCTTCATGAGAGAGTAGGACTTTCCGGCGATGGAGCGGCAGACGCCGGCTGCGATATCTGCCTTTTCCTTATTCTGGGCGATGAGGGAGATGACCTCCGACTCGGCAAAGACAGAGCACATGCTGGTGATCTCTATATATTCGGTGGACTGGAGAGCCGCCGGCCCCAGCTCGCTTATGTCCATCTCCAGGGAGCGGGCGATCATCTCCAGAAAGCGCCCCGTTCCGGCTGCGCACTTGTCATTCATGACGAAATCTGTCACCTCGCCGGCCTCGTTTAAGTGGATGGCTTTGCTGTCCTGTCCGCCGATGTCCAGAATGGTGCGGACTTTCGGGTTAAAATAGTGGGCTCCCCGGCCGTGGCAGCTGATCTCTGTCACATTCTCGTCGGCAAAGGGGATGCTGACTCTGCCGTAGCCGGTGGAGACGATCCAGGAGATGTCCTCCCGCTTCAGCCCGGCCTTGTCAAGCACCTCCTCCAGGATTTTCTGGGCGCTCTGGCCGGATTTGGCTCCCGTGCGCACCACGGAGAAGGCTTGGATCTCCCGGTTCCGGTCCATGATGACCGCGTTGGTGGATGTGGATCCGCTGTCGATTCCCATTACATACATGGCGTCATTTCCTCCAGTCTTTTTGTTTGTCAATTTTGGGTTCTGGCCCAGGGACTCTAAAAATGCCTCGATCCTGGTGAGGATCTGGCCGTAGCTCTGTTTGGTGTAGTCCGTTTCCAAAAGCAGGAGAGGACGGCGGATGATCCCCTTCAGCCAAGCGTATTCGTAAGAGTAGTTGTCGCAGAACTGGACGGTGTGGTAGATGATGCCGTCTGCGCTCTCTCCGTATTTTAAGATCAGCTGGTCCCGGCCGGCGGCCGCTTCCATGCGCATGCAGGGAAACTGGCTTAACAGCCCCCGCACGTAGCCGGTCATCACCTGGTCCTCCTCAATGAGGAGTTTCCGGGTAAGGCCGGTGCAGGTCAGGTCAAAGGCCACCCGCACGCCCCGCTCCTCAAGGATCTTTTTGATGTTTTTGTTGGCCCTGGCACCGGCGATGCCCACGGACAGACCGCCTTTTTCCTGGGCGCTTTCTTCAGAGGACTGGGCCTTTTTCTCTCTGAGCAGCTGCAGGAAACGGCCTTCGTCAAATGTTTTCCCGGAAAATGCTTCGTAGGTGGCCACCATCTCGCGGATCCGCTCCTCGTACAGCCGGATGCCCGCGTCTTTTGTGATCCGGGGCGTGTCCAGCATATAGATGAAGCGGTCCGGGAGCTGGGCCTTCAATACGTCGTAAAGGCGGCGGATGCTGTCGCAGCAGGTGGTGAGAATGACGCCCTCATAATCTTTGCTCAGAACGTCCTCCAGCACGCCTTTTGCAAAGCTGCACACATTGGGGTGCATCCGCATGTCAGCCTGGCTGAAATTGGTAACTTCCGGTTCGATCCGCTCCATATCCACCCCCATGGATTCAAAAATCTCCACCGGGGCATATTTGCAAATATATCCTAACATGTCTCCTCCTGTCTGTGTTCTTCCGACTCCAGTATTTCCAGAAACGCTTCCAGCCTGGTCTTGATCTGGCCGTCGTGGCTGTTTCTCTTGTCGATGCCGTCCCCGTCCAGGATCAGCATGGGAATGTTCAGCTCCTTCATTTTTTCCTTCAGCAGAATGCTGCCGCCGGACGCCTGCTTGCAGCCCCAGTGGCAGAAATGGATGACGGCGTCAGCGTCCATTTCCTGGGCCAGAAGTCCGATGGCCTCCGCCTTGTAATGGTAGGAGCCGTTGTAGATGTTGCGGATGGTCTTCAAGGCCAGAGCCCGGAACGGATCTGATTCGTCAAGTTCGTCGGCGTAGTCCAGCACGATGTCGCTGGCAATCACCTGGTATTTGGGGTTTCCGTTAAAATATTTCCTCAGAGTCTCCTGATAGAAGGGGAGGAGATGGACCCACAGGATCCGTTTTCCTGTAAATTCCGGGTAGGTCTTAATATCCTCAATGAGGAATTTTACCAGGTCCCGGAATTTTTCCGTGCCCATGAGCAGGTGGGTGCCCATCATCAGGTACAGCTGGCTGATGATCTCACCCGGATAAAAATGGGTTTTCTCCAGCTCCAGAAAGGTCATCAGATCCCGTCTCGTCTCGTTTTCCACCTGGAGAATGCGGCGCAGCCGCTCCTCGTCGAAAGGCTGTCCGAACACGGATGACAGCGTATCTGCCAGTTCTCTCAGCTGGCCGGCCAGATAGTCCACAGACGCCGGATCATCCCGGTAGGGAACATCCAGAAAAGTGAAGGGGACGCCGGCCTTTTTCTCCAGATAGCGGAAGGTGTTTAAGTTGCCGTCGCAGGAGAGAGAGGTCGTCACCGCGTACTCCGGCCGCCGCAGGACTCCGCTCTCCACCGCGCCCACAAAGGTCTTGTGGTAAGAGCAGAGAGTGGGGGCGATGCCGCTGTTCTGGGCACTGTCGATGAAGTAGTCCTCCAGATGGTAGCCGGAAAAGTAGCAGGAGAGGCATTCGATGGACAGAGTGCTCAAACCGAAGCACTCCATGATCTCACAGGGGGCGAAAATATTGCCCCACACATATCGGTTCTTATGGCTTAAGGAGTCCGCCACCAGAGACATCATGAGAGCTTCCAGCTTCTGATAGCCTCTCGCGAGTCCGGGCCTGGGGAGAAGCCTGGAGCGCCATTTGTTGGCGGAAAACCCCAGGACCATGTGATCCCAGCCTTTTTGCGGATCCTTTTTTACTTCCTGGTTGACGTAGTTGATGTATCGGTCTGCAATGGACATAAGGTTCCTCCTTCTGTGAAATTTAAGTCTGCCGCAGCGCGGTGACAAAGATGTAAAGAAATAAAGGGGCAAAGGAAAAAGAGAAACAGCCGTAAGGTTTTACGGCTGTTTCTGACAGTATCTGTAAGGTTAATCCAGTTCCAGAGCTCCGGTGTACAGCTGGTAGTAGGTGCCTTTCAGCTTGATCAGATCCTCGTGGGTACCGCGCTCGATGATGCGGCCGTGGTCGAGAACCATGATGGCGTCGGCGTTCTGTACCGTGGAGAGACGGTGGGCGATGACAAAGGTGGTGCGGCCTCTCATCAGAGCGTCCATACCTCTCTGTACAATGGCCTCCGTGTGGGTGTCGATGGAGCTGGTGGCCTCGTCCATGATCATAACGGGCGGGTCTGCCACAGCGGCACGGGCGATGGCCAGAAGCTGTCTCTGTCCCTGGCTTAAGTTGGCTCCGTTTCCGGTCAGCATGGTGTTGTAGCCGTCAGGCAGCCGGCGGATGAAATCGTCGGCTCCCGCCAGTCTGGCAGCGCCGATGCACTCCTCGTCAGAGGCATCCAGGTTGCCGTAGCGGATGTTGTCCATAACGGTTCCGGTGAACAGGTTGGTGTCCTGGAGCACGATGCCCAGACTGTGGCGCAGGTCGGCTTTCTTGATCTTGTTGATGTTGATGCCGTCGTAGCGGATCTTTCCGTCTGCGATGTCGTAGAACCGGTTGATCAGGTTGGTGATCGTCGTCTTTCCGGCACCGGTGGATCCTACGAAGGCCACCTTCTGGCCAGGCTTCGCGTACAGGGAAATGTCGTGAAGCACGATCTTATCCGGCACATAGGCAAAGTCCACGTCGAAGAAGCGGACGTCGCCCTGCAGGCGGGTGTAGGTTACGGAACCGTCGTGATGGGGATGCTTCCAGGCCCACACATTGGTGCGCTCCGGGCACTCCGTCAGAGTTCCGTCATCCTCTTCGCGGGCGTTGACCAGGGTTACGTAGCCCTCGTCCGTCTCCGGCTCCTCATCCAGCAGGACAAAGATCCGGTGGGCGCCGGCCAGACCCATGATGACCATGTTGATCTGGTTGGACACCTGTCCGATGGCGCCGGCAAACTGCTTGGTCATGTTTAAGAAAGGCACCACAATACTGATGCTGAAGGCCATGCCGGAGAAGCTCACGTTGGGAGCGCCGGAGAGCAGCAGGAAGCCGCCTACCAGGGCAACTACCACGTACATCACGTTTCCGATGTTGCCTAAAAGGGGCATCAGAATGTTGGCAAAACGGTTGCCGTTTCTGGCGTTCTCAAAGATCTCGCTGTTTACCTTGTCGAAATCGGCTTTCGCCGCTTCCTCGTGGCAGAAGACCTTGATTACCTTCTGGCCGTTCATCATCTCTTCCATAAATCCCTCGGCCTTGGCGATGGTGATCTGCTGGCGCAGGAAGTATTTGGAAGAGTGGCTGCTGACGTAGCGGGCCACGAAAGTCATAAGGACCACTCCGCAGACCACTACGAGAGCCAGCAGGATGCTGTAGTACATCATGATGCAGAACACGCTGAGCAGCGTCACGCCGGAGATCAGCATCTGCGGAAGGCTCTGGCTGATCATCTGGCGCAGAGTATCGATATCGTTGGTGTAGAAACTCATGATGTCGCCGTGGCTGTGGGTGTCGAAATAGCGGATCGGAAGATCCTGCATATGGTCAAACATTTTCTGACGCATTTTCGCCAGAGTTCCCTGGGTGATGTAGGCCATCAGCTGAGTATAGCAGACGTTGGCGATCAAGCTGATGACGTACATGATAATCAGGATGGTCAAAAGGCTCATGATCTTTCCGGACGCTAAGGACCAGTCCCCCGTCTTATAAGTGTCGTCCACCACAGAGATCACGTTCTGCATAAAGATGGAAGGCATGGAGCTTACGATGGCGTTGATCAGAATGCAGACCAGGGTAATGGGCAGAAGCACCGGGAAGAACTCAAAGATCGTCCGGAGCAGACGGGGCAGCACGCCCTTGGGAGCGCGGCGGCCTCTCATAGTATTGGTATTATTCGGCATTCTTATCACCTCCTGCACGGTTCTGAGATGTATAGATTTCACGGTAAACCTGGCTGGATGCCATTAACTCCTCGTGATTGCCGATGGCGCTGATGCGTCCGCCCTCCATGAGGATGATGCGGTCGGCATCCTGCACGCTGGCCACACGCTGGGCGATGATGATCTTGGTGGTATCCGGAATAAATTCCCGGAATCCCTTCCGGATCAGGGCGTCGGTGCGGGTGTCCACAGCGCTGGTGGAGTCATCCAGGATCAGGATCTTCGGCTTCTTTAACAGAGCCCGGGCGATACAGAGACGCTGTTTCTGTCCGCCGGACACGTTGGAGCCGCCCTGCTCGATCCAGGTGTCATACTTGTTGGGGAACTGCTGGATGAACTCGTCAGCCTGAGCCAGACGGCAGGCTTCCTCCATCTCAGCGTCCGTAGCCTCAGGATTGCCCCAGCGGAGGTTATCCTTGATGGTACCGGAGAAGAGAACGTTCTTCTGGAGCACAACGGCCACCTGGTTTCTCAGAGTCTCCAGGTCATATTTGCGCACATCTATGCCGCCCACTTTCACGCAGCCTTCCGTCACGTCGTACAGACGGGGGATCAGCTGGATGAGAGAGGACTTGGAAGAACCGGTTCCGCCCAGGATACCGATGACTTCTCCTGATTTAATATGAAGGTTCACATCGGCCAGAGCCATGCGCTCCGCCCGCTTGGAATATTTGAAGCTCACGTTCTCAAAGTCCACAGATCCGTCCTTCACCTCGGTGATGGCATTCTCCGGGCTGGTCAGAGTACTCTTTTCGCTGAGCACTTCCACGATACGCTCTGCAGATTCTGCGGACATGGCGATCATCACGAACACCATGGAGAGCATCATCAGGCTCATCAGGATCTGGAAGCTGTAGGTCAGCATGGCGGACATCTGTCCCACGTTGACGTCAAGACCTCTTCCGGTGATAACAGTGTAGGAGCCGTAGGAGAGCACGAACACCATGCCGGCGTATACGCAGAACTGCATCATCGGGCTGTTGATGGCCATGATTCGCTCTGCCTTCGTGAAGTCTCTGCGGATGTTATCGGCAGCTTTGCCGAATTTCTTCTTCTCAAAATCCTCACGCACATAGGACTTTACCACCCGCATGGCTTCCACGTTTTCCTGAATGGAATCGTTTAAGTCATCGTACTTGCGGAATACCCGGCGGAAGATGGGCATGGCGGCCCGGATCACCAGGGCAAGACCGATGGTCAGAAGCGGGATGGTGAACAGGAAGATCATTGCCAGCCTTCCGCCCATGATGAATCCCATGGCGAAGGAGAAGATCAGCATCAGCGGTCCGCGGATGGCCACGCGGATGATCATCATGTAGGACATCTGCACGTTGACGATGTCGGTGGTCATACGGGTCACCAGACTGGAAACTGAAAATTTGTCGATGTTTTCAAATGAATAATCCTGAATCTTATAAAACATGTCTCTGCGCAGGTTCTTCGCAAAGCCGGTGGACGCAGTGGCGCAGGTGGAGCCTGCGGCAGCGCCGAAGATCAGAGATACGACAGACATGGCAATCAGAATCGCTCCGTACATAGCGATTACGTCCATGGTGCAGCCGGCCTGCATCTGATTTACAAGCTGTGCAATTACGAAAGGAATCGCGCATTCCAGAATAACCTCTACCATTACCAGCAGAGGAGTCATGATCGAAGCTTTTTTGTATTCGCCAATGCTTCGGGCCAGGACTTTAATCATTGATGTTATTCCTCCATTTCTGTAGTGATTTTGCAGGCGGCAGGAACCGCCCAATTTGTTCCGTTTTGAACAGTTTAGGGGCTGTTATGTATCTGGTCGGATGAATGGCCTGCTCCGCAGCGATCCCAGTCGTTTAAATTGTCAAGCATCTGAGCAGCCATCTCCTTGAACAGCTGAACCTGCCCCTCAGACAGCCCGCAGGTCAGCATCCGGTCCATCTCCCGCAGACAGTCGGCCACCTGGGCGTTGAGCCTGACGGCGTGTTCCGTGGGCACGAGACTTTTCAGCCGGGCGTCGCTGGCGACGCTTTCCCGCCGGATAATCCCGTTCTTCTCCAGAAGCTGCAGGATGCCGGTCGTGGTAGAGCGGCTCAGGCTGAAGGCATTCTCAATGTCGCGCTGAAAGACGGGTCCCTCCTTGCAGTGGACCAGGATGTAGTAGATGACCCGGCTCTGCACGGCCGTGATCCCCATATCCTGCAGCATGACATTTAACCTGGCCTTGACCTTGTGCGACAGCAGATTGATCCATGCACCGCAGTCCTTTTCCAACAGAATTCCACCCCCTTTTTCTAATTTATTTTGTTCGGACACAAACAGTATACTATCTTATTTTATGGGGATTGTCAAGCGTCAGAATGGTTGAAAAAGGAAGGAAAAAAAGAAGAAAAATTTACAGTTCTTTTCTCTGCCGTATTGAAACGGAAAACAGGTTCCTATATAATGATTAAGAAATAAAACCTGTCCGGAGAGTTCTTTCCCCGGAAAGAAGAGAAAAAGGGCGGGAGAGGGAGAGCAGAATATGAAATACAGAAGCAGATTTACGTCATTTTTTCTGATTATGATCCTTTTTAACCTGGCGGCCAACTTCGCCCACCCGGTGACGCCGACGGTGATCAAGGAGTTAGGGCTCCACGATTATATGTTCGGGGTTGCCCTGGCGGCAATGATGTTCACCAATTTCCTCCTCTCTCCCTTCTGGGGAAAGATCAATAATTACATATCGTCCCGAACTTCTCTGCTGATCTGCTGCTGCGGGTACGGGCTGGCCCAGCTGTGGTTCGCCTACGCCTCGACGGAGCCTATGATCGTCCTGGCCAGAATGTTTGCCGGACTGTTCACAGGCGGAGTTTTCGTGAGTTTTCTCACCTATGTGGTCAATGCGGCCAGGCCGGAGGACCAGGGGCGGTTTCTCACCTACACGGCCACCATCAAGAGCGTGGCCAGCGCTTTCGGCTACATGATCGGCGGTTTTCTGGGGGAGATCTCCGTCCGCCTTTCCTTCCTGGCCCAGGCGGCGCTCTTAATCATCGTGGCCTTCTTATTTTATGCTGTCTGCCAGCCGGACGGCACTACCAGCTTAAAGAGCGTTTCTCCCGGGCAGCTGGCCAGGGAGGCCAATCCCTTCCAGGCGTTTATTGACAGCCGGAAATTTATGAGCCTGGCCTTTGTGTTTTTGTTTGCCGTGAATATTTTCACCAATTTCGGAAATACGGGTTTTGACCAGGCATTCAACTATTATCTGAAGGACGAGCTGGGCCTGACCTCCTCCTACAACGGGCTGGTGAAGGCGTTTGTGGGGCTCATTTCCTTTGCCGCCAACATGACTCTCTGCATCTGGATCATCAACCGGACAAAGGTGCGCCGGTCGCTCACGGTGGTGGTTCTGGCCTGCTCTCTGGCAGCTCTCGGGGTGACCCTGTCTCCCGGCATCGGCCTGTTCCTCGTATTCAGCGTGATCGTGTACGCCGGCTATTCGGTGAGCGTTCCCGTTCTCCAGAGCATGGTGGCGGGGCAGGCGGATCCGGGACAGAAGAACCTGGTGATGGGATTTTTCAATGCCACCCAGTCTCTGGGGAGCATTGCCGGATCGCTGACGGCCGGATTTATCTATTCCGCCCATGTAAAGCTCCCCTTTGCCTGCACCTTCGTCATCTACGGCCTGGGCGTTCTGGCGGCTTTGGGCTACAGCCGGGTGAGAAATCAGAGAAAAGTACTTGACAGATCCCTGTAACCTTTATATGATTAAGGGAAGAAAAACGGCAATAGAGGCGCGAATCTCAAGAGTAACCGTCCGGAGGCTGCGGAAAGCCAGGGAAAGAAGGAGAAAGGGAGCTTCGCCGAAACCGGTGTTGTCCGCAGGCACCGCAGTTGGGGTACAGTCGAAGAGGCTGTGCACTCTCACCGGAAGGTGGAGGAGCTATTGCTTCATGGGATGTGGACGATGAAGCAGTGGTATTTTGTACCGCTGCTTTTTATATGTCAGAATGTGGCCCTCCGCCGTTTGGTACAGCAAAGCCTCCGTGAGCCGGTTACTGTGAGGAGGAAAATAATATGATTAACTTTTTGAACTGGCTGGACGGCGTGCTCTGGGGCCTGCCCCTGATCGTGCTGATGATTGTCACGGGACTGTACTTCACGGTGCGGTCAGGATTCTTTCAATTCCGCTTTTTCGGCTGGATCATGAAGCGGACGGCCGGACAGCTGTTCCGGAAAGAGAGCAGGGAGAGCGGAAGCGACGAAAAGGGAATGCTCAGCGCCTTTGAGGCTATTTCCACAGCGATCGGCGGAACGGTAGGCTTTGGAAATATCGCAGGCGTGGCTACGGCGGTGGCCACAGGCGGCCCCGGCGCGGTGGTGTGGATGTGGCTCACCGCCTGTCTGGGAATGATCTTAAAGCAGGTGGAGGTAACTCTCGGCTGCTATTACCGCCGGGAAAATGACAGAGGAGAATATTACGGCGGCCCGACTTACTATATGGAGCGGGGACTGGGAGAAGAGAGAGGCTGGGGAAAACTCTGGCTGGTGCCGGCAGTGATCTTCGGAATCGGAATCTTTTCCACCTTCTTTGTGACCTCCTCCAACCTGACGGCGGCTCAGGTGGTGTCAGGCGCGTTCCATCTGCCCACCATCTCCTTAGGATCCATTCAGGTGGAGGGAGTGATCCTGGTGGGCGTGCTGCTCAGCGTTCTGACCTATGTGATCACCGGCGGCGGCACAAAAAGAATCGCGGCGATTTTCAGCAAGCTGGTGCCTTTTATGAGTGTCCTCTATATTTTAATGGGACTGGGGATGATCCTGGTGAACATTTCCGTGGTTCCGGAAGTGGTTGCGGAGATCTTTACCAGCGCTTTTACGGGAACGGCCGCGGTGGGCGGCTTTGCCGGCTGCGCCGTCAGCGAGATGGTGCGCATCGGTATGGCCCGCTCCGTTTACTCCAATGAGGCCGGCTGGGGTACTTCTCCCATGATCCACGCCTCTGCAAAGACGAGACATCCGGTGGAGCAGGGACTCTGGGGTTCCTTTGAGGTATTTTTTGACACCTTCGTGGTCTGCTCCATCACGGCCATCTCCGTGATCTTAAGCGGACGGTGGACGGACGGCACGGACGGAGGAACTCTGGCTCTGTCTGCTTTCTCCAGCTCCTTCGGCACGATCGGCAGCGTGCTTCTGGCGGTGATCATGGTGATCTTTACGGTCACGACCTCCGGCGGCTGGTTCACCTATTACCTGGCGATCCTGGAGCATCTCTATAAGAAGGAAGGGCCGTTAAAAACTCTGGTGATGAAGGTGTTTTACGCGGTCCGCGCTCTGCCGGGCCTGCTCTGGACCATATATCTGGTAAAGACAAACAATCAGGGCTTTATCTGGACTCTGGTGGACATTACCTCCGCCATCCCCACATTTATCAATGTGGCGGTGATCCTGATCCTGTCCAATCAGTATTTTGCCCTGCTGAAAGATTATAAGGCCCGTTACCTGGGAATCGGGCAGATCAAGAAGAATGCCCGTCTGTTTTTTGAGGACGGGGGAAAGGGGAGTCAATCATGAAAACGATTTATTACAACGGCGCCGTCTACACGGGAGAGCTGCCTTTAAGAGAGGCGTTTGTGGAGGAGAACGGAAGATTTACCTTTGCCGGCACCAATGAGGATGCGGTAAAACTGGCGCAGACGGGAGACCGCCTGGTGGATTTAAAGGGCAGTTTTGTGTGCAGCGGCTTCAATGACAGCCACATGCACCTGCTGGGCTTTGGAAACACCCTGAGCACGGCGCCGCTGGCCGCCCATACAGACAGTCTGGAAGAAATGCTGGACTGCTTAAAGGAATTCCTGGAAAATCATCCCCCAAGGGAGAACGGCTGGCTGATGGGACGGGGCTGGAATCAGGATTATTTTTCCGGTGAGAAGCGGATGCCGGACCGCCGCGACTTAGACAAGGTATCGGAGACGGTCCCGGTCTGCGCTGTGCGGGCCTGCGGCCACTGCCTGGCGGTGAACACGAAAGCCCTTGAGCTTCTGCAGATCACGGCGGACACGCCCCAGCCGGAAGGGGGACGGATCGGCATGGATGAGGACGGGCCGGATGGGCGCTTCTTTGACAATGCCATGGATCTGGTGTACGACCGGATCCCCGCTCCGGGAAAAGAAGAGGTCAAGGATATGATCCTTGCGGCCTGCCGGGCGCTGAACCGGTACGGCGTGACCAGCAGCCAGACGGACGATTACAGCACGTTCCGGAGTGTTCCCTGGACGGTGATCAACGATGCTTACCGGGAGCTGGAGGAAGAGGGGCTTCTGACTGTGCGGGTGAACGAGCAGAGCAATTTCACCTCCCTGGAAAGCCTGAAGGAATTTGTGGAGGCGGGAAATAAGACGGGAACGGGCACAGACCGTTTTGCCATCGGACCGTTAAAAATGCTGGGGGACGGAGCTTTAGGCGCCAGGACGGCGTTCTTAAGCCGCCCTTACGCGGACGATCCGTCCACCTGCGGCATTCCGGTATTTGACCAGAAGACCATGGATGAGATGGTGGGCTATGCCAACGCCCAGGGGATGCAGGTGGCAGTCCACGCCATCGGGGACGCCTGTCTGGACCGTGTGCTGGACGCCTGTGAGAAGGCGCTGGCGGAGCACCCGAGAAAGGACCACCGCCACGGCATCGTCCACTGCCAGATCACGCGGCCGGACCAGCTGGAGCGGATCGTGAAGATGGGACTTCACGTCTATGCCCAGAGCATCTTCCTGGACTATGACATCCACATGGTGAAAGACCGGGTGGGAGAGGAGCTGGCCTCCACCAGCTACAGCTGGAAGACCCTGATGAAGGCAGGGGGAACGGTGAGCAACGGAAGTGACTGTCCGGTGGAGCTGCCGGACGTGATGGCAGGCATCCAGTGCGCCGTCACCAGATGTACGCTTAAGGACCATGTGGGCCCCTATCTGCCGGAACAGAAATTTACGGTGCAGGAGGCTTTGGACAGCTACACGAAGGCCGGCGCCTACGCCAGCTTTGAGGAGACGAAAAAGGGCTGCATTGCCCCCGGAATGCTGGCGGACTTTGTGGTCCTGGGACAGAATCCCTTTGAGGTGGAAGAGACGGCTTTAAAGGACATTCCCGTTCTGGCCACAGTGCTGGAGGGAAAGACGGTCTGGTCTGTGAAAGAATAAGAATAAATTAAGATATGATTTCTGCGGGCGGCGAAAGTGCGGCCCGCATTTGCGTTTCGGGCCGGATGCGGCATTGCGCACTCCGCGCGTAAGGAAAATGGCGGCTGAAAAAATTTCTAAATCTGTTAAAATATTGACTATTATGGGAACCAATGGTAAATTAATATAGAAGAAACATCTCAGTTACCACAACTTTATTGGAGGGCGTAATATGGACAAAGGGAATCTAATTGGACTTGGAGTTATGGCAGCGGCCGCAGTCGCGCTGGTAGCAGTGGCGAATCCGGTTTATGATGCGCTGGAGCAGTCCCGTCTGGAGGATGCGGCAGACGGAGAGGAGATCGTGACAGCTACCGGAGAAGGCGAGGGCTATGGCGGTAAGATCACGGCGGAAGTGACCATGGCCGGTGACCGGATCTTGGATCTGAAGCTGACTGGGGCAGATGAAACTCCGGACATCGGCGGAACGGCCATGACCGCGCTTCAGGACGCGATTCTGGAAAAACAGAGTCTGGACGGCGTGGAGGCAGTTTCCGGGGCGACCTGGACATCCAACGGCGTGTTTGACGCGATCCGCTCAGCGATGGGCGAGGAGGTCGGAGCAGACGAGGACGAGGCGGCAGAGCAGGAGGAGATCCAGGCGGCTGGCCTTACCCACGGACTTGGATTTTATTCCAACGGCCGTCTGGGACCGGGAAGCGATGACCAGGGCACAGGAGTGTACAGCTTTAATGAAGTAGCAGCCTATGTGCTGTTTGACAATGACGGACGGATCGTGGATCTGGAAGTGGACCAGCTGGAGGTGGCAACTCCCAATTATGACGGGGAGAGCATGCCTGATTTTACCGGTTTCCCGGGACAGAGCTACAACGCGGATGAGAACCACGACGGAGTGGTGGACACTGTGTGGGAGCAGACAGATGACGAGTTCCTGGCGCAGGTGGAGAGCTGGAAGACCAAGAGAGAGCGGGGAGATTCCTACAAGCTGAATTCCGGAACGTGGGAAGACGAGATGGACATTTTTGAAGAGGCGTTCAAGGGAATGACCGTGGAGGAAGTAGAGCAGTGGTATGAGAAATACTGCTCCGACGTAAACGGAAGACCGCTGTTCGGAACGTCTGAGGACGAGCAGGATATTGCAAAGTATGAGGCTCTCAGCGAGGAGGACAAGGCCGGCCTGGATGCGGTATCCGGCGCGACCATGTCTTTGAATGACGCTCATGGAAATATTCTTGGCGCGATCGTGAAGGCTTACGAGAACCGCCGTCCGGTGGAAGGCGACAAGATCGCGAAGATCGGCCTTGGATTTACGAACACAGGCCGTCTGGGACCGGGAAGCGACGATCAGGGCGTAGGCGTATACAGCTTCAATACCCAGGCTGTGGGTGCTTGCTACGACGCGGACGGAAAGATCGTATCTCTCTATACGGATGTGATGGAAGTTGCCACTCCCAACTATGACGGAGAGGCAATGCCGCACCTTACCGGTTTCCCGGGACAGAGCTACAACGCGGATGAGGACCACGACGCAGTGGTGGATACCGTTCTGGAGCAGACGGAAGACAGTTTCCTGGCAGAGGTGGACAGCTGGAAGACCAAGAGAGAGCGGGGCGATACCTACAAGCTGGGTTCCGGTACCTGGGAAGACGAGATGGATATCTTTGAAAACTTCTTCGCGGGCATGACCACGGAAGAGGTGAGCAGCTGGTATGAGAAATACTGCTCTGACGTAAACGGAAGACCGCTCTTCGGTACATCGGAGAATGAAGAGGATATTGCGAAATATGACGGCCTCACCGAAGAGGAAAAGGGCGGAATGGACGCGGTATCCGGCGCGACCATGAGCCTTCGGGATGCCCACGGCGACATTTTAGGCGCGATCGAGAATGCCTGGGCCAACGCCAAGGACACCAACATCACGGTAGCCGAATAATCAAAATTAAAAAAGAGGCGGAGCGCGCGGAAAAAGCGGCGCTCTGCGGAGAGGATACTCCCCGTGCATTTCTCCTGCGCGGGGAGTATCTGCGTATACAGGTGTTATTCACCAGGGGGAAGACTGCCGGAACAGTTCCAATTTTATAAAGACACCGCCGGAATGCTCATTTTCCGCTGTCTGAAGAATGTCTATAATGAGAACATATGGACAATACTGTTTATAATGACGTTTAACAAGGAGGACTTTACGAAAGTGAGAGAAAATGACCGGATCCTGTCGGACAGCCTGCTGGAAAATTACAAGGCATGGCTGAAGGAAAGCGAAAAGAGCACGAGAACCGTGCAGAAATATGGATATTATCTGAATCTGTTTCAGAGCTTCCTGGGCGGAGAGCAGGTGACAAAGCAGCGGGTGCTCTGCTGGAAGGAGGAACTTAAGGAAAGGTTTTCTCCAGGCACGGTAAACGGCGCTCTGGCGGCTCTCAATGGACTGTTCCGTTTCTGCGGGTGGGAGGATCTTCAGGTCCGCTTTCTGAAAGTGGGACGTCAGACATTCTGCCAGGCCAGGCGGGAGCTGACCAGAAATGAATATATCCGCCTGGTAAGGGCAGCCAGAAATGAGGGAGATGAGCGGCTGGCCCTGGTTCTGCAGACAATCTGCTCCACCGGCATCCGGATTTCCGAGCTGTCCGGGATCACAGTGGAGGCGGTGCGCGCCAGGGCGGCGAAGATCGAGTGCAAGGGAAAGATCCGCACCGTCTTTCTTCCGACGGAGCTCTGCCAGCTTTTGAATTTTTATGCCCAGAAAATGCAGATTTGCGCCGGCCCCGTTTTTGTCACCCGGCGGGGAAAGCCTCTGGACCGGAGCAATGTGTGGCGGGACATGAAAAAACTGAGCGAGAAGGCCCGTGTGGACCAGGAAAAAATATTTCCCCACAATCTGCGCCACCTGTTTGCCAGGATGTACTACAGCCAGGAAAAGGATCTGCTCCGGCTCGCCGATATTCTGGGCCACAGCGATATCAACACCACCCGCGTCTACACCATAGAAAGCGGTGAAAATCACATCCGCCAGCTGGAGCAGCTGGGGCTGGTGGTGGAGCAGTACAACAGAATATCTCTTTCGTTGTAAATGGAGGAGAAAAACAGAGGTCGTTCGGCAGGTGTACATAATGATTTTCCTTTTTCAGGCACGAAAAAGAAGCTGGCAATGAGACTGTCAGCTTTTGTTTTCTGAATTAAACCGAAACAGGCGTATATTTTTGCCTGTTTTATGGTAATATCTGATATTTTATAGTATAATAAACGAAAAACGGGGATCCGTTTTACAACGAAAGAGATATTCCGTTGTAAAGTAGGTCCCTGGAAAAATTCTGCAGAAGGATGTGGGGATTTTTGGGTGTACTGTGTATCCGTATGCTGGGAAATCTGATGATGAGGTATAACGGGGAAGAGGTGGAGAGGGATCTGTCCGGAAACGGAAAAATCCTGCAGCTGTTTCTGATTCTGGCGTGGGCCGGAAAGCGCGGAATCAGCCGCGGCAGGCTGCAGGACTATCTGTATGACGTGCGGACGGACAACACGGGAAACGCACTGCGGGTGTCCCTGTCCCGTCTGCGCCGCCAGCTGGAGGAGAGCGGAGCGGCGGGGCCGGGGGCGATCCAGTATAAAAAAGGAAATTATATTCTGAATGATTCGGAGCTGACCATCAATGTAGATGCCGTTTTATTTGAGGAGGCATATAACCGGGCGGCCGCGGCGGATGATGCGGAGGTGCGTCTGGGGCTTCTGGAGAAGGCCGCCGGATATTACGGGGGAGAATTCCTTCCGGCCATGTCGGGAGATTCCTGGGTGGAATCCATGCGCGGCCGCTATCAGGAGATGTACGTGGCCTGTGTGAAGGAGATCTGCCGCCTCTGGAAGAAGCGGGGAGATCTGGAAAAGGTGGCGGCCCAGTGCAGGACGGCGCTCCGCGTCTGCCCGATGGAGGAGTGGAGCGAGCTGCTGATCGAGAGCCTTCTGTCCTTAAAGCAGTACCGGGAGGCGAAAAAAGCCTACAGCGACGCGGCCCAGCTCTTTTTCGGCAAGGAGAGCCAGGAGCCGTCCAAGCGCCGTCTGGAGCGGTTTCGGAAAATGGGCAGCCGGATCCAGATGATGGAGAAGGAGCGGCAGGACGTCAAGGAGGAATTGAAGGAGACAGGCAGCAGGAAAGGTGCCTACTACTGCAATTATCCTGGATTTCTGGACTGCTTCCACATGTGCGCCAGAGTGTCGGAGCGCCGGGATATCGGGGCCCATCTGATGATCTGTACGGCTGTGAGCAGAAATGGCCGGGAGGTTCAGGACGAGAAAGAGCTGCAGGAGCTGACGGAGAGCCTGAGCCAGATCATGAGGGAAAAGCTGAGAAGAGGGGATGCCTACACCGTTTACCGCCCGGGATGCCTGCTGGTTTTGCTGAACCATGTGGAGAAACGGGATCTGGAACGGGTTAAGGAGAGGATCCGCTCCGGCTTCCGGGATCAGAACGAGGGCAGGGCGACGCTCCGCTTTGAGATTGTGAAGGTGTCGGAATGGATGAAAGGCGGTTGACAATTGGCCCGGATTTCCATATAATTCCTTCATAAGGGCAATTGCTCTGGCGAGGAGACTGGATGATAAATGGATGATGCCGGCAGTCACAAGGACCGGAATAAAAAGACATAACCTGCGCAGGCTTAAAAAACAGGCGCAGGCTATGTCTTTTTGCGCTTTAAGCCCGGCAGGCGGCCGCTGCATCTGCACGGACAGCCATTTTCCGGCTGCGGGACAGACGCTTATAAGACGCACCGCCAGAGAAATCCGCATTCTGCAAAAACAAAGGAGAGAGATTATAGTTATGGACATATCCCTGATCATTATTATCTGCTGTATCGTCATGTCGGCGTATTTTTCGGCGACGGAGACGGCATTTTCATCCCTGAACCGGGTCCGGATGAAGAATCTGGCGGACAAGGGGAACAAGAGGGCGGCTCTGGTGCTCCGCATGTCGGAGAACTATGACAGCCTTCTGTCCACGATCCTGATCGGAAACAACATTGTAAACATCACCAGCACCTCTCTGGCGACGGTGATCTTTGTGCGGTTTCTGGGCGAGGAGCGGGGATCCAGCCTGTCCACTCTGGTGATGACCATTGTGGTGCTGGTGTTCGGCGAGGTTTCCCCGAAGAGCATTTCCAAAGAGATGCCGGAGGCGTTCGCCATGTTTTCCGCCCCTATCCTCAGAGTCCTTCTGGTGATCTTAAGCCCGGCCAATTTTCTGTTTGCCCAGTGGAAGAAGCTGCTTTCCGTTATTTTCAAGTTCACGGAGGAGAGCGGGATCACGGAGGAAGAGCTTCTGATCATGGTGGAGGAGGCAAGACAGGAAGGCGGCATCGACGAGCAGGAGGGAAGCCTGATCCGCAGCGCCATAGAATTTTCCGATCTGACGGCGGAGGACATTCTGACGCCCAGGATCGACGTGGCTGCCGTGTCCGCGGACGCCTCCGGCCAGGAGATCGCCGAGATGTTTACGGAGACCGGATTTTCCCGCCTTCCGGTTTACCGGGACGATATTGACAATATTGTGGGCATCATATATCAGAAGGATTTCTACAACCGCATTTACCACACGGAGAATAAGCTGGATGAGATCATCCGCCCGGCTCTTTTTATCGCCATGGGCAAAAAGATCGGCCAGCTGTTAAAAGAACTGCAGCAGAAAAAAATGCACATTGCGGTGGTGCTGGATGAGTTCGGCGGAACGGCCGGGATCGTGACGCTGGAGGATATTCTGGAAGAGCTGGTGGGAGAGATCTGGGATGAGCACGACACGGTGGTCCACGAGGTGGAGCAGATCTCTGACCGGGAGTATGTGGTCATGGGCAGCGCCAACGTGGAGAAGCTGTTTGAACGCCTGGGAAAAGAGCGGGAGTTTGACGTGCTGACCGTCAGCGGCTGGGTGATGGAGATCGCGGAAAAGATCCCGTCGGCTGGCGAGCAGTTCCGCTTTGAGGATCTGGAGATCACCGTTCTGGAGATGGACGACAAGCGGGTGGAGAAGGTGCGCATTGTCCGGGACGGGGAGCCGGAGGAAAAGCCGGGCAGGAAGATGCCCGTCTGAACTGCTGCAAAAAATTGGACGGAAACAGACGATTTCCGGGACAGATGAATTTGACAGATGGGAGAAACGAGAATGGAACGAAAGAAATTTTTGGTGTGCGTGGATTCTGACGGCTGTGCCCTGGATACCATGGACGCAAAACATAAATTGTGCTTTGCCCCGCTGATGGCGGAGAAATGGAAGATGGAGGAGCACAGAAAAGAGGCGGAGGAGGTGTGGAACCGGATCAGCCTCTACTCTTCCGGCCGGGGGATCAACCGCTTTAAAGGGCTGGAACTGGCCCTTGCTGAGTGTGCGGCCCGCGGATTTCTGCAGGAGGATCTGACGGATCTGTCCGCCTGGCTTTCCCAGACGGACACATTTTCCAATGAGAGTCTGGAGCACCAGATCGGGGAGACGGACAGCCCCCTGTTAAAAAAGGTGCTGGACTGGTCGATCACCAGCAACCGGACGATCGCCGCCCTTCCGCCCAGCCGCCCCTTTCCCGGGGTCAGGGAGGCGCTTGAGGAGATGAGCCGTCAGGCGGACCTGGCCGTGGTCTCCTCCGCCAACCGGGAGTCGGTGGAGTCGGAGTGGAACCGCCACGGTCTGATCGCGTTTGTGAAGGAGATCATGGCTCAGGATTCCGGCTCCAAGGTCCGCTGCATCTCAAGACTGATGGCGGAGGGCTATGACAGCAGCCATGTGCTGATGCTGGGGGACGCCCCCGGAGACAAGGCGGCGGCGGAGAAAAACGGCGCTCTGTTTTTCCCCATCGTGGCCGGCCGTGAGGAGGAGAGCTGGGCCCGTCTGAGGACGGAGGGATTTGAGAGATTTCTGGCGGGGACGTACCGTGGAGAGTATGGAGACGGACTGCTGGAAGAGTTTTGGGAGGCGCTGAAATGAGCACTGTGGAGAAGACGAATGTGATGCGGCTGCTGGATCAGGCGGGGATCCCCTATGAGGCCAGAGAGTACGAGGTGGATGAAAAAGATCTGTCCGGTTCCCACGCGGCGGATGTGATGGGGGAGGACCACGACAGCGTGTTTAAGACCCTGGTGTTAAAGGGGGAGAGGACCGGATATCTGGTCTGCTGCATTCCGGTGGATGAGGAGCTGGATCTGAAAAAGGCGGCAAAAGCGGCCGGAGACAAGAAGGTGGAGATGCTCCCCATGAAAGAGCTGTTAGGAGTGACCGGCTATATCCGCGGCGGCTGTTCTCCCGTGGGAATGAAGAAAAAATTCCCCACTTTTATAGAAGAGACAGCTGTGCTTTTTGACCGGATCGCCGTCAGCGCCGGCATGAGGGGAAAGCAGATTCTGGTGGATCCGGAGGCCCTGGCCCAGTATGTGGAGGCGGCATTTGTGCCTCTGATCCGGGAGTCATAAGAGAGCGATATAGTTTACATAAGACAGATCCGGCAAAAACGGCTCTGCCTTAATTATTAAATTATTTAACAAAAATGTAATATTTCCAGAAACATGCGGGAGAAAAACAGCCTAAAAAACGAGAAAAAATTAAGATAAAATTTATATATTCTTCACATAAACAGGGAAAACAATTAAAAAAACGAAGAAGAATATGACAAAATTGTGAAAAAACGATTGACTTTCGTAACATTCTTCCAATATAATTTGGGGCGTCACCCCGAACAAAAGGAGGAATGTGTATGCTGACTTTAAAACGACATCGTTTTGCGGCGGCTGCGGCAACTCTTGCTGTAACAATCATCGTTGCGCTGACGACGGGAAGCGCAGGGGCAGGGGCGCCCATGAACGCCATGGCAGAAACGGTTTCTGCAGATACAGATGCTACAGACCAGGAGACTGCCAGAACGATCGACCATACAAAAGAAAGCCAAACAGGTCCGGGCTATGTGATTGATACCAGGCTGAAGCTGAGCACGGTAGACGCACAGGCCATGAGGGAGGGCAACAAACTGACGGGAGGTCTGATTCAGCACGCGGTGCAGAAGCAGATCGAGAAAGAGGAACTGCTGAGACAGCAGGCAGAAGAAAATAAGAGAGAGATGGAGGAACAGGAAAAGGCGGCTGCCAGAGCGGCCATGGGCTGTTCCGAGGAAGATTACAATACCCTTTTGCGCATTGTCCAGGCGGAGGCCGGGGTCTGCGACGAGAAGGGAAAGATCCTGGTGGCGAACGTGATTTTAAACCGGGTGAAGAGCGCGAAGTTTCCCAACACGATCCGGGGAGTGGTCTACCAGGCCAATCAGTTTTCGCCGGTGTCCAACGGAAGCATCAACCGCGTCCATGTGACGGAGGAGACAATTGAGTGCGTGGACCGGGCTCTGGCGGGAGAGGATTATTCCCAGGGAGCGCTGTTTTTCATGAACCGGGGGCGGTCCAGAAAAGGAGCTGCCGGCTGGTTTGACCGGAGCCTGACCTATCTGTTTTCCCATGACGGCCATGAATTTTTCCGATGAGGAGAGCCGGGGCGTGAGGGAGGAAGAGAGAGCGGAAAACCGGTGCACAGAAGGCAGGGAACCGGGTGAGGGTTGACGAAAAGAGAGAATTACTGTAAGATTAGGACTGACCGATTGGGGTCAGTCCTTTTGCGCGCTTAAAGCCCGGCAGCGGGACAGACCTGGAAAAGAACGTGAAAGACCGTGCTTTGAGAGAGGAGAGGGTGGGACGGAATGAAGAAATATCTGTTGTTTGATCTGGACGGCACGCTGACAGATCCGGAAGAAGGAATTACAAAAGCAGTCTGGCTGGCTCTGAAGCATTTCGGCATTGAGGTAAAGGATCGGACTGAACTGCGGCCGTTTATCGGACCGCCTCTGTGGGATCAGTTTCAGGAGTATGCCGGCTTTACCAGAGAGCAGGCGGAGGAGGCTGTGAAGGTATTCCGGGAATACTATACAGAAAAAGGCGTGTATGAAAATAAAGAGTATCCGGGGATCCGGGAGATGCTGGGAGCGCTCAAGTGCGCCGGCTATCAGCTGTATGTGGCCACCTCCAAGCCGGAGACGACCGCCGGGATCGTGGTGAAGTATTTTGGCTTCACCGATTATTTCACCTATGTGGCCGGAGCGGACAGCGAGGGAAAACGGGTGAAAAAGGCGGATGTGATCCGCTACCTGCTGGAGCGGGAAGGGATCACAGATCTGTCTGAGGCGGTGATGATCGGAGATCGGAAGCACGATATTCTGGGAGCGAAGGAAGTTGGCATGGACTCCATCGGAGTTCTCTACGGCTATGGGAGCCGGGAGGAGCTTGAGGAGGCGGGAGCCGGAAGAATCGCGGCCACCGTGGAGGAGTTAGAGGAATACCTTCTGTCCCAGGTGGACTGACGGGGAGGAGAACGTATGGAAGCATATTCCGGATTTGCGGAGGTGTACGACCTGTTTATGGACAATGTGCCCTACAGGGAGTGGAGCCGGTATCTGACAGGACTTCTGCGGGAGTACGGGGCAGAGGACGGCCTGGTACTGGATCTGGGCTGCGGCACCGGGACCATGACGGAGCTTCTGGCGGAGGCCGGCTACGACATGATCGGGGTGGACTGCTCGGAGGAAATGCTGGAGATGGCCATGGAGAAGCGGGTGAAGTCCGGACACGACATTCTCTACCTCTGCCAGGATATGAGGGAGTTTGAACTCTACGGGACGGTCCGGGCGGTGGTGTCCGTCTGTGACTCCATGAATTACATTCTGGAGCCGGAGGAGCTGGAGCAGGTATTCCGCCTGGTGAACAACTATCTGGATCCGGGCGGCGTATTTCTGTTTGATCTGAACACGGAGTACAAGTACCGTCAGATGGGGGAGAGCACCATCGCGGAGAACCGGGAGGACGGCAGCTTTATCTGGGACAATTACTATGATGAAGAAGAGCGGATCAATGAGTATGATCTGGCGATTTTTGTGAGAGAAGGAGAACATGATCTGTACCGGAAGTACGAGGAGACCCACTATCAGAGGGCGTACCGGCTGGAGGAGATCCGAGAGATCGGCGAGCGGGCCGGGATGCGCTTCGTGAGGTTTTACGACGCCTTCACAAGGGAGGAGCCGAAAGAGACTTCGGAGCGGGTTTACGCTGTATTCCGGGAACAGGGAAAGACAGAGAGGAACGAAAATTTATGACCGATTACATTGTGCGGGCGACGGCGGCGGAGGGACAGATCCGTGCCTTTGCGTCCACGACGAGAGAACTGGTAGAATATGCGAGACAGGCCCACAACACCAGCCCGGTGGCCACGGCGGCCCTGGGACGGCTTCTGACGGCCGCAGGCATGATGGGAGTGATGATGAAGGGGGAGGATGACCTTCTGACCATCAAGATCGAGGGAGACGGCCCCATCGGCGGCCTGACGGTGACGGCAGACTCCAGGGGAGACGTGAAAGGGTATGTTTACCATCCTGAAGTGATGCTTCCTCCCAACGCGAAGGGAAAGCTGGATGTGGGCGGCGCCCTGGGAGTGGGCGTGCTGAGCGTGATCCGGGACGTGGGCTTAAAGGAGCCCTATGTGGGACAGACCATCCTTGTGACAGGTGAGATCGCAGAGGACCTGACCTACTACTACGCCACCTCCGAGCAGACTCCCTCATCGGTGGCCCTGGGAGTCCTGATGAATAAGGACAACACGGTGCGCCAGGCCGGCGGCTTTATCCTGCAGCTGATGCCGGGAGCCTCGGACGAGATCATTTCCAAGCTGGAAAAGACCCTGGGAGAGATCACCTCCATCACCAGCTTGCTGGATCAGGGAAACAGCCCGGAGATGATCCTGGAACACATTCTGGGAGAGTTCGGACTGGAGATTCTGGACCGTATGCCCACGCGCTTTTTCTGCAACTGTACGAAGGAGCGGGTGGAGAAGGCCATCATCAGCATCGGGAGCAAAGAGATCCAGGAGATGATCGACGAGGGAAAGAGCATTGAGGTCAATTGTCATTTCTGCAATAAAAATTATGAGTTTACGGTGGACGAGCTGAAGGAACTGCTGGCAAAAGCCAGGTAGGCGGAAGCGGCGTAGGGGACAGAAAGGAGCGGCAGATGAAGGCAGAGCCTTATGTGCGTGTGACCCAGTACCATGAGACGGATCAGATGGGGATCATCAACCACATCAACTATATTAAATGGCTGGAGGAGGCCCGGGTGGACTTCCTGGAAAAGATTGGCTACGGCTATGGAAAGAGCGTGGAAAAGGGCATTGATTTTGCCGTCCTGGGAATCAGCTGCAGGTACCGGAAGATGACCAGGTTCCGGGAGACGGTGAAGATCTACGTCTCCCCGAAGGAGTTAAAGCCCATGCGGGCTGTCCTGAGCTACCGGATCGTGGGGGAGGACGGGAGCCTTCGCTTTACGGCAGAGAGCGAGCACTGCTATTATTCTTCCGAAAAGCAGCGCCCGGTGGCCTTAAACCGCGAACTTCCGGAGCTGTACGAGCTGCTGCGCTCCTATATGGAAGAGGAAGCAGACTCATAAAAAGCGTCAGAAACTGAAAAAAGCGCCCGCCGGATGTTTGCCCGGCCAGGGCGCTCTTTTGCAATCACGTCTCAATCCATATAACTATTTCAAAAAAATAAACAGGAATAAAAAAACAATTCTTCTATTTTATGAAAAAGGTACATTGGTTGGCTCATTATAATAATTATAATTTCGTAACGTTGGTTGCCTGAGGTCCTTTCGTTCCGTTTACTACATCGAACTCTACGGCTGCGCCCTCGTCTAAGGACTTGAAGCCTTCCATGTTCAGCCCGGTGTAATGTACGAATACGTCATTTCCCTGCTCGTCGCAGATGAAGCCGTATCCCTTCTGGTTGTTAAACCACTTAACTGTACCCTTCATATGATACCTCCAAAAAAATTAAAAAATAAAAATTGCTGAGCCGCAGATTCTGCGGTCACGTACAGAATAACATAGTTTGTATGGAGTGTCAAACGGTTTCGGCGGGTAAGGGGAGGGGGCCGGCGACATCCCGCACATGAAAAAAGTGGACGTCTGCCGGAGGAAAGTGGTATACTGTATCGTGCCGGCAGCGGACCAGAGGCTGCAGACAGCCGCGGACAGAATAAGCCGCGGCTGTCTGCGCCTGCGCTGTCCCGGCCGGCTGATACAGGATATGGAAACGGGGCTTTTATCATGAAACTGAAAAATATCTGGGGACATTTTAAGACCATCACGACCCACAAGTGGCTGGTGATGAAGAACTGCTTTCGGATCGGGCTGTACCGCCAGGGACTGCTCCATGATCTGTCCAAATACAGCTGGACGGAATTTTCCATCGGAGTGAAATATTACCAGGGGACCAGAAGCCCCAACGCGGCGGAGCGGGAGGCCAAAGGCTACTCGGAAGCCTGGCTCCACCACAAGGGCCGGAACAGGCACCATTTTGAATACTGGATGGACGTGCGCCCCGGTCACTGGGAGGAGGGGCTCATGGGGGTGAAAATGCCGCTTCCCTATGTGATGGAGATGATGATGGACCGGATCGCCGCTTCCCGCGTGTACAAGGGAAAGGATTACACGGACGCATCCGCCTGGGAATATTTCTGCCGCTCAAAGGAGGACCGGTTCATGCACCCGGAGACAAAGGCGCTGGTGGAAAAGCTCCTGATCATGCTGAGGGATGAAGGGGAGGAAAAAACCTTCGCCTATATAAAGCAGCTGTTAAAGCAGGGAGACTACTGAGAGCGGGGTTAAAGTTCCCGCACAGCTTTTCCCAGGCTGGAGAGAGTCAGGCTGCGGATGTAGTCCGGAAAGTCCGGGCAGGCCAGGGGATCGCCGGGACACTCCCGGTACGCGGTCCTGGAGCGGTGATCGGAGCGGAAGACGGGGCCTTTCTCCGTCTCCGGCTGGGGCAGGAAGAGCCCCTCTTTTTTTATGTAGCAGGTGGCTGCGGTCGCCTTTTTCCTGGCGTCCCGGTCCACGTATTCTCCCACGCTTTTGTGGACGGCTCTGTCCTCGTAGATCAGGTAGTAATAATCCTTGTAATTGGGATAAAAATATTTTAACTCCCCTTCCAGGATGGGAATGGATACGGAAAGGCTGCTGTCCGCGGCGGAAAAATTCACACCGGGGAAAGCCGGGTGTTCCCAGGCGATAGGGATCGGGAGGCGGCAGGAGCTTTCGCAGGCCACTTCCAGAATCCGGTCTTTCCGGCCGAAAAGGTCGGTCTCTTCCCGGATCGTCCACTGCTTCGGCAGAAATGTTCCGGTGAGAAAATCCGGATAGTTTAAAATGGAGAGGATGAGAGGCATTCCCTTTAAATCCTCTTCATTGTGGAGAAGAAGCAGGCGGCACAGCTCCTCGTTCCTGGTGAGAAGATAGTCCTGGTACACCTCAATCAGCTGACCGCCGTTATACCGATCTTCCCGGGAAATGCCCAGGAAGCGCTCTATGGCCTTCTGTTTCAGGCTCTCCAGCCCCAGCAGCTTTTTCAGGGGCTTTATTTTTTTGTATATATCCAGGCTGCGGAGGCGGCCGAGGGGACAGGGAAGCCCCAGAGCCTGGCAGCGCTTTTTCAGATAGGGAATGTCAAAGGTGTCCCCGTTAAAATGAACCAGGGTGTCAAAAGAGTCCAGGCAGGAGAAAAATGCCTGGAGAATCTCCTCCTCGGCCCCGGCGCGGTCGGCAAACCACTGGGTCAGATTCCAGGTGCCGCCGGAGAAGGACGCCGCCCCGATCAGATAGAGATTGGAGGAAGTCCCGGAAAAGCCGGTGGTCTCAATATCGAAAAACAGCAGTTTCTCCGGATCTCCCATGCGCTCTAAGGGATAGGTTTCCGGAGAAGAAAAATGGTACTGTGCAGTGATCATTGCAGTCGCTCCCTTTCAAATAATTTCAGGAATATGCTCCATTATATCGGTCCGGAGGCAGTACGTCAATGGACAGACAGAATATTTGTTCGATTAGCGGTTGCAATGGACAGGGGGATATGTTATGATGAATGAGATCATTGAGAAGAGGAGAAATGACATTGATTTCCTATATAAAAGGGATCCTGAGCGAAGTTTCCGGTGACGGGATCGTGGTGGAAACAGGAAATATCGGCTATGAGATCAAGACCCCCCTGTCTGTCCTGGAGCGTCTTCCGGCGATGGGGGAAGAAGTAAAGATATACACCTATCTGCAGGTGAGAGAGGATGGCCTCGGCCTGTTCGGCTTTCTCACAAAGGGAGAGCTGGCCATGTTTAAGCAGCTGCTGGGCGTGGGCGGCATCGGCCCGAAGGGGGCGCTGGGGATTTTGTCGGCGCTGAAGCCGGATGACCTGCGGCTGGCGGTGATCTCCGGGGACGCCAAGGCCATTGCCAGGGCGCCGGGAGTGGGCGTCAAGACGGCGCAGAGGATCATTCTGGATTTAAAGGACAAGGTGTCCATGGACGATATCATCCCGGCGGAGGCGTTTGCCGGGGGCGGACAGACGGAGAACGGCGATCCGGCCCTGGGAGCAGCCGGGCGGGAGGCCATGGAAGCCCTCACGGCCCTGGGATATTCCGCCATGGAGGCGTCGAGAGCTGTGCGCCGGGTGGAGATCTCCGGGGATATGACGGCGGAGGACGTGCTGAAGCAGTCCTTAAAGTTTCTGATCTGACCGGGAACGGCCGGACGAAGAGCAGGTTGAGCAGTATATGGAACGAAGAATTATTACCACGGATGTGGTGACGGAAGAAGAAAAAAAGATCGAGGGGACCCTTCGTCCCCAGTATTTAAAGGATTATATCGGCCAGACCAGGACCAAATCCATTCTGAAGGTATTTATCGATGCGGCCAAGTCCAGGGGGGAATCTCTGGATCATGTGCTGTTTTACGGTCCTCCCGGTCTGGGAAAGACCACGCTCTGCGGTATTATCGCCAATGAGATGGGCGTGAACATGAAAGTGACCAGCGGGCCGGCCATTGAAAAGCCAGGAGAGATGGCGGCCATTCTCAACAATCTCCAGGAGGGGGACGTGCTGTTTGTAGATGAGATCCACCGGCTAAACCGACAGGTGGAGGAGGTGCTTTATCCGGCGATGGAGGATTTTGCCATTGACATCATGCTGGGAAAAGAGTCCTCTGCCCGGTCGATCCGGCTGGAGCTGCCCCATTTTACCCTGGTGGGAGCCACCACCAGGGCGGGCCTTCTGACGGCCCCCTTGAGGGACCGGTTCGGCGTGGTGCAGAAGCTGGATTTCTACACTCCGGGGGAGCTGGAGGAGATCATTATCCGCTCGGCGAAGGTGCTGAACGTGGAGATCGACCGGGCGGGAGCCGGGGAGATCGCCAAGCGGGCCAGAGGCACGCCCCGTCTTGCCAACCGGCTGCTGAAGCGGGTGAGGGATTTTGCCCAGGTGAAGTACAACGGGGTGATCACGAAAGAGGTGGCGGATTTTGCGCTGGATATTCTGGAAGTGGACCGCCTGGGCCTGGACAACAACGACAGGAGCATCCTTTTGGCCATTATTCAGAAATTTTCCGGCGGGCCGGTAGGCCTGGACACGCTGGCGGCGGCCTTAGGAGAGGATGCGGGGACGCTGGAGGATGTGTATGAACCGTATCTTCTCATGAACGGTCTGATCAACCGGACTCCGAGAGGACGGGTGGCCACTGATCTGGCTTACCATCATCTGGGGCTTTCCCGCTAGAAAGTCCGCAGCATATGGAAAAACCCCTGGCGCCGCGGGAAAGGGTATGGTATAATATGAGCACTTGACGAGGTATTTCACGAGTCTAGTGCGAATATATGCCTGGGCGCTTAGCGGGGTATTTCACGAGCTTAGCGGCCATGGTATAATGAGCGAAAGCGAGCCTGCGGGAGCCGGCTTATGCAGGGCAGGCGGCGAAGGGCGGTCACAGGCAGTGCCTGTGATATAATGATAAGATAGGGAACCTGAATGGGCCTGCGCAGAGGGCAGGCGCCGGGTGCGGCTACGATAGGAGAAAATGGGATGGATTCAAAGAATTACGCAGAGGTACTGATCGATGGCGAGATCTACACCCTGGAAGGGCAGGAAGAGGAGGCTTACCTTCAGAAGGTGGCCAGCTATATCAATGAAAAGATCTCCCTGATGAAAAAACAGAAGGGCTTTACCAAGCAGAACCGGGATTATCAGGTGACGATGGTGGAGCTGAATATGGCGGATGACTATTTTAAGAGCCAGGAGAGGGCAGAGCAGCTGGAGGAGCAGAACCGGGCGCTGGAAAAAGAGACGTACAGCTTAAAGCACGAGCTGGTGACGACGCAGATGAAGCTGGAGAAAGCGCTCCGCGAGCTGGAGGAAAAGAAGAATCAAACAGAGAAAGCCCCTGAGCAGGCAGCGAAAAAGCAGCCGTAAGAGAGCGGGGCGGGAGTGTCCGGCAAACCGGGCACTTTTTTCTGCCGCAAAGCAGCTGCCGTGCTGGCAGGATACAGAAGGAGGAGAAAGATTTGAACAGGAAAAAAGTGGAAATCCTGGCGCCGGCAGGCTCCTATGAGAGCATGACGGCCGCCGTCAGCGCCGGGGCGGACGCGGTGTACATCGGCGGCTCCCGCTTCGGGGCCAGAGCCTATGCGGACAACCTGGACGAGGAGACTATGCTGCGGGCGATCGACTACGCCCATCTTCACGGATGCCGGCTGTACATGACGGTCAACACCCTGATGAAGGAGGAAGAGCTGTCAGAATTGTTTTCCTATTTAAATCCCTACTATATGCAGGGCCTGGACGCTGCCATTGTCCAGGATTTCGGAGTGTTTTCCTACCTGCGGGACCATTTTCCCGGACTTCCCCTTCACGCCAGCACTCAGATGACCATCACCGGAGTCTTCGGCGCCAGGCTGCTGAAGGAGATGGGAGCCAGCCGGGTGGTGACGGCGAGAGAGCTTTCCTTAAAGGAGATCCGGGAAATCAGAGATCAGGTGGATATAGAGATCGAGAGCTTTGTCCACGGGGCTCTGTGCTACTGCTATTCCGGCCAGTGTCTCATGAGCAGCCTGATCGGAGGCCGCAGCGGAAACCGCGGGCGCTGCGCCCAGACCTGCCGCCTGCCCTATGAAGTAAAGCAGGGCGGAAAGACGTTAAATAAAAGAGACGAGCGGTATGTGCTCAGCCTGAAAGACCTGTGCACCCTGGATCTGATCCCGGACATGGTGGAGGCAGGCGTCTATTCCATGAAGATCGAGGGGCGGATGAAGAGCCCCCGGTATACGGCCGGTGTGGTGAGCATTTACCGGAAATATGTGGATCAGTATCTGGAGCGGGGCAGAGAAGGCTACCGGGTGGACCCGGCGGACCGGCGCCTGCTTTTGGATCTGTTTGACCGGGGAGGCTTTTCAGAGGGCTATTACCGGGAGCACAATGGCCGCAGCATGGTGGCGCTGAAGGAAAAGCCGGCGTTTCGGGAGGGCAACCAGGAGCTGTTTGACTATCTGGATGAGACTTATGTAAAGAGAGAACGGCAGGAGCCGGTGCGGGGAAAAGTCAGCCTGCGGGAGGGCAGCCCCGTTTCCCTGGAGCTCGCTCTCACTGACCGGGAGTCCGGGGAGGAAATCCGGGTGCAGGCGGAGGGAGCCCAGGCCCAGACAGCCTTAAATCAGCCCATCACCAGGGAAAAGCTGTTAAAGCAGATGGGAAAGACGGGCGGGACGCCGTTCCGGTTTGAAGAGCTGGAGGCGGAGCTTGAGGGCCGCCCCTTCCTTCCGGTGCAGGCGTTAAATGAACTGCGCCGCCAGGGATTTAAGCAGCTGGAGGAGGAGATCCTGAAGCGTTTCCGGCGGGAAACTGGTCAAAATGACGGTCCCGCGCCGGAAAAAGAGGAGATTTCCAGGCCGGAAAAAGAGGAGGTTTCCGAACCGGAGACCTGGGTTCTCACCGCCCAGGCGGAGCGGGAGGACGTGGTGAGGGAACTTTTGAAGCAGAAGGAGATTTCCAGGATCTACCTGGAGTCGGCCGTGCTGGGAGCCGAGTGCTGGAAGGAGCTGGCGGATGCCTGCCATAAGGCCGGCAAGGAGTGTTTCCTGAGCCTGCCCCACATTTTCCGCACGGAGGCCAGAGAGTATTTCCGGAGAGAACGGGAATCCTTTTTAGAGGCGGGATTTGACGGATGTCTGCTGCGCTCGGCGGAGGAGATCCTGTTTCTGAGAGAAGAAATGGGCTGGACCGGCACGGTGATCTTTGACAGCAGTCTCTACGTGTTCAACGCCAGAGCCCGGGAGACCATGAAGGAGCTGGGGGCGGACGGTCTGACGCTCCCCATGGAGCTGAATGCAGGGGAGCTGCGCCGCCTTGGCGGAGAGGGAGCGGAGCTGGTAGTGTACGGAAATATTCCGGTGATGGTTTCCGCCCAGTGCATCAGGAGAACGGTGTCCGGCTGTGACAGAAAGCCGGGAATCCTGGCTCTGAAGGACCGCATGGGAAAGGAGTTTCCTGTGAGAAACTGCTGCCGCTTCTGCTATAATCTCATATACAACAGCAGTCCGCTCTCCCTTCTGGGGCAGGAGGCTCCGATCAGGCGCCTGGCGCCGGCCGGCCTGCGCCTGCAGTTTACCACGGAGGAGCCGGCCCGGGCGGCCCAGATCGCCGAGGCTTTTGCGGACAGCTTTCTTAATGGAAAGGAGGTCGGACTTTCCGGCTCCTTCACCAGAGGACACTTTAAACGCGGAGTAGAGTAAAGATAAAGCGGGTGATGACTTGACGACTCTTATACTGGAAGGTTCCAAATATCTGATGATCTTTCTGATGATCATTTATGCCTACCTGAATTTTCGCTTTTTCGGGGAGAAATACGACATCAGAAAACTGAAAATATGCAGAAAACAGAACGCGGCCATGTTTCTGATCCATTTTCTGGGATTTCTTTCCCTCTATCTGAGCCGGGGGGAGGAGGAGATCCTGGTGTTTTACGGGGCGCAGGTGCTGTTTTTTGCCCTGTATCTGGTTTTAAGCCGCGTCTTTTACCGGAACATCTCGCGCCTGCTGCTGAATAATATGTGCATGCTGCTAAGCGTGGGATTTCTGATGCTGGCCAGGCTGAATATGGAGCGGGCGGTGCGCCAGTTTGCCATTGTGGCGGTATCGGCGGCAGTTACCCTGCTGATCCCCTACATCATCGACCGGGTATGGCAGCTGTCAAAGATTCCCTGGATTTACGGGATCGGCGGCCTGCTGCTCTTGACTGTGGTCTGCGTGGCCGGCGTGACCAGCTACGGGGCGAAAATGACCCTGGATCTGGGGCCGGTGTCCTTTCAGCCGGCAGAATTCGTGAAGATCTGCTTTGTATTTTTTGCGGCCACCATGTTTTACCGTTCTGTGGATTTTCGGACGGTGGCTTTGACCACGGCTGTTGCGGCCGCCCATGTGCTGGTGCTGGTGCTCTCGAAGGATCTGGGGAATGCACTGATCTTTTTCCTCACCTATCTGTTCATGCTCTTTGTGGCCACCGGCCGGTGGCTGTATCTGGGGGCCGGTCTGGGAGCCGGGTGCGCGGCGTCAGCGGTGGCCTACCGGCTGTTTCCCCATGTGCAGAGGCGGGTGGCCGCCTGGCTGGACCCCTGGTCGGATGTGGCGGACCGGGGGTACCAGATCGCCCAGTCCCTGTTTGCCGTGGGCACGGGAGGATGGCTGGGCATGGGCCTGGACCGGGGGCTTCCGGAGCGGATCCCGGTGGTGGAGGAGGATTTCATGATCTCCGCCGTGTCGGAGGAGCTGGGGGGCCTGTTTGCCATCTGCCTGATCCTCATCTGCCTCGGCTGTTTTCTGCAGTTTATGATGATTGCCGTGCGGATGCAGGCCATGTTCTACAAGCTCATCGCCTTCGGACTGGGCTGCGAGTACATTGTGCAGGTGTTTCTGACAGTGGGAGGGGCTGTGAAATTTATCCCTCTCACGGGCATGACCCTGCCCTTGGTGAGCTACGGAGGCAGTTCCATAGCGGGAACCTTTATCCTGTTTGGGGTGATCCAGGGACTGTATGTGTTGAAGAGAAATGAAGAGGAAGAAGATGAAGAAGAACGTTCCAAATCCAAAAGCAAATAAAAATATCCTGCGTCTGGCCTACGCGGTGGCGGGAGTGTTTGTGTGCATGGTTCTGTATCTGGGCTATTTTCTCCAGTTTGAGAGCGATTCTGTCATCAACAATGCCTATAATCCCCGGGTGGACCTGCTGGCGGAGCGGGTGGTGCGGGGAGAGATCCGGTCTGCGGACGGCCAGGTGCTGGCCCGGACTGTGACGGACGCGGACGGGACGGAGCGGCGGGAGTATCCCTTCGGCCAGCTCTACGCCCATGCGGTGGGGTACACGGGAAACGGAAAGACCGGCATCGAGTCCCTCACCAATTTTTACCTGCTCACCTCCCATGTCAACCTGGCGGAACAGGTGATCAACCAGTTCTCTGGGATAAAAAATCTGGGAGACGACGTGGTGACGACCCTGGACTCCACGCTCCAGCAGACGGCCTGGGAGCTTCTGGGGGACCGGAGAGGGGCTGTGGCGGTGATGGAGCCGGATACGGGAAAGATCCTGGCCATGGTGTCCAAGCCGGACTACGACCCCAACACCATCGCGGCGGACTGGGAGACTCTCACCGCCGACGAGGGGGGAGAGGCCAGGCTGCTAAACCGGGTGACTCAGGGGCTCTATCCCCCCGGCTCCACCTTTAAGATCCTGACTCTTTTAGAATATCTGAGAGAGCACCCGCAGGACTATGACCAGTTCCATTTCGACTGCGACGGAGTCTATGAGCAGGGGGATTACACCATCCGCTGCTACCACGGGGAGGCCCACGGAAGCCAGAATCTGGCGCAGGCGTTTGCCAATTCCTGCAACGGCGCTTTCGCCCAGATCGGCATGAGCCTGGACAAGGAGAAATTCCGCAGCCTGGCGGAGGAGCTTCTCTATAACCAGGAGCTGCCCCTGTCGCTGCCTTACAGCGAGAGTTCCTTCTCCCTGACGAAAGATGCAGACGATTGGGAAACGCTGCAGACGGCCATCGGCCAGGGAAAGACCCAGACGACGCCCATGCACACGCTGATGATTACATCCGCCATCGCCAACGGGGGGACGCTGATGAAGCCCTATCTGGTGGACCGCCTGGAAAATGCCGGCGGTCAGGAGGTGAAGAAATTCCTTCCATCTTCCTGGGGCGAGCTGATGACGGCGGAGGAAGCCGGCCGTCTGGCGGAGTTTATGAGACAGGTGGTGACGGAGGGCACAGGATCGGCCCTGCGCACAGATGCCTACACGGCAGCGGGAAAGACAGGCTCCGCAGAGTTTGAAACGGGAAAAGAGACGCACGCCTGGTTTACCGGCTTTGCCCCGGCGGAAGATCCGGAGATCGCTGTGGTGGTGCTGGTGGAAGAGGGAGGCTCCGGCGGAAAAGCGGCGGCTCCCATCGCCAGAGGCATTTTTGACGCCTATTTTTCCGGCCGGTCAGACTCCTGACCGGAAAGGGCGGGAATGAGGTTTGCGGTTCCCGCAGAAAGTGAAACGATCAGAAAAAACTCCCACTTCAGCAGAGGTCTGCTCAGCTGAGGCAGGGGGCAGATATACACAAGGAGGTTGGAATGTTCAGGGCAAGAGAATACGTAAAGGTGAAAAGCCTGGAAGAGGCTTGGAGCTTAAACCAGAAGCGTTCTTCTGTTCTGGTGGGCGGAATGATGTGGCTGAAAATGGGAAACGGCCAGAAAGGAACGGTGATCGATCTGTCCGGGCTGGGGCTGGATGAGATCGAGGAGACGGAGGACGCCTTCGTCATCGGCTGCATGTGCACTCTGAGGCAGCTGGAGCTCCATGAGGGATTAAACAGAGAGTTTGACGGCGTGTTCCGCGAGTGCGTGCGCCACATTGTGGGGGTACAGTTTCGGAACGGGGCCACTGTGGGCGGAAGTGTTTTCGGCCGCTATGGATTCTCCGATGTGCTCACCTGCCTGATGGCTCTGGACACGGAGGTGGAGCTGTACCGGGGCGGCAGGATTCCCCTGGAGCAGTTTGCGGACATGCCTTATGACCGGGATATCCTGGTGAGAATCCGCGTCAGAAAGGACGGAAGACGGGCTGGGTACGCTTCCCAGAGAAACACGGAGACAGATTTTCCTGTGATCGCCTGCGCCCTCGCAAAAAAGGGAGATCAGTGGAAGGTTTCCGTGGGAGCGAGGCCGAAGCGGGCCCAGAGTGTTATCATCTGCGGCGATATGAGCCCGGAGAAACTGGCGGAGGAGGCCGCCGGACAGTTTTCCTACGGCTCCAATTTAAGGGGCAGTGAAGAGTACCGGAGACACCTGGCGCAGGTTTACATCAGACGGCTGGCAAAGCAGCTGGAAAAGGAGGCGTGATATGGAGATTCAGGTGACATTAAACGGAAAAACAGTCCGGGCAGAGGTGCGCCCGGACGAGCTTCTCCTGGATTTTGTGAGAAAGCAGGGCTGCCTCAGCGTAAAGCGCGGCTGCGAGACTTCCAACTGCGGCCTCTGCACTGTATGGCTGGACGGAAAGCCGGTGCTCTCCTGTTCGGTTCCGGCAGCCCGGGCCGACGGCCGGGCGGTGACGACCCTGGAAGGGGTGAAGGAGGAGGCGGAAGCCTTTGGCCGGTATCTGGCGGGAGAGGGAGCAGAGCAGTGCGGCTTCTGCAGCCCCGGTCTGATCATGAACGTGCTGGCCATGGAGAGGGAGCTCTCCTCCCCTTCGGCGGAGGAGATCCGGGAGTATCTGGCAGGCAATCTGTGCCGTTGTACCGGCTACATGGGACAGATGCGGGCCATTGAAAAATATCTGAACCGGAAAGGAGGATGTGCCTGTGGAGAGAACAGCTAGGATTGTGGGAAGCCCGGTGATGAAAAAGGACGCTATGGCGCTGGTGACAGGAAAGCCTGTCTATACGGATGATATTGCGCCGGCGGACTGCCTGGTGGTGAAGGTGCTGCGCAGCCCCCACGCCCACGCGCTCATTGAGGAGATCCACAAGGAAAAAGCGGAGCAGGTGCCGGGAATCGCCGCGGTGCTGACATGGAAGGATGTGCCGCAGAAGCGGTTTACCATGGCGGGACAGACTTATCCGGAGCCCAGCCCTTATGACCGCCTGATCCTGGATCAGAGAGTGCGTTTTGTTGGGGACGCGGTGGCCATTGTGGCAGGAGAGACGGAGGAGGCCGTGGATCTGGCCCTTAAGCGGATCCAGGTGAAATATCAGGTGCTGGAACCGGTGCTGGATTTCCGCAGGGCGAAGGACAGCCCTGTTCTGGTCCATCCGGAGGAGAGCTGGAAGAGCCTCTGCCCGGTGGGGGCGGACAACCGCAGAAATCTCTGCGCCTCCGGCTGCGACAGCTCCGGGGATGTGGACGAAGTGCTGTCCCGGTGCGACTATGTGGTCGAGGAGACGTACCACACAAAGGCCAATCAGCAGGCCATGATGGAGACGTTCCGGGCATTTACCTCCATGGACGCTTACGGGCGTCTGGTAGTGACGGCGTCTACTCAGGTGCCTTTTCATGTCCGCCGGATCATCGCCCATGCGCTGGACATCCCGAAATCAAAGGTGAGAGTTATAAAGCCCCGGATCGGCGGCGGCTTCGGGGCCAAGCAGACGGTGGTGGCGGAGGTGTATCCGGCCATTGTCACCTGGCTGACGGGACGGCCGGCCAAGATCGTGTACAGCCGCTACGAGTCCCAGATCGCGTCCTCCCCCCGCCACGAGATGGAGGTGCGGGTGCGGCTGGGAGCGGACCGGGAGGGAATCATCCGGGCCATTGACGTCTACACCCTCTCCAACACCGGAGCCTACGGTGAGCACGGGCCCACCACAGTGGGACTTTCCGGCCACAAGTCCATTCCCCTTTACGGGAAGGCGGAGGCGTTCCGCTTTGCCTACGACGTGGTCTACACCAACCGGATGTCGGCCGGCGCCTACCGGGGCTACGGGGCGACGCAGGGACTGTTTGCGGTGGAGTCGGCAGTCAATGAGCTGGCTGACCGGATGCACATGGACCCGGTGCGCCTGCGGGAGATCAATATGGTGAAAGAAGGGGACGTGATGCCTGCCTACTACGGGGAGACGGCGGGAAGCTGCGCCCTGGACCGCTGCATGGCAAAGGCGAAGGAGATGATGGACTGGGACAGCAAGTTTCCGGCAAAGGATATGGGAAACGGAAAGATCCGGGGCGTGGGCGTGGCCATGTCCATGCAGGGATCGGCCATCTCCGGTGTGGATGTGGGCTCCGTCACCATCAAGCTCAACGACGACGGATTTTACAGCCTGATGATCGGCGCGGCGGATATGGGGACCGGCTGCGACACTACCCTGGCCCAGATCGCCGCAGACTGTCTGTGCTGTGAGCTGGACAACATTGTGGTCCACGGGGTGGACACGGATGTCTCTCCCTACGATTCCGGTTCCTACGCCTCCAGCACCGCCTACCTGACCGGAGGAGCGGTGGTGAAAGCCTGTGATTCCATGATCCGCAGACTGCTGGAAAAGGGAGCGGAGTATCTGAACGCGGAGACCGATCAGGTGGATTTTGACGGAAAGAGAGTGTACCGCCTGGACGGAACGGGGGAGATCAGCCTGAAGGATATGGGAAATCAGGTTATGTGCGGAAATGGAAAGGCCCTGGAGGTGACAGAGTCCAACACCTCCCCGGTGTCCCCGCCGCCCTTTATGGTGGGAATGGCTGAGGTTGAAGTGGACACGGAGACAGGAGCTGTAAAGCTGTTAAACTATACGGCGGCAGTGGACTGCGGAACGCCGTTAAATCCCAATCTGACCAGGATCCAGACGGAAGGAGGACTGGCCCAGGGCATCGGCATGGCTCTGTATGAAGACGTCACCTATTCACCCAAAGGGCAGGTCTATGAGAACTCTCTGATGCAGTACAAGATCCCCACAAGGCTGGATGTGGGGAACATCCAGGTGGAATTTGAGAGCAGCTATGAGAAGACAGGCCCGTTCGGCGCCAAATCCATCGGCGAGGTGGTGATCAACACCCCTTCCCCCGCCATCGCCAGCGCGGTGGCCCATGCGGTGGGCGTCCAGATCCGGGAGCTGCCCATCACGGCGGAGAAGGTTTACCGCGGAATCTGCCAGCATTCTCATCTTGAAACCTGACTGTAAATGAGTTATACTGAAATCAGTTTGAATACACCCATCAGGAGGATTGCATATGATTGAGGCAACAAGCTGTGGCGGTGTGGTTATCTTTCGGGGTAAGATTCTGGTTTTGTATAAGAACTATAAGAACAAATATGAAGGATGGGTTCTGCCGAAGGGAACTGTAGAGGAGGGTGAGGATTTCAAGGAGACGGCCCTGCGTGAGGTCAAGGAG
>DWWL01000064.1 GCA_019119775.1 Candidatus Lachnoclostridium pullistercoris | reverse complement strand
CTGAAAATCCTCGTGTCACTGGTTCGATTCCGGTTCTAGGCATTACAATTTTTAATAATTGTATGGGATATTAGCTCAGGTGGTAGAGCACTTGACTTTTAATCAAGTTGTCCGGGGTTCGAATCCCCGATGTCTCATGAAGAGGAGAGAGGCGGAAAATTCCTTGAGAAATCAAGGGTTTCCGCCTTTTTTCATGCCTGAAGAGATGGGCGGATCCTGGAAACGGTTTGGAACGTGAAAATACTGGGAATTTGTAAAATTTTTACAGATTCCGCCTGAAAAGTTGACTGGTTTTTATTCATATGGTAAAATGTGTGATAAATAGATGATCTAGTAGGAATGGCACTGTAGAGGATACGGTGCCTTTTTCTTACGAAAGATACTGTGGATCTTACACACAGAGGTGGGGCATGGACAAAAATCAGGAAATGTGGAAACGGGTGGCAAAGCAGCTGAGGGAGCAGGAAGAGACGGGATTCGAGGAATTTTATATTCTGACCTATCAGCCGGTTTATCAGGATATTATCCGGGCAGTGGGACAGGAGGAGAAGGCAGAAAAGCTGCTGATCGATTTCTACGTCCGGGTTTACAGGGAACTTCCTGATCTGCCGGACTGGATCGAGAGTGAGGAGGATGCGGTCCGTTGGCTGGAATCTATTTTATATGAATTTTTTGAGATTCAGGCAGACGGCGGTCAGGAGGAAGATATTCTGCAGAAGCGTCTTCCGGAGGAGAGGGCGGCCACCCTGTTTTTTCAGATTGAAGACAAGCTGGGACTTCCGGAGAGAGAGATGGAAGCAGAGGATGATCCACAGGAGGCAGAGCGTCAAAATGTCTGGAAACCGTTTGCCTGTCTGCTGGCAGCGATAGCAGGAATCCTGGTTATGGCAGTGTTCGGTACCTGGAAAGTGAAGGATATGATCAGCCGCTGGGATGAATCCATGAAGGTTGATCTGGAGACGGAAGCGGCAGTATACGGGACGGCAGCAGTGCGGGCGGAGAAAACAGAAGCGAAAGAGGAGTCAGAGGAAGAGACGGAAGAAACAGAAAATGAAGAGATCAGCCTGCAGCTGGCCGGATGGAAGATCACAGTAGCGGATGACGGTTCCATACTGGAGACTGAACGGGAGACAGAGGAGGAATTTCACGGGACCGTACAGAGCGTAGACGGCTGGAGTTACGTGCTGGTCCAGGAGAGCCAGTTTCCCAACGCTCTCCCGGAGCTGAGGGACTGTCTGGTGAGGATTCCGGAAAATGGAGGCAGGCAGTATGAGGTAGTTGCCTCCGGAGTGGAGGATTTCTGCATTGACAATGACTGCCTTTACTATGCGGGAGAATTTGGTGTCACCGGAGAGCAGCTGGAGGAAATCCCACAGCTGGCGTCAAAGACGCTTGTGAAGGAGATACGGGTAAGGGAAGATGGATTTTATCTCTTAGATGATCTGGGAGAGCCGGAGGCCGGTTCCAGCATTCAGATGGGAGATCGGGTTCTTCGGGTGGAAAACGGAAGGATCAAGTATGCGGCGCAGGCGGTTCGGACAGCGGGAGGAATGACATTTTATCTGGCAGACGCGGATCAGGATGCGGGCGCGGAGCTGTGCTGGAGCAATGGGACAGAAGCCTGGGTGCTGGAAAAGGGAAAAATATGGATCGACAGTTTCTGCATGGCCGGGGACTGGGTCTATTTCAGCGCCTATGAGGAGAGAGATGAGGCGGACCGGCGCTACAGCAGGATTTACCGTGTAAAGACGGATGGAACGCAGGTGCAGCCGGTGACAGGGCTGTTTCAGGGAAATGTGATGGCCATGTACTATTTTGCAGAGGACGGAGCTGTCTACGGGGAGTTTAAGCCGGACAGCTATCACAGCTATTATGGGCAGATCGTGAGGATTTCTCTGAACGGGGAAATGCAGGTGCTGGACAACCGGGCAGCCCGCAGCGCCTATGAGACGACGGGAAATGACGTGCTGGAGCTGATCGACGTGAAAAACGGAAAAGTGTACTGTTACTGGCATGACTGCAGCGTGAGCGGCAGCCAGGCAAGCATTCTGTGGACCAGGCCGCTGGTATTGGGATAAATTTATGGTGCCGGCAAAACTGCGCCGGCACTGCCGCGGCATGTTTGACTTGCCCGGCGATGTCGGCAGACAGCGCTGCCGAGCTGCTTTTATTCGTCAAAGTCCACGATCACATAGAATCCTCTGGAGTTTTCGCGGACTTCTTTTACCACGCCGGTGGGGGATTTGATGCGGTCCCTGGCGGAGAAGCAGCCGGACATGGCAACAGCCGGATCGATGATGTAGCTGTAGCTGCTGGTGCCTTCCCGCTCGATGATGTTTACCACATCTCCGGCTTTTACCAGGCCGGGACGTTCCATTTTAAATTCTACAGTTCTCACAATAATTCCTTCTTTCCTGATATTGGGTGCAGCGGCAACGACTGCTGAAGCGGCCAGACGCAGGCGCAGAATCCTGTTCTGCAGGATTCTTTTTTGTTCCTGCAGGCGGCCGCGTACACTTTTTATTATAATTTCGCGGAAACGAAAGTCAAGGATGGGCGCTGTCCGGGAAAGGGACAGGAAGGCTGCCTGGGAAGGAAGAAGACAGGAATGCCGCCGGAAAAGAGGGGATTCTGTATATTTCATGAAAAATTTATTAAAAAACAAGGCTTTGTTTGATTAAGTATTTTGAGTATGTTAGAATGAAACGAGCAAAAAAGGAGTGGCTTGCAATGCTGAAAGAAGAGGAAAGGCTGGTCCGGCAGCTGAGAGATTACAGCAGATCAGACTATTACCCGTTTCATATGCCGGGACATAAGAGAAATCCCCAATTGGGAAGAGAATATGAAAATCCGTTTGATCTGGATATTACGGAAATATATGGATTTGACAATCTGCACCATCCGGAAGGAATTTTAAAGCGCTCGATGGAGTGGGCGGCGTCTGTCTATGGGGCGGACAAGACTTATTATCTGGTGAATGGCAGCAGCTGCGGCATTCTGGCGGCTGTTTTTGGAACGACCAGCTGCGGCGGAAGCATTCTGATGAGCCGGAACTGCCATAAGTCTGCGTACAACGGTGTGTTTCTCAACCATCTGAAGGCAGATTATGTTTATCCACAGGTGATCGGAAATCTGGGGATACAGGGCGGAATTCTGCCGGAGGATGTGGATAACCAGCTGTCCGCAGATCCGAATATACAGGCTGTGCTGATTGTGTCCCCGACTTATGATGGGATTGTATCGGATATAGAGGAGATCGCGAAGACGGCGCACCGCTACGGTAAGCCGCTGATCGTGGATGAGGCCCACGGGGCGCATTTTGCCTTCGGAAAGGATTTCCCCAGATCGGCGCTGGAGCTGGGGGCGGATGTGGTGATCCAGAGTGTCCACAAGACCCTTCCCAGCTTTACTCAGACGGCTCTTCTCCACGTAAAGGGAGATCTGGTAAACCGGGAGGAGATCGAGAGGTATCTGGGGATTTTTCAGTCCAGCAGCCCGTCCTATGTGTTTATGGCAGGAATTGAAAACTGTATCTGCCACATGGACGGGGAAGGCAGAAAAGAGATGGAACTGTTTTATGAAAGGCTCTGCGGGCTGCGGGAAGAATTAAAACAGATGCGCCATCTGTTTCTGCTGGACCGGGAATGGGTCGGAAGATTCGGCATATTTGATATGGACCCGTCGAAGATTGTGATCAGCGTGGAAAAAACTGATATTTCCGGGGCGGAGCTGGACCGGATCCTGAGAGAAAAGTACCATCTGGAGCTGGAGATGTGCTGTGCGGATCATGTGGTGGCCATCACCGCCGTGGGAGATCGGGAAGAGGGATTTGACAGGCTGAAGAAGGCTCTTCTGGAGCTGGATAAGGAATTGGCGGAAAAAGTGGAAGATCCGGATCTGGAGAGCAATCTGGAGTGGAGCAGTCGGGTGACTTCGCGGCCGGAGGTGGAGATGACGATCTACGAAGGCATCACCGGGCCGAAGGAAACGGTTTCCATAGGAAACAGCGTGGGAAAGGTTTCCGGGGAATTTGTGTACATTTATCCGCCGGGGATCCCGATCGTGGCTCCGGGGGAGATGCTTCTTCCGTCCCTGGTGCGGACTATCGGAGAGTACCAGGAAATGGGGCTTTCGGTCCAGGGGTTAAAAGATCTGTCAGGAAAAACCATTCAGGTGGTAAAAAGACCATGAAAAAATTGTTTTATGTAATGGGAAAAAGCGCGTCCGGGAAGGACACGATCTATAAAAGGCTGCTGAAAGAGATGCCGGAGCTGGAGACGGCGACTCTCTACACCACCAGGCCCATGAGGGACGGGGAGAAAGACGGAGTGGAGTATTATTTTACAGATGAAGCTGTCATGAACCGTCTGAGGGAAGAGGGAAAGGTGATTGAATCCAGGACTTATCAGACTGTCTGCGGGCCGTGGACGTACGCGACTGTGGATGACGGACAGTTTGAAAGGATAAACGGCGGCTGCCTGATGATCGGTACGCTGGAGTCCTACGGGCGGCTGAAGGAGTATTTTGGAGCGGAGCGGATCTTCCCCATCTATGTGGAGGTGGAGGACGGGCTGAGGCTTCTGCGGGCCGTAGAGCGGGAGCGGCAGCAGAAAACCCCCAGATACGCGGAGCTGTGCCGGAGATTTCTGGCGGACGAGGCGGATTTCAGCGAAGAAAACCTGAGAAAATGCGGGATTTCGGTGCGCTATGAAAATACAGATCTGGAAAAATGCCTAGAACAGATCCTGACAGATATTAGAAAGAGCTTGTAGGTGTCAACTGCAGAAATTTGTGATATACTGGATAGGAGGTGCGGCCATGGTCAGGTTTGATCAGGTAGTTGGTCAGGATCACATCAAAGAATTTTTCCGAAACGCGGTGCTTACGGGAAATGTTCCCCATGCCTGTATCCTGTCCGGAGAAAAGGGGATGGGAAAGCGGAAGCTGGCGGAGGCATTTGCGGAAAATCTGCTCTGTGAAAAGGGCGGGGCGGAGGCGTGCGGAGAGTGCCACAGCTGTAAGCAGACGGCGTCGGGAAGCCATCCGGACCTGATCTTTGTCACTCATGAAAAGCCGGCCAGCATCGGCGTGGACGATGTGAGAAAACAGATCCAGGACACCATTGTGATCCGGCCGTACAACGGCAGATACAAGGTTTATATTGTGGATGAAGCGGAGAAAATGACGGTCCAGGCTCAGAATGCCCTGTTAAAGACCATTGAGGAACCGCCGTCCTACGGAGTGATCCTGCTTTTGACAGAAAATCTGAATATGTTTCTGCCCACGATTCTGTCCCGGTGCGTGCAGTTAAAGTGCAGGCCGGTGAGTGACCAGGCGGGAAAGGCATATTTGATGGAACAGCTGCATATTCCGGAAGAAAAAGCGGAAGTTTACGCGGCGTTTGGGAGAGGAAATATAGGGAAAATGGTAGATTTCGCAATGTCTGAAAAATTTCAGAATATGTATGACAAGATGGTTTATCTCCTGGAACATATTAAAGAGATGGATATTTCAGATCTTCTGAACTGCATCAGGGAGCTGAAGGACGACGACGTGGATGTGTATGACTGTCTGGATTTCATGCAGCTGTGGTACCGGGATGTTCTCATGTATAAAGTTACCCGGGACATCAACCTGATGATCTTCAAGGATGAGCACAACGCCATCAATGAAATCTGCGAAAAGAGCGGTTATGACGGGCTGGAGCTGATTCTGCAGGCCATTGACAAGGCGAGAGTGAGACTGAACGCCAATGTCAACCAGGATCTGGCTCTTGAGCTGATGCTTCTGACGATGAAGGAGAATTAATATATGACGAAAGTAATTGGAGTAAGATTCCGCAATGCGGGAAAAATTTACTATTTTGACCCCGCAGGCATGGACATTTCCACCGGCGATCATGTGATCGTGGAGACGGCCAGAGGAATTGAGTACGGATTTGTGGTGCTGGGCAGCCGGGAGGTGGAGGATTCCAAAGTGGTTTCCCCCTTAAAGCCGGTGATCCGCATGGCAACGCCGGACGATGAGGCCATAGAGGCGAACAACAAGAAAAAAGAAAAGGACGCGTTTAAGATCTGCAAGGAAAAGATCGCCAAGCACGGTCTGCAGATGAAGCTGATCGACGCGGAGTATACGTTTGACAACAATAAGGTGCTGTTTTATTTTACGGCGGACGGAAGAGTGGACTTCAGAGAGCTGGTGAAGGATCTGGCGTCTGTGTTTAAGACCAGAATTGAGCTGCGCCAGGTGGGAGTCCGGGATGAGACAAAGATCATGGGCGGGATCGGAATCTGCGGCAGGGATCTGTGCTGTCATTCCTACCTGTCTGAGTTTGCGCCGGTTTCCATCAAGATGGCGAAAGAGCAGAATCTTTCCCTGAATCCGTCCAAAATATCCGGCGTCTGCGGAAGGCTGATGTGCTGCCTGAAAAATGAGGAGGAGACGTATCAGTACTTAAACAGCAAGCTGCCGGGAACGGGGGATTATGTGACGACCTCAGACGGCTTAAAAGGCGAGGTGCACAGCGTCAATGTGCTGAGACAGACGGTAAAAGTGGTTGTGACTGTGGGAAAGGACGAGAAAGAGATCCGGGAGTACAGGATCGACCAGCTGAAATTTAAGCCGAGACGGAAAAAGGAGAAAGTAAAGGTCAGCGACAAGGAGTTAAAGGAGCTGGAAGCTCTGGAGAAAAAGGAAGGAAAGTCTAAGCTGTCATGACGGTAGAGCTGAGGGAGAATGAGCGGATCGACGATCTGCAGAGAAACGGATATCAGATCATCCAGAGAACTGACGGCTTCTGCTTCGGAATGGACGCGGTCCTGCTCTCCGGCTTTGCCGTGGTAAAAAAGGGGGAAAGAGCTCTGGATCTGGGAACAGGAACGGGGATCATTCCCATCCTGCTGGAGGCAAAGACAGAAGGAGAGCATTTTTCTGCCCTGGAGATCCAGCGGGAAGTGGCGGATATGGCCAGGCGGAGCGTGGCCTTAAACGGGCTGGAAGATAAGATCGAGATCGTGGACGGAGATATTAAAGAAGCCAGTCAGATTTTTGGCCCGGCTTCTTTTGATGTGGTGACGTCCAATCCCCCTTACATGAACGATGCCGGAGGGCTGAAAAATCCGGATCTGCCAAAGGCGATTGCCAGACATGAGGTGCTCTGCACGCTGGAGGATGTGGTGAGGGAGGCGGCAAAGCTTTTAAAAACCGGCGGAAGGTTTTATATGGTCCACCGGCCCCACCGCCTGGCGGAGATCATCAGCACTCTCACCGCTTACCGGCTGGAGCCGAAACGGATGAAAATGGTCCATCCTTTTGCGGACAGAGACGCCAATATGGTGATGATCGAGGCGGTCCGGGGCGGAGGCGCGTTTTTAAAGGTGGAGGCGCCGGTGATCGTGTTTCGGGAGCCTGGAGTCTACGCGGATGAGATCCGCGATGTGTACGGGTACTGAGGCAGGCTGACGGGAAAGGTACACGGCGGAAAAGAATACGGACAAAGACAAGGAGGAGAGCCATGGCGGGAAAATTATTTCTCTGCGCGACGCCCATCGGCAATCTGGAGGACATTACTTACCGGGTGCTAAGGACGCTGCAGGAGGCGGATCTGATCGCGGCGGAGGATACCAGGCACAGCATCAAGCTGCTGAATCATTTTCAGATCAAGACGCCCATGACCAGCTACCATGAATATAATAAAGTGGACAAGGCCAGATATCTGGTGGAGCAGATGCTTTCCGGCGTGAATGTGGCGCTGATCACTGACGCCGGCACTCCGGGAATCTCAGATCCCGGGGAGGAACTGGTGCGGCAGTGCTATGAGGCGGGAGTGGAGGTCACATCCCTTCCGGGTCCGGCTGCCTGCATCACTGCTCTGACCATGTCCGGGCTTTCCACCAGAAGGTTCTGTTTTGAGGCCTTCCTGCCGTCGGAAAAGAGCGACAGGAAGGAGAGGCAGAGGATCCTGGAAGAGCTGAAAAATGAGACGAGAACAATTATCATTTATGAGGCTCCCCACCATCTGGCAAAGACTCTGAAGGACTTGAGGGAGGCTGTGGGCGGCAGCAGGAGACTCACGATCTGCAGGGAGCTCACGAAGAAATATGAGACGGCCTGGCAGACCAGCCTGGACGAGGCTGTTTCCCGGTATGAGGCGGAGGAGCCGAAGGGAGAATTTGTGCTGGTGCTGGAAGGAAAGAGCCTGGATGAGATCCGTGAGGAGAAAGTCCGCTCCTGGGAGGAAATGTCAGTGCAGGAGCACATGGCTCTCTATGAAGGCCAGGGCATGGACCGGAAAGAGGCCATGAAACAGGTGGCAAAGGACCGGGGCGTGAGCAAGCGGGAGATCTATCAGATGCTGCTGTGAGGAAAGAGAGAGCTTCCGGCGGAAAAATTGATTGAAATTTATCAGACAATTAGATATAATAGAAAAAAATATTTTGGAGAAATGAAGCATGGTGTTCAACGGAGAACTGGTTGGATGGCATGCTTTTTGTTTTTTTCCAGGAGGAGGATAGGGAGCATATGGACAGAATTCAGATTGAGACGTTTATCCGGCTTCAGTTTGTCAGCAATCCGTCGTTTTCCCCGGATGGGAAGAACATCGCTTTTGTGGTGAAATGGGCGGATTTAAAGGACAACGGCTACAAAGGGGATCTGTACGTCTATGACTGTGAGAAAAAGCAGACGAAGAGACTGACCTGCCGGGGAGATGTGAAGCATTATACCTGGACAAAGAGCGGGGCAGTCCTTTTTGCGGTGAGCGGGGACGGAAAAACGGATTACTACGAGATCGCTCTGGACGGAGGCGAGGCGCAGAAGAAGTTTTCCGTGGAGATTTCCGCAGACAGCGTTTACGCGGTGGATGAGGACCGGTATCTTTTTATGGCGGTGAGCGAGCTGGAAAAACGGACAGAGTCCAAAAACGACGCTTACGAGGTGGTGGATGAGATTCCCTTCTGGTTTAACGGAAAGGGATTTACAAACGGCACGAGAACCCGCCTGTACCTCTACCAGGGCGGAGAGCTGACTCCGGTTTCAGAGGAGACGGCAGACTGCAGCAGCTTTGGAGTGCGGGGCAGCAAGGTCCTCTATAAGGCCTATCCCTGGACGGACATTCACAATCAGTATGACGGCATCTATCTCTATGATCTGGACAGCGGGGAGACAAAATGCCTGCTGGAAAAGGATACCATGAGAACGGGAATGATCGGCTTCTGGGATGATAAAGAGGCCCTGGTTGCCGCCTGCGCCGGCTCACCCTACGGAAATGGGAAATACATGGATTTCTACACCATGGACTGAGAAAGCGGAGAGATGAAGCTGCTGGCAGAATATGACTACAGCAGCGGTTCCGGAAGTGTGGGAACAGACGCCAGACTGGGCGGCGGCCGGACGGTGAAGGCCGGAGACGGAATCTGCTATTTTATCACCACCAGAGGCTATAATGCCTGCCTGTATTCCATTGACCGGGAAGGGAACATAAAAGGTGTGGTGACGGAGGAAGGTTCCTGCGACAGCTTTGACGTGAAGGACGGTCATGTAGTGGTCTGCGGACTGTACGGGGATAAGCCGGCAGAGCTCTATCTGGACGGAGAGCAGATCACGGAATTTAACGATATGAGCCAGTATGCCGTATCCACTCCGAAGAAATATACGTTTACGGCGAAGGACGGATTTACGCTCACCGGCTGGGTAATGAAGCCTGTGGGATATGAGCCGGGAAAGAAATATCCTGCTATTTTAAATATTCACGGCGGGCCGAGAACGGTGTTCGGATCTGTGTTCCACCACGAGATGCAGGTGTGGGCGTCCGCGGGATATTTCGTATTCTACACCAATCCCAGAGGTTCTGACGGCTTCGGAACGGAATTTGGGGACATTAATGGAAAATACGGCACGGTGGATTACGAAAACCTGATGGATTTCACCGACTTTGTGCTGGATCAGGAGCCGGACATTGACCGTGAGCGTGTGGGAGTCACCGGCGGTTCTTACGGCGGCTTTATGACAAACTGGATCATCGGCCACACAGACCGGTTTAAGGCAGCGGCATCCCAGAGATCTATTGCCAACTGGATTTCCTTTGAATATATGTCAGATATCGGCCACACCTTCACCAAAGACAATCAGGCGGTATTTGCCTGCGAAGATGTGGATAAGCTGTGGTTTCATTCTCCCATCAAATATATTGCAAACTGCAAGACTCCCACCCTGTTCGTCCACTCTGACGCGGACTACCGCTGCAACGTGGCGGAGGGAATGCAGATGTTCGCGGCCTTAAAGATCCTGGGAGTGGAGTCCAGGATGTGCGTGATCAAGGGAGAAAATCACGAATTGTCCCGTTCCGGACGGCCGAGAAACAGGATCGTCCGCATGAGAGAGATTTTGAGCTGGATGGATCAGCATTTGAAGCCGGAGACAGAAAAGGAGGAGCAGTGACATGGGAATGACGGAAAAAGCCCCGGTAAAACGGGAAGATTTATTTGAATTTAAGTTTCTGTCGGAGGCGTCTCTGTCTCCCGACGGAAGATATGCAGCTTACGTGGTGACTGAGGCGGACCGGGAGAAAAACGGCTACAATTCTGCCGTCTGGATGTACGATCTGGAGACGGGAGAAAACAGGAAGATGGCAGAGAGAGGCGGAGCCAAGGGAATCCTCTGGCTGGATGAGAAGAGCTTTCTGTTTGCCTCTGACCGGGGAGAGGCGCCGGATAAAGAGTCGGCAGTGTATTACCGTCTGTCCGTGGACGGCGGAGAGGCGGAGCGCTATCTGACCCTTCCCCACAAGGCGGAGAAGCTGGTTTCCATGGGAGACGATCAGTTTTTATTTACCGCCCGCGTGGAAGAGTATGAGAAGGAAGAACCTGGAGAATATGAAGCGGAGCGCGGAAAAGACTATGAAATCTATGAAGAGCTTCCCTTCTGGTTTAACGGCAAGGGAATCGTCAGCAGAAAGCGCACGGCCCTGTTTGTCCACAGCCGGCTGACGGGAGAGACGAAGAGAATCTCTGAAAAATATCAGAATGTGGTGTCCTTTGACCTGTCTCCGGAGAAAAAGACGGCGGCGTGGTGCGGTCCGGTCTATAAGGACATCTGCCCGAAGACCACGGGAGTGTATTTTTGCGATCTTGCTTCAGGAGAGGTAAAGCCGCTCACTTCCGACAGTGAGTTTGAGGCGGACCACATCTGCTATATGGGAGAAAAACAGGTATTTTTCACGGGGACAACCTACGAGAGAATGGGGAAAAACCCGAGATTTTATCTGGTGAATGTGGATAACGGTGAGAGAACGGATCTACCGTTTTCCGATTTTTCCGTGGGAAATTCGGTGGGAAGCGATGCCAAATACGGCGGAGGGACCACCATGCTTTTCAGCGAAAAAGAAGATGTCCTGTACATGCTGAAGACGGAGTGGGGATGCAGCCAGCTGGTGAAGATGGACCGGAAGGGTGAGATCACTTACGTGACGAAGGCGGAAGGCGCAGTCACCGGCTTTGACATGAAAAACGGCCGGACAGTGATGACGGCTATGAGGGGCTGTGCCATGGCGGAGCTTTACAGCCTGGATGTGAAGACGGGGGAGGAGAAAAAGCTCACCGGCTTTAACGATGAATATCTGGACAGCCATGAGGTGATCGCTCCGGAGTCCTTCCGGTATGAGGGCAAGAACGGATATACCATGGAAGGATATGTGATCCGTCCGGCAGGCTATGAGCCCGGGAAAAAATATCCGGCGGTGCTGGAGATCCACGGCGGTCCGAAAGGTGTGTCCGGCGGCGTATTTTTCCACGAGATGCAGTGCCTGGCCTCCGACGGATATTTTGTGATCTTTTCCAATCCGAGAGGATCCGACGGGCGGGGAGAAGCCTACGCTGACATTACAGAAGCCTTCGGACGGGATGATTTTGCGGATCTGATGGAGTTTACGGATCAGGCCCTGGCCCACTGCCCGGACATTGACGAGAAGCGTGTGGGAATCTGCGGCGGTTCTTACGGCGGATTTATGTGCAACTGGATGATTGGCCATACGGACCGGTACGGCGCGGCCGTTTCCCAGCGCTCCATTTCCAATTACGCCACAAAGTGCCTGTACACAGATATCGGATACTACGCCAACCGTCTTCAGATGGAAGCTTATCCCTGGGAGGATTTCCACAAGGTGTGGTCCATGTCGCCTTTGAGCGGGGCAGTAAACGCCAAGACGCCGACCCTGTTCCTGCAGTCGGATGAGGACTACCGCTGCTGGATGGGAGACGCCATCCAGATGTTCTCCGCTGTGAAGCGCCAGGGAACGGACGCGAAGCTGGTGCTGTTCCACGGGGAGAATCACGAGCTTTCCAGAAGCGGCAAGCCGGAAAACCGCATGACCCGCTTAAAAGAACTGGAAGAATGGTTTGAGAAATATCTGAAAAATTAATTGAATCAGACAATAAAAAGCCACGGCAGAACCTGAAAAAGGTCTACTGCCGTGGCTTTTTATCTAGCAGAAAACTTCATTCCCCGTTAAGCAAAAACTCTCCGCAGGGATCATTTAAAATGTGATTTAAGCCTGAGATGCTTTGTACTGTTTTAAGGCCTGAGCCAGCTGGTCCGGGCAGGAGGTGGGCTTCATGCCGCATCTCACGCCGTCCAGGCGGCGGATCACCTCGTCAACATCCATTCCCTCTACCAGTTTGCCGATGCCCTTTAAGTTGCCGTTGCAGCCGCCTACGTAGCTCACATCGGTCAGCTTTCCGTCTTTTACGTCAAAAAGGATCTGTGTGGAACAGGTTCCGCGTGTCTTGTATACCATTTGATTTTCCTCCGTATTCTATCATGCTGGATCTGTGTGGTTTCTGATTTGTTGTTAGCAGCTTAATTATATCCGGCGGGGAGAGGACTGTCAAGGTTTGCCGGAAAGGGGAGGGGGACATGCCGGAAAAGGAAGGCGGACAGAGAGAGGCAGAACATCTGTCATTTTCTGCCGCTGAAAAAATTTTTCAGTTCAGCCAGCTCACGGCAGCGGGGAGAATCGGGGCGGTAAGCGGCGACTGCTGTCAGGCGGACGGGGGGATCGAGGGAGACAGGAATGACATCCGCGTGGCGGAATACTTCAAAATTTTTTCTGGCCAGAAGGCTGACGCCCTCTCCGATGGCTACAGAGCTTAAAATAGATTCCGCTCTGGCAGTCCGCAGAAGATGAAAATTTATGCCTGCTTTTTTCAGTTCCCGAATGGAGGACTGGTAAATGCTGGTGTAAGGGTTCATGAGAATGAAATTCTCGCCGGACAGCTCTTTCAGACGGATATTTCTGCGGCCGGCCAGGGGATGGGAAGCGGACAGAGCGGCGATCAGCTCATCCTGAGCGATGGGAAAAACGCAGTAATGGGATGAGTTGAACATCGTTTCACGGGCGATAATCAGGTCATAAAGACCGTCAGAAAAGTCTCTCATCAGCTGTTCTTCTTCCGCCTCGCAGATCGTGCAGCTGATCTCGGGATGAAGGCTCATGAATTGCTTCAGGGCGCTGTCCAGATGATAGAGAGCCAGTATGGGCAGAGTTCCGATTTTCAGAGAGGACATATCACGAAATTGGGAGAGCCCGCGGACGATCTGATGGTACTGGCCGATAAACGGAAGGATTTCCCGGTAGAAATATTCTCCGGCCGGCGTCAGCTTCGCCTTTCTGCCTGTTCGGTCAAACAGAGAAACTCCAAGCTCCTGCTCCATTTTTTGGATCTGTTTGGAGAGAGAGGACTGGGAAATGTGGAGTGTTTCCGCGGCGTCCAGGAAGGTGGGCTGTTTTACTGCTTCTTTGAAAAATTCCAGTTGTTCAATGGTCATACTGCTTCCTCTTTTCATTCCATTCTGGAAACAATCATAACATACTTTGAATTGATTTCATATCAGAAACGGGAATAAAATTCAGTTAAAGTCAAAGAAGAGATTCAGATAAGGAGGAAGGTTATGGGAGACAATGTTTATGATTTAAGAAGTGCCATCAGTCTGCTGAAACGCATGCCGGGACAGCTGGCAGAGACTGATGTGGAGGTGGATCCAAAGGCTCAGCTGGCCGGAGTATACCGGTATGTGGGAGCAGGAGGAACAGTGAAAAGGCCGACGAAGGAAGGGCCGGCTGTGATTTTCCATTCTGTAAAAGGACATCCGGATGCCAGCGTGGTGATCGGAATGCTTGCCAGCAGAAAGAGAGTGGCAGCTCTTTTAGGCAGCAGGCCCGAAGACCTGGGAAGGCTGCTGTGCAGCAGCGTGGAACACCCGGTAGCTCCCGTTCTTATCCAGGGGCCGGCTTTATGCCAGCAGGTGGTCCACAGAGCTTCCGATCCGGATTTTGACTTAAATAAACTGATTCCGGCTCCCACCAACACGCCGGATGATGCGGGACCTTATATCACCCTGGGAATGTGCTATGCCTCCCATCCGGATACGAAGCAGAGCGATGTGACGATCCACCGGCTGTGCATTCAGGGGAAGGATGAGCTGTCTATTTTCTTTACGCCGGGGGCACGCCACATTGGAGCTATGGCCGAGAGAGCGGAGCAGCTGGGAAAGCCGCTGCCTATTTCTGTGAGTATTGGAGTAGATCCGGCTATAGAGATTGGTTCCTGCTTTGAGCCGCCGACAACTCCCCTTGGATATAACGAGCTGGCGGTAGCCGGAGCAATAAGGAAAAAGCCGGTGGAACTGTGCCGCTGTGTTTCCATAGAAGAAAATGCCATTGCAAACGCAGAGTATGTCATTGAGGGAGAAATTATCCCGGGAGCCAGAGTAGAGGAAGACCAGAACAGCCACACAGGATACGCCATGCCGGAATTTCCGGGATATACCGGTCCGTCCAGTCTCTGTTATGTGATAAAGGTGAAGGCGGTGACGCACAGGGAGCATCCGATCATGCAGACCTGCATTGGCCCAAGCGAGGAGCATGTTTCCATGGCCGGCATTCCCACAGAGGCCAGTATTCTGGGAATGGTGGAAAAAGCTATGCCGGGCAGGCTTCAGAATGTGTACTGCGCTTCAGCCGGGGGCGGAAAATATATGGCTGTTCTTCAGTTTAAAAAGTCGGTTCCCAGCGATGAGGGAAGGCAGAGACAGGCTGCTCTCCTGGCATTTTCTGCCTTCAGCGAGCTGAAGCACATATTTCTGGTGGATGAGGATGTGGACTGTTTTGACATGAGTGACGTGCTCTGGGCCATGAACACCCGTTTTCAGGGGGATGTGGACATTATCACCATTCCGGGCGTGCGCTGCCATCCTCTGGATCCGTCCGATGATCCTGCATATTCGGCGAGCATCCGGGATCACGGGATTGCCTGCAAGACGATTTTCGACTGTACAGTGCCTTTTGATCAGAAAAAACGGTTCCAGAGAGCCAGATTTATGGAACTGGATCCGGAAATCTGGTTTCCGGGCGAAAAGAGGTAACTATGGAGAAAAAACGGATCATTGTGGGGGCGACCGGGGCCAGCGGAATGCCGATTCTGGAAGAATGCTTAAAAATAATCAGACAGGATAAAACCTTCAGTTCCTATCTGATCATGAGCAGCAGCGGGGAGAAAACCTGCATTCAGGAAATGGGATCCGCAGAGGCGGTATACCAGTACGCCGATGAGATCCTTGACTGGAAAGAGATCGGAAGAGGACCGGCCAGCGGATCTTTTCAGACAGCCGGAATGCTGATCGTTCCCTGCAGTATGAAGACGGCTGCCGGGATCTGCTGCGGATATTCGGATAATCTGATCCTGCGCGCTGCCGATGTGACCATTAAAGAACAGCGTCCCCTGGTGCTGGCGGCCAGGGAGACGCCGGTAAGCGCCATTCATCTGCGCAACCTGGCTGAGCTGGCCAGACTGCCGGGAGTCCATATTATCCCGCCTATGATGACCTTTTACCATCAGCCGAAAACCATACAGGAGATGGTCCATCATATTGCGGCAAAACTGCTGGAGCCATTTGGAATAGAAGCGGAGGGATACAGAAGATGGACGGGGATCTGACAGTCCTTAAATGGGAGAAAAAATTATCTTTTTCCACTCTCTGCGCGGAGATAAAGACTTTGGGGAAGGACTGCGTGATCGTGCTCTCCGGCGGCAGCCTTCCCCATATAGGATGTGCCGTACTGGCTGTTGCGCGTCCGTCTCTGCTGAAAAATGGGGAGGTGAGCGTTACCTCTTCTGTCCTGAATCTTCCCGGACATAAAGATGAATTTATCTGCAGAAAAGTGGCTGAGGCCGCGGCGAAGGCCAGGAATGCCTCTGTGCTCTGCACGGGAGGCTTCCATTTTGACGAGATAACAGAAGAACAGATCGGAGAAGTACTGGAATCAGCGGAGGAACTGGCGGAATGGACGTGGAAAAATGCAGAACGTTTTTAGCGGCGGCGGAGAATGACACTTTTACAGCAGCGGCAGATCAATTATATATGACAACAGCGAATGTGACGAAGCATATTGCAGCTTTAGAACGGGAATTGGGCTTTGCGCTGTTTGAGAGAAAATCCCGCGGGATACAGCTGACGGAGGAAGGAAAAAAATGCGTTCCGTATGCAGCACAGATTGTGCAGGCAAGCAGTGCCATGCAGGGATTAAAAAAGAAAAAATTAAAGCTGTGCAGCATTCCGTGCCAGCAAAAAATAGGTCTGCCTGATCTTCTGCACAATTTTAAATTAAAGTATCCCAAGGTAGAGCTGGATTTGAAAGAATATCATGGGCTTAAACTGTTAAAAATGCTTTTAAATGAAGAATGTGAGCTGGGTTTCCTGGGAGATCTCTACTGCAAAGGAAAAGAATTGGATGAAATAGAGATTTTCGGGGAAAATATGTGCGCAATCCTTCCGAAGAACCACAGATATGCGGGGAAAAGAAAAATTTCTCTGAATAAGCTGAAAGACGAAAATTTTGTATTTTTAGCGCCTGAGTCTGGAATGTACAGGATCTACAAAGACATGTGCAGAGACAGCGGTTTTGAGCCGAAGGTCGTATTAAGTGTTTCCAGAGAAGATACGATGCTGTCATATATACAGAATCAGATGGGAGTTTCGCTGTGCGGGAAAAGCATTCTGAGTGAAAAAACAGAAAAGAGAGTAACCGCCGTAGAATTAGAAGAGGAATATCGTTCAGGCTGTGTTTTAGCCAAAAAGAGAGGAAAGAAACTGTCGGAAAATGCGGCGCTCTTCTGGTGCTTTGTAAAAAATGAATTTAAAGGAAACTGATGTTCCAGAATGGAAAATCAGTGAAAGGGATTAGAAACGGCGGGAACTGCCGTTCATGCTATACTGAATCTACAAATAATTATTGTATGAGGAGGTTTTTTTATGGCGTGGACGGCAGTTTATTGTTTTATGGTTATGATGGCGATTTTCGTGATCAGCGAAATACTATCTCATGTCACAAAAGGGTATGTGTCTTTTTTAGTATTTGCCAGCATTCTGTTTGCGGCAGGGTTTTGGTCGGGAATTTTGCCATCGGATCTTGTCAGTCAGACAGGAATCTCAGCATTGACATCCGGTATTGTGATGCCGCTGATTATTACAAATCTGGGAACGACTATCAATATCAATGATATGCTGAAAGAATGGAAAACAGTTTTGATCTCTTTGGTAGGGCTGATAGGCATTGCCGTATTCTGCTGCACTGTCGGCACTGCTCTTTTTGGAAAGATTTACGCCTACAGTGCGGTTGGTCCTATTGCAGGCGGCCTGGTTGCGGCGGCTATGGTCCAGGAAGAGGCGAATGCGGCGGGAATGGCACAGATAGGTGCATTTGCCATGGTTTTAATTGCTGTGCAGAATATGGTGGGAATGCCGATTGCGACTTGGTGCATTAAGCATGATGTTCGGACGAAAATAAAAAAAGCGGGGCTGGAAAAAGAGTTAAAAGAAGGGGGACATTTTAAAATTCCGGATATAAAGCTGGTACCGGATGTGCCGAAAAGCCTTGACACAAATCAGATGAACTTTTTCAAAACGGCACTTACGGCGTCTGCCGGGTTATTGATCGGAACATTTACTCCCATACCGGCAGCGGTTGCTTATTTAGTTTTAGGAGTTATTCTGCAGACCGTTAATTTCCTTCCGAAAGCACCGCTGGGAAAAGCCGGAGGAGCCGGATTCTTTATGGTCTGCATGATGACAATGGCGCCGACCAGTTTTGCTGCGCTGACGCCCTCAGAATTTGTCGAGATGATTGCTCCCATAATCGGGCTGATGATTCTTGGCGTTTTGGGAATTGCTGTTTTTTCCATTATATCGGGAAAATTTGTAAAATATTCTCCCGCAATTTCTTTTGCCATTGGTGTTACGGCACTTCTTGGATATCCGAACACTCAGATTATTGCAGAGGAAGCAATCAACACCCTTGACTGCAGTGATAAAGAGAAGGAAATGGCATTAAAATATGTTCTTCCCAAAATGGTAGTCGGTGGATTCGCTACAGTTACAGTAGCTTCAGTAATTCTTGCTTCAATCATCGTACCGTATATTTTTGCATAGCAGCGGATTATAAGGAGAAATAAGTTATGAATTTTGCAGAAGAAGCCAGAAGCATGCAGGAAATGCTGAGAGAATTTCGGAGAGATATACATATGTATCCGGAATTGCCCATGGAAGAATTCAGAACAAGCGGGAAAATAAAAAATTTTCTGAAGGAGAACAATATAGAAATCCTTCCCTTGAATTTGCCCACAACCGTGGTTGCTGTGATCAGAGGGGAAGAATCCAGAAAAAGGATAGCTTTGAAAGCAGATATGGATGCACTTCAGATTCAGGAGCAGACGAATGCGGAATATGCTTCTCGCAATGAAGGGGTTATGCATGCCTGCGGTCATGATGTGCATACTGCGTGTCTCATAGGAGCGGCAGCAATGCTTAAGCGCCACCAGAAAGAACTGCAGGGCACAGTATATCTGATATTTCAGGCGGCGGAAGAGAACCTTTGCGGGGCGAAACAAATCATTGAGACGGGATTTTTTTCGGATGAAAAAATAGAGGAAATATTTTCCATTCATACGAATACCTCGATCGAGGCGGGAAAAGTAGCTTTTATGCGGGGAGCGTCGCAGGCCAGCGCAGATATGATGACGATTCATATTCACGGAAAAGGAGGACACGGCGCATTCCCAAATACGACTGTTGATCCCGTATACATAGCGTCTCAGCTGATTTGCCAGATTCAGTCGATCGTTTCCAGAAATATAGATCCGATCCAGACGGGGGTAGTCTCAGTTTGTAAAATGACAGCGGGAACTTCCGGCAATATTATCCCTGAAAATGCTGAACTTTCAGGAACTTACAGAGCTATGACGCCGCAGGTCAGAGAGCTGATACGGGAGCGGCTGAAAAGTTTGTGCAGGGGGATAGAGATAGGATACGGCTGCGAGTGCAGGGCAGAGCTTCCGGATGGATGTCCTCCGATCATCAATGATCCTGTGCTTGCAGACACAGCGAAAAAAGCATGCAGCCGCGTCTTAGGAGAAGAAAATGTTCTTGAATTATCTCCTGCAATGGTAGGAGATGACATGGGATTTATTTTGGAAAAGGTCCCTGGAGTCCTGGGAGCTCTGGGAGTGAGAAATGAGAAAAAAGGGATCGTCCACGGAAACCATACTCCGTATTTTGACGTGGATGAAGAATGTTTATGGATAGGAGCGGCGTGTATGGCCCAAATGGCTTGGGATTCCCTTGCAAAATAGCCTGTTTTTCCTGTATACTGAAAGAAAAATCAAATCTCCCGCGGCGGGAGCCGAACGGACATGGAGGCATGTCCGCCCGGATCGCTGCCCGGAAAAGCAAATCAGTACAGGAGGTAAGCAGATGCTTGGAATTATCGGCGCCATGGATCAGGAAGTGGCGGAAATCAAAAATCAGATGACAGAGGTACAGATCGAGCGGGCAGCCGCTATGGATTTTTATAAAGGAAAGCTGAGGGGCAAGGACGTGGTAGTGGTCCGCTCCGGCGTGGGCAAGGTAAACGCGGCGGTCTGCACCCAGATTCTGGCGGACCGCTATGGGGTGGACGCTGTGGTAAACACAGGAATTGCCGGCTCTCTGAGAAATGAGATCAATATCGGCGACATCGTGCTGGCGACGGATGCGGTGCAGCATGATATGGACGCCACCTGTTTCGACTATCCGGCGGGAAAGATTCCGCAGATGGATGTATATGAATTTAAGGCGGATGAAAAACTGCGGGAACTGGCGAAGGAATGCAGCAGAGAGGTGATTCCGGAAGTCGGCGTGTTCGAGGGACGGGTGCTCAGCGGAGATCAGTTCGTCAGCAGCCGGGAGAAAAAAGAGTGGCTGGTGGAAACATTTGGCGGCTACTGCACGGAGATGGAGGGAGCTGCCATCGCCCAGGCGGCTTACTTAAACAATATTCCTTTCCTGGTGATCCGTTCCATTTCTGACAAGGCAGATGACAGTGCCGATATGGATTACAAGACATTTGAGATGAAGGCGGTGGAGCACTCTGTGAAGCTGATGATCGCCATGGCGGAGAAACTTTGACTTGCAGAGAGGCAAAAATCAGAAAGCAGAGAAACTGAAAAAATGAGGCAGAAGCGGGAGTGATCTTCCTGCTCCTGCCTTTTTCTGTCATGAGAGGATCTTTCCGTCCGCCGTCAGGAAGAATTCTTCCGGCTTCTGCTGGGAGGAAAACTGAAAGGGAGTCAGCACGGAGGCGTAGCTGCCGGCGTTGGTGACGGCAATCAGATCACCAGGCTCCAGATGCGGCAGCAGAATATCTTCGGCGATCACGTCGGCGGCCGTGCACAGGTTTCCGGCAAGAGTCACGCGCTCTGACGGACCTTCTTCTTTCAGAGGGATGATCTCACATTCGTCTCTGCAGGTGAATAAGGGCTCGCAGCCTTCCGGCGAGGGATCAGAGGAATATCTGCAGATCAGGTTTGCCAGGACCGGACGGAAAAAGCCGTTCATCGTGTTTTCCAGGATGAGATAGGTCTTTCCTCGGGAGACTTTCCGGTCCAGCACCCTGGTGATGTAGAATCCGCTCTTTCCCACGGCGAAACGCCCCGTCTCGATCAGGAGTTTCGTGTCCGGATGGGAGGCGCGGAAGCCGGAAAACAGATCTGCGGCTGTCTTCCCCAGTGCTTCCAAATCCAGGGGACGGTCATCGGGAGAATAGGGGATGCCGATGCCGGAACCCAGATTGAGAAACTTCAGCGAAAAGCCGGTCGTCCGCTCAAAGGTTTCTGCCAGCCGGAACATATTTCGGTAGTATTCCGCCAGCACATCAGAGCGGAGTTCCTGACTTTTTAAGTGCACATGGATGCCGCAGATCCTGACATTCTTCAGAGGATGTTCTGCCAGAAACCGGTAAGCCTGGTCCTCATCAATGCCGAATTTGGAAGGAACTCCCGGACCGCCGCCGAAGGAAAAATCCGGATTGATGCGGATGCCTGCGCACACAGTTTCACCGGCTTCCTCAGCGGCAGCCTGGATTTGCAGTAGTTCTCCGGTGCTGTCGGCGATGAGAATGGACTTAAGGATGGCCTGGCGGATATGATCCGGGGTCTTTCCGGGTGCGGAATAGTATATCTGGTCCCTGCGGAGGCCGGCGTCTCTGGCGGCCATCACTTCGGAGAGACTGGCAGCGTCCGCCCCCAGCCCCTGGGAACATACGCTGCGGATCACATGGGGATTGGAGTTGCACTTGACAGAGTATAGAAACTGCGCGAGGGGAAAGGCTGTTTTTAAGAGCCTGATGTGACGGAAGACAGAGTCTTCGTCGTAGAGATAAAAGCTGCCTCTGGTCTGAGCCAGAGAGCGGGCTGCGTCTATTATGCGCTTCATGAGCATTCTCCTTTGATTAAAATAGCGGTGTCAGCTGGTTTTCATCATCCATTATACAGGGAAAATTCTGCGGAGGAAAGCGGGGAAGGCCCCGTTTCCCCCGCCGGGGACAAATTTCCCCTTCCAGTGCGATTCCGGGCCGGATTTGTCGAACGATTCTAGGGCCTTTAATCTTCTCATGTAAAAAAGCTCCCGCTATAATAAGGGGTATCTGGAAAGGGATTCCGGAAAGAAAGGGGAGCATTTATTATGCAAGAATTTTTAGCAACAGGAAAAGTGCTGTATGTGCTGGCGGGACTGTGTCTGCTCAGCATGGTCTGCAAATGGATGACAAAGAGCCTCTACAAACGATTAATGAAAGAAACTACCAACATGGCCATGACGAAAAATAAGAATCTGAAAACCTTAAAACAGCGGATCGAGAGCACCTACCGCTTAAATGGGGGAGTGGCCAACATGGCCGCGTACCTGGAAAGGCAGGCGGCGGACTTTAAATTTATGAAAATATCTCTGTCAGGCTGGAGCAATTTCTCCAATCAGCTGACGCTTCTGTGCTTTCTGGTGGGCGGCGGCGCTGCATTTCTGGCCTACTGGTACAGGAGCGATACCTATTACATAGCGCTCTACGGGACTATGGGAATACTGGCCGGGCTTCTGACCATGGTGGTGGATGTAGGAGTGAATCTGGGAGAGAAAAGGCAGCAGCTTTTAGTGGCGCTGGAAGATTATATGGATAATTCTCTGTTTTTCCGGCCGGGAAAAGGGAGAATGGCGGCTGCGGAGACGGAGGACGGTACCGGCAGGATGTCCGCGGTCCGCAGCCGGGAGAACAGCAGTGCCCCTGTGTATGAGGCAGAGCGGGAAGATTTAAAGGAGAGTGCGGCAGTCCGGGACAGCAGTCTGAGGGAAGGTGGACTTCGGGGCGGACTGCGCCCGCGCCGGAGAAGGGAGGACAAGCAACCGGAGCCGGCAGAAGATACCGGCTCGTTAAAACACAGCCTGGAGCAGATCGCTGCCAGCCGGGACAAGGACCGGTCCGACGGAAACTGGCTGAAGGACTTAAAACCGGAGGAGGTGAAGCTGTTGGGAGATATTATCAGAGAATATTTGACGTAAACATAAGAATTTTTACTTTAAATGAAGGGAAATTATGGTATAATAAAGCCGAGTTGTTGAATATTTTGTGAACAGCGCAGATCATGCCGCCATCACAGAAGAAAAGGAGAGTGGATATAACGATGGGAAAGACAGTGACATTTGACTATTCCAGAGCTGCCAAATTTATCAGTGCAGAAGAAATGGAAAACGCCAAGGGAACTACCATGTATGCCAGAGACGTTCTGGTAAATAAGACGGGGGCCGGAAATGATTTTCTTGGATGGATTGACCTGCCTGTAAATTATGATAAAGAAGAATTTGCGCGCATTAAGAAGGCAGCTGAAAAGATTCAGAATGATTCTGATGTGCTTCTTGTGATCGGAATCGGCGGTTCCTATTTGGGAGCGAGGGCAGCGATCGAATTTTTAAGTCACAGTTTTTACAACGTTCTGGATAAGGGCGTGAGGAAGACGCCGGAGATTTATTATGTTGGAAACAGCATCAGCAGCAAGTACATCCATGACCTGAAGGATGTGCTGGCCGGCAAGGATTTTTCTATCAACATCATTTCCAAATCCGGAACCACCACAGAGCCGGCGATCGCGTTCCGCGTATTTAAAGAGATGCTGATTGAGAAATACGGCCGCGAAGAGGCGAACAAGAGAATTTACGCCACCACGGACAAGGTGAAGGGAGCTTTAAAGAACCTGGCCAATGAGGAAGGTTATGAGAGCTTTGTGGTGCCGGACGATGTGGGCGGACGTTTCTCCGTGCTGACAGCTGTAGGCCTGCTTCCCATTGCGGTGAGCGGAGCCGATATTGATCAGCTGATGGAGGGCGCGGCTTCCGGAAGAAAGAAAGCGCTGGAGCAGCCTTTTGAGGAGAACGGAGCGCTTCAGTACGCAGCCGTGCGCAACATTTTATATAAAAAGGGCAAGAGCGTGGAGATCGTGGCAAACTACGAGCCCAGCCTGCACTATGTATCTGAGTGGTGGAAACAGCTTTACGGCGAGAGCGAGGGTAAGGACCAGAGAGGTATTTTCCCGGCAGCCGTAGACCTGACCACGGATCTTCACTCCATGGGCCAGTTTATCCAGGATGGCTCCAGAGTGATGTTTGAGACGGTTCTCAATGTGGAAGAGTCTCCGGAAGAGATCCTTCTGCAGAAGGAAGAGGTAGATACGGACGGAATGAACTATCTGGCCGGAAAGAGTGTGGATTTTGTAAATAAGAGCGCCATGAACGGCACGATCCTGGCCCACACAGACGGCAATGTACCCAACCTGATGGTAAAGATTCCGGAGCAGAATGCCTTCTATCTGGGAGAGCTGTTCTACTTCTTTGAGTTCGCCTGCGGTGTCAGCGGATACCTGCTTGGCGTAAATCCCTTCAACCAGCCTGGCGTTGAGAGCTACAAGAAGAACATGTTTGCTCTTCTTGGAAAGCCTGGATATGAGAGCGAGAGGGAAGAACTGTTAAAGAGACTGTAAAAACAGAAATATGAAAAAACCGCCGCCTGGCACGCAGCCAGACGGCGGTTTTTTCAAAACGGTGTCATACCGGTCATATTGGCTGCACCGCCTCGTCCGTCCTGCTTTTTAAAAGGTTTGGGTATTTCTGCCGCAGATATGCCTCCAGCGTGCTCTTGTCAATGAGAGCCGGGGCAACGCCCCGGCGGGTCACGCTGAACCCGGCAGCCAGGTTGGCGATGCGGATGGCGTCCTTCATTTCATATCCGTACAGAAGATAGGAGGCCAGGGCGCTGATAAAGGCGTCTCCGGCTCCGGTATTGTCAATGGAGAGAAAATTCTCCGCCGGAAGATACATTTCTTCGGAGGCATTTTTCATGTAGCACCCATTTTTTCCCAGGGTGACGATCACGGTGGAGATTCCCAGGTTTAAAAAGTACTCCGCCTGTTTTTCCAGGGAAGGTTCCTGCGGGCAGAGTTCGTTGATCTCATCCAGGTTCGGTACCAGGATATCCACGTTTTCCAGGATCTCCGGAATGAGATGGTGGCGGGCTGATGGCTTTAAGATAGTTTTGACCCCGTAAGCTCTGGCAGCTCTGCAGGCGGCGGCTACCGTCTCGTCCGGGAGCTCCGTCTGAATCAGGCAGTAGCCGGCGTGTTCAAACAGGCTGTGGTTCCTGGCAATGTCGTCGGGAGTCAGGCAGTGGTTGGCGCCGGACAAAATGGAGATGATGGACTCCCCGTTTTTCTGCACGAAGATATAAGCCTTCCCTGTCTGCTCCCCGGAAACCCGCTTAATTCCGGAGGTGTCGAGAGAATATTTTTCCATGGCTGTATCAATGATCTCCGCGTCGGTGTCCGTTCCCACGCAGCCGACGAGAGTGACCATGTGTCCCAGGCGGGACACGCCGACAGCCTGGTTGATGCCCTTTCCGCCGGGAAACACTAGAGAATCGGTGGTCATCACAGTCTTTCCGGAATATGGGAGCTGATCCACGTTCAGATAGTGGTCAATATTGATGCTCCCCACCACCAGAATCCGTTCCTCCTGCATATGCGGAGGGAAGGCGACGGTGGAAAATCCGTTTAAAGAGATCTTGGGGCGGAAGGTTTTCCGGCTCCATTCCGGGTCGTCCCAGTGCAGCAGCTTGTCTGTCAGGTACTGTCCGAAGGCCCGCTCCGGCACGGGACAGCAGGAAATGGACGGGAAAGGCAGCTCCTGAAACTGGCCGTCCTTCATGGCGATGACAGACAGCTCTCTGGGGATGGAGTAGTGGAGAGAAGTCAGTTTTCCGTAAAGCTCCAGGGCGTTGGTGTAGTTGGAGCAGACCACCGCGCTGACCAGCCGGGAAGAGATCTTCTGCAAAAGGAGAGGGGAGATCTCGGAAAATACCAGGGAGTCTTTCGGCAGGATTCCGTGGTCAAACAGACATTTTTTATATCCCTCCAAAAACAGGCTGTCCTCCTCCGGATCGGAGAGAAGACAGGCGATGGAGGTGTGGTAGCGTTCCAGCAGGTTCTGCACGGCGAAGGCGGCGAGAGAATCGTACTTGATACATTCGGAATCAGCAGCCCACGGGCACTGAAACAGAAGGTAAGGGATGCCGGCCTTGTCCGGAATGGTCTTTAACGAAAGGCTGGCGGAGGAAACCGGTTCCCAGAGAATTCCGTCCACCTTTGCCCGGCAGAGGATATTTAAAGTCTGGGACTCGGTCTTTAAGCTGTTTCCGCTGACAGAATAGATCACCCGGTGCCCGAGCGCCTGGGCCTGTTCCATAATCCCCTCCGCAATCTCCTGAGACTGGGAGCGCATGACCACGCCGATCAGGGGGGTTTTTGACGGAATCGTGGAGATAGAAGAATAAGGGCTGTAGCCGTATTCCCGGGCCAGATTCAGGATCCGCTCTCTGGTATCGGCACTGATGCCCTCATCTTTCTGGTTCATTACTTTGGAAACTGTGGAAACGGATACGCCTGCAATCCGGGCCAGTTCTTTGATCGTCATAAGGTTCTCCTCTCCGTCGATACTTACTGCACACAAATAAAATATATGTAAATTATACTCTATAAACCAATCGCAGTAAAGGAAGAAGTATCGAAAATGCACAAAAAATAGTTGACATGGCAGGGAAATCGTAATATTCTTTTTATAAAGAAATTATTTTCCGAAAATGTTTTTTATGATATAATTTAAAATGCCATTTCAGGAGGACGATATGACAAGACCATTTATCATCGACTGCGATACGGGAACTGATGACGCGATCGCGCTGATGGCAGCATTTGGCTGCCCGGAGATCAATGTAAGAGCGATCACATCCGTAAACGGCAATGTTCGGGAAGAGTATACTTCTGCCAACAATCTGAACCTGACGGAATATCTGGGGATTGATGTGGAGGTGGCCAGAGGTGCGACTCTTCCGTTTTATCCCAGAGGAGATTATTATGGTCCCACCCACGGGAAGACAGGACTGGGAGATGTGGTGATCCCCGACGCGGTGAAGTCCTCTTTTTCAAAGGATATGGCTCCTGAGGTGATCCGCCGGATCGCAGAGGAGGAAAAGGGTGAGCTGGAGCTTCTGGTGATCGGACCCATGACCAACATCGCTATTGCCATCAGTCTCTATCCCCAGTTAAAGAAGCAGATCAAGCATATCTGGTTCATGGGAGGAGCGGTAAGCGGCGGAAATGTGACTTCCACGGCGGAGTTTAATATCTGGGTGGATCCCACGGCGGCGAAGCTGGTGACAGAGGCCGGCATTCCCATGACAATGGTAGGTCTGGATGTGACCACAAAGGCAGTTCTCGGCCGTGAGGAAGAGAAAGAACTGAGAGCGTTCGGCAGCAAGGCTTCCGTGCTCACTGCTGATATTCTGGAATATATGTTTAAGCGCTGCAAGGACGGCGGAGAGGATGCTCTGATGCACGACGCGCTGGCTTTGGCGGCGGCGGTGATTCCGGAGTGCTTAACCTGCAGAGACGCGTTCCTGGATGTGGAGTGCCGGGGCGAGTACACGGCAGGACATACGGTGACGGATCTTGTGGGAAGAAGCATGGGAAAAGCTCCCAACGCTTCTGTGGCTGTGGAGCTGCACCTGGATGTATTTAAGAAATGGCTGCTGGAATGCGTTAAGCGCTGCGGACAGGCATGAGCGGCGCGGCTGACAGAGAAACGACGCTTTTTGTAGCCAAAACATCGTTTTACAGAAATATACTGATCCTGGCCATTCCCATTATCCTGCAGCAGCTTCTGCGGGTCAGCGTGGACACGCTGGACAGCATTATGCTGGGGCAGATCGACCAGATCCAGATGTCGGCAGTTTCTCAGGCGCAGCAGGTATTTTTCGTATTTTACACGGTGTGCAACGGGTTTGCCGTAGGCTGCTGTGTGCTGATCTCCCAGTACTGGGGGAAGAAAGAACTGGATTCCATACGCACTCTGTTTGCGGTGGGAGTGAGATACATTGCGGTGTTTGCTGCTGCGGTGGCAGCCGTGGTGATGATCTGGCCGGAAAAAGTGATGCGGATCTACAGCAGTGATCCGGAGCTGATTCGTCTGGGAGCTTCGTATCTGAGGATCGCGGCGTGGATGTATGTGCCCTGCGCTGTCAGCAGCATGCTCTTCGCGTGCTGCAGAGGCATTGAGCAGATGAAGGTTTCCTTTACCACTAATGCAATCTCCTATCCGCTGAATATCGTGCTGGATTACTGTTTTATATTTGGGGCGTTCGGATTTCCGGAGCTGGGAATCCGGGGAGCCGCTTTCGGAGCGGTCATTGCCCGTCTGGTGGAACTGGCAGTGCTCTGCCGGTTTGTGTTCCGGAGAGAAAAGACCATCGGCATGAGACCGCGGGACCTGCTCCGGAAGGATAAGAGGCTGAGCCTGGATTTTCTGAAGGTGGGAGCCCCCATCGTGGCCCATGAGATGATCTGGTCTACGGGAACGACTGCGGGAAGCTCGATCACCGGACAGATGAGCACGGTGATCGTCACTGGCTACAATGTGGCGAACGTGCTGTATCAGCTTTTAGGCTGTGTGATGAACGGCGTCCTTCACGCCTGTTCCGTCACCCTTGGAAAGACGATCGGCGCGGGGGCCGGCCGGGAAAAGATCCGGCAGGAAGCCTACAGCCTGGTGCTGATCGGCCTGGTGGGCGGCACGATCCTGGGAGTGATCACTCTGCTGGTCGGAAGCGCGTTTGTGGGGATCTATGACCTCACCCCTGACGCGGCGGAGTTTGCCCGGTGGTTTATGGTGATCTTCGCTCTGATCTGGCCCTTCTCAGCGATGGAGATGACAGGAATGATCGCCACTCTCAGAGCGGGAGGAGACGGAAAAACAGGATTTATCACCGACATCTTTACCATGTGGCTGATCACGATTCCTCTGGCAGCTTTGAGCGCTTTTGTGCTGGGGCTGTCGCCTTACATCGTAATTTCCATTATCAAGTTCAATATTGTGTTAGAAGCCTTAGTGGGTATCTGGCGGATCCGCTCCATGAAGTGGGTCAAAAATCTCACCGAGGTCTAAATAAAGTACATAATAACTTTATCAAAAAAGGAGGAACAAGAATTATGAAACTGAAAAAACTGATGGCACTGACTATGGCCGGCGTTATGACATTTTCGCTGGCAGCATGCGGCGGCGGATCCGGCTCCACCACGGATTCCGGCGACAGCGGCGAGACGGCTGCTGATGAGGGCGGCGAGGCTGCATCCGGCGATGTGGAGAAGAGCATTGCCTACATCGTAGGAAACTTAGGCGACAAGTCCTTCAACGACTCCGGTGAAACCGGAATGGTTCAGTTAAGAGAGATGGGCTGGGACTGCAAGACCATTGAGGCCGGCGATGAGACAAAGGCTGACAAGTGGGAAGACACCATGCTGGATGCAATCGACGAGGGATATCACTTCATCGTTGCTTCCTCCACCTACAGAGACATTATCATGAAGCTGGCAGAGGAGTATCCGGAGAACCAGTTCGTGGTATTTGACGATTCCATGGACGAGTCTGAGATCCCGGACAACGTAGCATTTATTTTCTACGCACAGAACGAAGGTTCCTACATGGTAGGCCAGCTGGCTGCCGGAATGACCGAGAGCGGCGTAGTTGCTGTAAACGTAGGTATGGACAACCCTGTAATCTCTGACTTCGTTACCGGATTTATCAACGGCGTACAGGATTACGACTCTAATGTAAAGGTTGTAAAAGCATCCGTTGGTTCCTGGACCGAGCCGGCAAAGATGAAAGAGCTGTGCCTGACCCAGGCAAGAGATCAGAATGCGGACGTGTTCTATCAGGTAGCCGGCGGTTCCGGTACTGGTCTGTTTGAGGCCTGTGTGGAGAACGGAACCTGGGCAATCGGCGTAGACTCCGATCAGTATGCTTACTACAAAGATTCTGAGAATCCGGAGCTGGCAGACGTGATCCTGACCTCCATGTTAAAGAACGTAGGCGACTCCCTGGTAGCATTCTTTGAGCAGGTTGAGGCCGGCGACGATGTATGGGGCAAGGTAAACAGATTAGGATTAAAGGACAATGCAGTTGGCTATGTTGACAACGAGTTCTTCCAGGAGAACGTTCCTCAGGAAGTAAGAGACAAGATGGCAGAGTCCAAGGAGAAGATCGCAAGCGGCGAGCTTGACGTTCAGTCCTACTATGATTTCGCAGACGAGTCCGAGTATCAGGCGCTGCTTGATTCCGTAGCTCCGTAATTACTCTGGAACAGCATCCGGGCAACCGGAACACTCTATATCATTCATATATCAGCAGGCCTCTCCTGTGGGGCCTGCTGATATAACATAGGAGGAAAAAGTATGGCTCAGGAAGTATTGAGAATGGAAGGCATCACCAAGATATACGACAATGGCTTCGTGGCCAACAAGAATATCACCTTCTGGCTTCATGAAGGCGAGATTCTTGCGCTCGTAGGTGAGAACGGCGCCGGAAAAACCACGCTTATGAAGGTTTTGTTCGGCTTGGAGAATCCCCAGGAAGGCAAGGTGCTGATCAATGGGGAGCCGGCTAAGATTTTAAACACCCTGGACGCCATCAGCAAGGGAATCGGAATGGTACATCAGCACTTCATGCTGGTTCCGTCCCTGACGGTGGCAGAAAACGTTGTGCTTGGCATTGAGCCCATGAAAAACGGACTGTTCGATTTTGACAAAGCCGTTTCCATGACTCAGGAAGTAGCGGATAAGTACAACTTCAACATCGATCCCAAGATGAAAGTGTCAGAGCTGTCTGTCGGACAGATGCAGAAGGTAGAGATCATGAAAGTGCTCATCAAGGGTGCAAAGATCATTATCATGGACGAGCCTACGGCCGTGCTGACACCTCAGGAGACAGATGAGCTGTTTGAGCAGCTGATTTTGCTCAGAGACAGCGGACACTCCATCATCTTCATTTCCCATAAGCTGGAAGAGGTAAAACGGATCTGCAGCCGCGTTACGGTGCTGCGCCACGGATACTGCCTGGGCAGCTATGACCTGGCAAACATGAACGAGGCGGATATTTCCCGTCTGATGGTGGGCCGTGACGTTGTGTTAAAGATCGAGAAGGAAGATCCGAAGGTTGGAAAACCGGTGGTACATATCAAGGATCTGGTAAAGATCAACGAATCCGGAAAACACGTTCTGGACGGCATTTCCTTTGATATCCACGAGGGCGAGGTCGTGGGAATCGCAGGAGTAGAAGGAAACGGCCAGAGTGACCTCTCCGACGTGCTCAGCGGCATGACCGGCTTTACATCCGGAACGGTGGAAGTAAACGGCAATGATATCAAGGGCAAGACCGTGCATGATATCCGCGGCATGGGAATGGCTTACATCCCTGAGGACCGTATGGAGTACGGCTGTGCCGGCGACATGTCCATCAGGGACAACATTGTGGCAGACCGCTTCTTTAAGAAAGAATATAAGAGCGGGCCGTTCATGAAGAAAAAATACATCGACCAGATCGTGGATCAGTACATCAAGGATTTTGAGATTGCCTGTGATGACAAGAGCCAGCCGGTGCGCATGCTCTCCGGCGGCAATATCCAGAAGGTAGTTGTGGCCAGAGAGTTTACCTCAGGCTCCAATTTCATTCTGGCCAATCAGCCTACCCGCGGTATCGACGTAGGCGCGGCGGAGATGATCCGCAAGACCATCGTTAAGAAGTCCAGAGAGGAAGGAACGGCTACTCTTCTGATCTCGGCAGACTTAAACGAGGTCCTGGAGTGCTCAGACCGGCTTCTGGTATTCCGCAAGGGCAAGGTGGTCGCAGCGTTCCCGAAGGCAAACGAAGTGTCGGAGGCAGAACTGGGCGAGTACATGCTTGGCCTTAAAACTATGACTGCCGAGGAAATGGAGGGGCTGTTATGAACAAAACGAGAAAAATCGAAATGACGGTT
>DWWL01000063.1 GCA_019119775.1 Candidatus Lachnoclostridium pullistercoris | reverse complement strand
TGCCGCAGGCGGAGAATCCTGCAAAGCAGGATTCTTGCTTATATAAGCGGATCCGGATTATCCCCGGAAACGGTTTAAGCAGGCGAAGATTTCCTGGGTTCTCGGTTTTGCCAGGCCGCAGGGCACGTAGGAGCTGCAGAACGGCTCCCAGCCTTTTTTGGCCAGAAGGTCTTCCAGAACGGCCACCGTCTGCCGGACGGATTTTCTGCCGTCGATCACCTGCTCTAAGGCGTACCGCAGCATGTGGGCCAGGGCGGAGGTCTGCTCAGAATCCGCCAGCTGTTCCACATACCTTAAATCCACAGTTTCTTTGTCCAGGGAGAAGGAATCTTTCCCGAAGGACTTGATCTTCATGTGCTCATGACGGTTTCCGCCGTCCCGGCCGCGGCCGCCGTCTCTGCCTCTGCGGTCGGTGCTGCCCTGTTTTCCCCGCCCGTAAGGAGGAAGGGCTCTGGAAAAATCAGGAACGGCAAAGCCGGGGGCCTGGGTGCGGGGAGCCTGGTGGTCCCGGCAGAGAGCTTTTACGCGGTCGGTGATGTCCACCGGGCGGTAGCAGTCCATCTGCACGATCTTGTCGGCGATGTAGAAGAAGGCGCCGGAGCTGCCTGCCACCAGGATGGTGGAAATGCCGGCCTTTTCAAACAGATCTCTGGCTCTCTCCAGGAAGGGGGTGATCGGTTCCTTGTCCCGGCTGATCACCTGCTGCATGAAATCGTCCCGCACCATAAAGTTGGTGGCGGAGGTGTCCTCGTCGATGAGGAACAGCCTGGAGCCGGCCTCGATATTTTCCACCACTCCCGCGGCCTGGGAGGTGCTTCCGCTGGCATCCGGGGTGGAGAAGACAGTGGTGTCTTTTTTATTTGGAAGGTCGTTGATGAACATGGAGATGTTTACGTTCCGGATGGAACGGCCGTCCTCCGCCCGCAGCTTCACCGCAGTGCTGTCGGTGATCACAAACTCTCTTCCGTCGCCGGAAATGTGGTCGTAGACTCCGTTCTGCAGGGCCTCCAGCAGGGTGGATTTTCCGTGATAGCCGCCGCCCACGATCAGAGTGATTCCCTGGGGGATCGCCATGCCCGTGATCTCGCCGCGGTGGGGCAGGGTGAAAGTTCTCTCCATGGAAGCGGGGGAGATAAAGGGCACGCTGTCCTTTAAAGGCAGGTCGGACACGCCGCTTTTTCTGGGAAGAATGGAGCCGTTGGCCACAAAAGCGGCCAGCTTTTCTTCCTTTAATATGCGGCGCACCGCCTCCTGGTCTTCCGCCAGAAAGACGGCCTTCTCCACCTGTTTTCCGTCTAATTTCCGGTAGAAAAAGCTGTTTTCCACGCAGCGGGGCAGGAAGTCAAAGAGAATTTTTTCCAGTTCTCCCGCATTGATGGTCCGGCCGAAGGCGGGAAAACCTACGTGGAAGCGGGCGGTGATGCCGGAGGCGCTGATTTGGCAGGCGCTCCTCTCCAGCACTTCCTGGCCGCAGCGGGTGATGGAGAGCAGGCCGCTCTTCCCGGACCCCTTTGCCTTGAAATTAAAATCCTCAAACTGGGAAGCCAGCTGCCTGGTGAGAAAGTCCTGCAGCGCGATGCGGGAGCAGTCTTTTTCCCAGGTGAAGGCAGGAAAACCGGCGTTTTTGTGGGAAATTTCCACATGAAGGCTGGACGGGGAGGCAAAAGGGTCTCCCTGTACATGGTCGATGGAGAGCAGAAAACTGCCGAACTGATAGGTTCCGGCCAGGGATTTGTAGGCCGGATAGCTTTTATGGTCGATGGAGCGCAGCAGAGTGCGCAGTTCATTGGATGATTTCATAGTGTTCACTCCTCTGTTTTTAAACGATACATACAACAGCATAACGCAGACAGGACCGGGTTTCAAGAAAAAAGACGGCGTTGTTTGCAAAAAAGTTCTTTATAGGGAAGAGGTTTATCCGCTATAATAGAAAGAAAAGCGTCAGGGGGAGGCGCGCGGGAGAGGGGTAGATCTATGTTTGAGAAAAGGGTGCTGACCAGAGGGGAACGGTTCGGGCTTCTGGCCCTGGTGCCGTTTTATTTTATTGTGATGGGGCTGCTGATTCAGCCGCCGTCGGAGATCATCCAGGGGCTGGCGAATATTATCCGGGAGCCGGATTTTCTGATCACGGACTATTTCGTCATCGGCGGGATCGGGGCGGCGTTAATTAATGCCGGCGTTCTGGGACTGCTGAGCGTGATCTTTGTCTATGTCCTGGGGATGAATTTCAGCGGCCACACTATCACGTCCTGCTTTCTGATGCTGGGCTTTTCTCTGTTCGGAAAGAACATCGTAAATATTTGGGCGATTCTTGCGGGCGTCTGTCTCTATGCAGCTTATCACCGCACTTCTCTCACCAGATATATTTATGTCGGCATTTACGGCACCAGCCTGTCACCGATCATCACGCAGATCCTGCAGATCATGGAGCTGCCTTTTGGACTGCGGCTGATCATTGCGGTGGCAGTAGGAGTGATGATCGGCTTTGTGCTGCCGCCTCTTTCCACCCATGTGCACTACGCCCATAAAGGCTATTCTCTGTACAATGTGGGATTTGCCGCCGGTATCATCGCCACTGTCATCGTCTCTCTTATGAAATCTTTCGGGGTGGAGACAAAGTCCCGTTTGATCTGGTCCACGGGAAATGACCGGCTGTTTGCGGTGCTGCTGACGATCCTTTTCGGCTCCATGATCCTGGCCGGTTTTCTCTGGCAGGGAAAAGACATTCTCACCGCCTATAAACGGATCTGGAAATCCACCGGAATCTCAGGAACGGATTACGTGAAGGAGGAAGGCTTTGCCGCGACCCTGTTCAATATGGGCATCAACGGCCTGTTTGCCACCTTTTTTGTCATAGCTGTGGGGGGAGATCTGAACGGACCCACCATCGGCGGTATTTTCACCATCGTGGGCTTCAGCTCCACGGGAAAGCATCTGCGCAACATCGCGCCTATTATGTTTGGGGTGTATCTGGCCAGTTTTACGAAAGATTGGGATATTTATGAGCCGTCTCCCATGCTGGCGCTGTTATTTTCCACCACGCTGGCTCCCGTGGCCGGGCAGTTCGGAGTGATCGCCGGGCTGATCGCCGGCTACCTCCACTCTTCGGTGGCGTTAAATGTGGGAATCCTCTACGGAGGCATGAACCTGTACAACAATGGCTTTGCCGGCGGAATTGTGGCCATATTTATGGTGCCTGTGATCCAGTCCATCGAGGACAGGAGAGCGCGGGCGAGAGGCAGCCTGTCGCTGTAGTGCGGGAGAATCCGGACGGCCGCAGGCTCTGCCGCGGCGCCGGAAGAGAGAAGCTGGAAGACAGCCGGGCGGCGGCCGGCCGCGGCCGGAAGACGGCAGCCAGGAGACGGACGGGAGCCGGAAAATGGCCGTCTCCTGGCCGTAAGATTTTCGGCGGGAAATATTAAGACTTTGCACACTTTACAAACGGAAACTGATGGGGTATGCTGAAGCTATGAACCGGGAGGAGGTTGATGCAGAATGAAGAAAAAAATGATCGCGGCTGCCGCAGCGGCAGTTCTGGTCCTGGCGGCTGTCATGACGGCCTGCGGGGGAAAAGATACAAAAGAGAGTCAGACCGCCGCAGAGACAGAGACAGAAGAGACGACGGCTGAGGAGGAAAGTCAGACAGAGGAAGAAAGCCAGACGGAAGAGGCGAAAGAGGAGCTGACCGTCACCGGAGAGATCGTGGCGGCAGGCATGAGCTCCATCACCATCCGGACGGAGGACGGCTCTGAGGAGAGCTACTTGAAAGAGGACACGAAGGTGGAGATGAAAGGCGACCAGGTGGAAGGAACCATGGTCACGATCACCTATGAGGAGCGGGACGGAATGAATTACGCCCTCCTGATCACCGACGCCCAGTAAAAGGGGCTGTCCGGCGGGAAAATTTCCGGAATGCAGGCGGGAAAAATTCCGAAAAACCTTGAAAAATCAGGAAAAACCTGTACAATAAGATTGATAACAGAGAGAGGGGCCAGTTTTGACCCCTCTTTTCAGGCGCAAACAACCACAGGGAAACCTATAAGGAGTCAGAAGAATGATTAGTGCAAATAATATTACACTGAGAGTAGGAAAAAAAGCGTTGTTTGAGGACGTGAACATTAAGTTTACGGAGGGCAACTGCTACGGCGTCATCGGAGCGAACGGCGCCGGAAAGTCTACATTTTTAAAGATCCTGTCCGGCCAGCTGGAGCCCACCTCCGGCGAGGTGACCATCGGCCAGGGGGAGCGGCTTTCCTTCCTGCAGCAGGATCATTTTAAATACGATGAGTTCCAGGTGCTGGACACTGTCATCATGGGAAACGCCAGGCTGTATGAGATCATGAAGGAGAAAGACGCCATCTACATGAAGGAGGATTTCACCGACGAGGATGGCATCAAGGCTGCTGAGCTGGAGGGAGAATTCGCCTCCATGAACGGCTGGGAGGCGGAGTCCGACGCGGCCAACCTGTTAAACGGGCTGGGAATCGAGACGGAGTACCACTACAGCCTGATGAAGGACCTGACCGGCGCCCAGAAGGTGAAGGTGCTGCTCGCCCAGGCGCTTTTCGGCAACCCGGACATCCTGCTTTTGGACGAGCCTACCAACCATCTGGATCTGGATGCCATCGCATGGCTGGAAGAGTTCCTCATCAATTTTGAGAATACGGTGATCGTGGTGTCCCACGACCGTTATTTCCTTAACAAAGTCTGCACCCACATCGCGGACATCGACTACGGAAAGATTCAGCTCTATGCCGGAAACTATGATTTCTGGTATGAGTCCAGCCAGCTGATGATCCGTCAGATGAAGGAGGCCAACCGGAAGAAAGAGGAGAAGATCAAGGAGCTGCAGGAATTTATCCAGCGGTTCTCCGCCAACGCCTCCAAATCCAAGCAGGCGACCTCCAGAAAGAGAGCTCTGGAGAAGATCGAGCTGGATGACATCCGTCCTTCCAGCCGGAAATACCCCTACATTGATTTCCGCCCCAACCGGGAGATCGGAAACGAGGTGCTGACGGTGGAGCACATTTCCAAGACCATCGACGGGGAGAAGATTCTGGACGATATCTCCTTCATCTTAAACCGTGAGGACAAGGTGGCTCTCGTGGGTCCCAACGAGCGGGCGAAGACAGTGCTGTTCCAGATTCTGGCGGGAGAGATGGAGCCGGATGAGGGCAGCTACAAGTGGGGCCTTACCACCACCCAGGCTTATTTCCCGAAGGACAACTCCGCGGAGTTTGACAACGAGGATACCATCGTGGAGTGGCTGACCCAGTATTCTGAGGAGAAGGACGTGACCTATGTCCGCGGCTTCCTGGGAAGAATGCTCTTTGCCGGCGAGGACGGCGTGAAGAAGGTGAAAGTGCTCTCCGGAGGCGAGAAAGTGCGCTGCATGCTGTCCAAGCTGATGATTTCCGGCGCAAACGTGCTCATGCTGGATGAGCCCACGGACCATCTGGACATGGAGGCGATCACCGCTCTGAACAACGGCCTGATCAAATTCCCGGGTGTGCTGATCTTCTCCTCCCGTGACCACCAGATCGTGGAGACGACGGCCAACCGGATCATGGAGATCGTAAACGGCCAGCTGATCGACAAGATCACCACCTACGACGAGTACCTGGCAAGCGATGAGATGGCCAGAAAACGTCAGGTGTTTGAGATGACGGAGAAGGACGACTGACAGACAGAAATAGTAAGCGAAGTTTAAAGGAAAAGCAATAAATTTTCCCTTCTGTTATGGTAGAATGAACAAAAGCGGATCTGCCGGTCCCGCCTGTGCGGGACGTCAGCAGGCGGCTGCCGCAGGCTGTGTCCGCGGCAGGATGAGATCAGGACAAAACGGCCGGAGAGGACGGCCATGACAGAAGGAGGAAATGATTATGAAGAGAAATATGACAGCGGTGCGGAGATTTCTGGCGGGAAGCCTGTGCCTGGCCGGGGCCGTCGGCCTGACAGGATGCGGGGCGGCGCCGGCGTCGGGAAATGTCACCGTTCCGTCTTCCATACAGGTGACAAATGTGGAGGATCAGGTGATTTCCGTGACGGCCAGCGAGGAAGTGAAGGTGACTCCCGATATTGCGGAGCTGGATTTGTCTGTCACCAGCCAGGAGGCGGATGCCCAGAGCTGCCAGACGGCCAACAGCCAGGCGGTGAACCAGGTGACGGAGGCTTTGAAGGCCCAGGGAATCCAGGAAAGTTCCATTCAGACTTCCGATTACAGCCTCTATCCCGTCTATGACTGGGAGAACGGGCAGACGATCACCGGGTATACCATGGAGACGACGATCACTGTCTCTGACGTGGCCATTGACGCTGTGGGCGACGTGCTTATGGCGGCGGTGAACGCCGGAGTAAACAACATTCAGGCAGTCAATTACATGTCCAGCCAGTACGACGAGAGCTACGAAAAGGCTCTGGGAATGGCGGTGGAATCGGCTTATGAAAAGGCCAACGCCATGGCGATAGCCGGCGGCTGCAGTCTGGGGGATATTGTGAAGATCGAGGAGCGCGGCACCAACAGCGCAGCCAGGTACACAGCGATTTCTAATATGAGCACTGAGGACGCTGGATCGGCTCCGGCTGCCGCGGCAGGTGCGGCTGTGATGCCCGGTCAGGTGAGCGTGGAGGCCAATATTTTGGTGGAGTACGCGGTGAACCGGTAGAAAAATCAGAAATAACGGATGGCGGAAGAATTTTTCCGCCGTCCGTTTTTATATGACAGGAAACTTTGTCCCCTGTTATATAAAAATATAAAAACGCTCCCCGGGGACCGCCCAGCGGGCCCCACTTGCTCCCGCCCCTGTTTTTGATTATAATACAAAAAGCAGCGCCCCGCCGGGGGAGGCCGGCGGGATGTCCGGCAGGTTCCGGCTGGGCACGGGGAGAAAAAGAAAGGAAGATCGGATGAAAACTTTAGTCATTGCGGAAAAGCCTTCCGTAGGCCGTGACATCGCCAGGGTGCTGGGATGCAGAAAACAGGCTGACGGAGCGCTGGAGGGAGACAGATACATCGTTACCTGGGGGCTGGGCCATCTGGTGGAGCTGGCGGACCCGGAGAGCTATGATCCCAAATACAGAGAGTGGAAGATGGAGGATCTTCCCATGATGCCGGAGCCGTTCAAGCTGGAAGTGATCGGGCAGACGGCAAAGCAGTTTAAGGCGGTGAGAAACCAGATCCACAGGAAAGATGTGGGAGAGATCGTCATTGCCACCGACGCCGGGAGAGAGGGAGAGCTGGTGGCCCGCCTGATCTTAAAGAAGGCGGGGACAGATAAGCCCTTAAAGCGGCTCTGGATCTCATCAGTCACGGACAAGGCCATCCGGGAAGGTTTTGCCCATCTCCGGGACGGGAAGGAATACGAACCTCTCTACGACGCGGCCATGTGCCGGGCGGAGGCGGACTGGCTGGTGGGAATCAACGCCACCAGGGCCCTCACCTGCAAATACAACGCCCAGCTCTCCTGCGGCCGGGTGCAGACGCCCACTCTGGCCATTATCGCAAAGAGAGAGAAGGAGATCAGGGAGTTTGTGCCGAAGCCTTACTACGGGCTGACAGCCTACGGCACGCCGGGAGTGACTCTTACCTGGCGGGATGAGAAGTCCGGCAGCTACCGCTCCTTTGACAAAAACAGGATCACCGCCCTGGAGAAGGAACTTCGCGGAAAAGACGGAGTGGTGACGGAGGTGAAGCGGACGGCGAAGAAGACGCCGGCTCCCCTGCTCTATGATCTGACAGAGCTGCAGCGGGAGGCCAACCGCCGTTTTCACTATTCTGCAAAAGAGACGCTGAACATTATGCAGAGGCTTTATGAGAACCACAAGGTTCTCACCTACCCCAGGACCGATTCCAGGTATTTAAGCAGCGACATCGTGCCGACCTTAAAGGAGCGCCTGAGAGCCTGCGGCACGGGTCCCTACCGGAAACTGGCGGGAAAACTGTTAAACCAGACCTTTTCGGCCAAGGCCTCATTTGTCAACGACGCAAAAGTATCGGACCACCACGCCATCATCCCCACGGAGCAGTTTGTCAGTCTGGAACATATGACCATTGACGAGAGGCGGATCTACGATCTGGTGGTGCGCCGGTTCCTGGCAGTCCTCTATCCACCGTTTGAGTACGAACAGGTGAGTCTGACTGTGGATATCGGCGGAGAAATCTTCGCCGCCGGTGGAAAAACGGTGAAAGCCGCCGGCTGGAAGGAAGTCTACGAGGCGGGCGGAGACGACTGGGAGGACGAGGAGACGGGACGCGACCTGGAGGCGGGAAAGGCTGTCCGGGAGCAGAAGCTGCCTTCCATCGGGAAGGGGGACCGTTTTACCGGTCTTCATTTTACCATCACTGAGGGGAAGACAAAGCCGCCGGCTCCGTTTACGGAGGCCACTCTTCTTTCCGCCATGGAAAATCCTGCGGCCTACATGGAGAGCGGCGACAAGGCCATGGCAAAGACGCTGGGGGAGACCGGCGGGCTGGGGACGGTGGCCACCAGGGCGGATATTATTGAAAAGCTGTTCAAGAGCTTTCTTCTGGAGAAGCGGGGAGAGGACATTTTCCTCACCTCCAAGGCAAAACAGCTGCTGGAGCTGGTGCCGGAGGACCTGCGCAAGCCGGAACTGACGGCAGACTGGGAGATGCGGCTGTCAAAGATCGCGAAGGGAAATCTGAAGCGGGCCGCGTTTATGAAAGATATCCGCGGATACACGGTGGACCTGATCAGTCAGATCAGGCAGGGCGAGGGAACTTTCCGCCATGACAACCTGACCAACAAGCGCTGCCCCAGATGCGGAAAGCGGCTGCTGGCGGTGAAGGGGAAAAACAGCGAGATGCTGGTATGTCAGGACCGGGAGTGCGGCTACCGGGAGACGGTTTCCCGCACATCCAACGCCCGCTGCCCCAAATGCCACAAGAAGATGGAGCTGCGGGGCCACGGAGACGGCCAGATCTTTGTGTGCAGATGCGGCTATAAGGAGAAGCTCTCCTCCTTCCAGGAGCGGAGGAAGAAGGAGGGGGCCGGCGTCAGCAAACGGGACGTGGCCAGGTATTTAAACCAGCAGAGAAAAGAGGCGGAAGCGCCCTTAAACAACGCGTTTGCGGAGGCGCTGGCAAAACTGAAAAAATAGAACACATTTTATGAAAACTGCGGCTTCAGCTGAGGCGGGATCATCTCCCGGCCCGGCTGGGCCGCAGTTTTACTGTATTTCCGGCAAAATGTTAAACTTCACATCGTTGTCATGGGAACCGTGAGATGATAAGGTTGAGCCAGTGATCAATATGACTTTTGCGGAAATAAGGGGAACTTGCGGGGTGAAAAACGGGGAACAGGATATAGAACGGATCCTGGCAGATTTAGCGGAGGAATGTCTGGAGCTTGGGAAGAAGGAGAGGCCGGAAAAACGGTGGCTGGAGCAGATGTACGACCGTTTCCGGGCGGCGAACGGAAATATGGGAAAAGGGGCGGCAGATGCCCTGCTCTACAGAAGGATGTACGGGGCGGAGCCGGCTAAACCGTCGGATACCCTGAAGATCCGTTACTGGAGGACCGGGAGACACCTGCCGGTCAGCAGGGAGCAGTGCGGGAGGCTGGGAAAGGCGCTGGAGCTTTCCGGTGAGGAGAGCGTATTTCTGATCCAGGGCTGCTGTGACCGCTGCGACCGGGTGTTTGAGGCGGGAGAGGAAGACGCAGAATACAGAGAGAGACTGGCTCTTTTGGAAGAGCTGAAGAGAGAATATCTGGAAAAGGTGCACCCGGCGCTGCAGAGGCAGCTGTACCATTCCGGGACAGATCTCAGCCGCAGTCTGCGCCACCTGTATTATACAGATGCCGGCAGCTATCTCCATTTCAGGGAGACGGAAAACAGAGGATCGGTGGGGCGGCACATTTCCAGCATCAATTACACGTCGGAGTTTGGGCGGCAGATGAAGCTGTACGGGGAGATTCCCAGAAAGACCATGATCCGCCACCTGCTGATCTTTGCCTCTCCCTTTGTGAATGAAAAGCGGGTCAGCGCGTGGCTGAAGCGTCTGGGATATCTGGGACTGGATAAGGACCACACTCAGACGGACGGGAGCTGTCTGGACCGCCTTCTGCTGGGATATCTCAGGCTTTATGAGGAGTGCTGCACCGGGAAGGAGCCGGAGGAATGCAGGATCTGGCTCAGGAGATCCAGCCGTTTTCTGGATGGTTATCTGGAGGAGAGGAAGAATGCCAGCCTGAGGCTTTTTTATTTTAAAGCATTGAAGTACTGGGAGGAGGCAGAATGAAAAAGGACATGGAGCGGGAACTGCTGAACTGGAGAAAGCGGGAGTTCAGGCTCCGGAAAAAGTACTGGGATACGCCCTGCGGATTTCAGGGCAGAAGGGAAAAGAGACGGTGTCTGGAAGAGCTGTTCCGGGCGGAAAAGGAGTACTGGAAGAAGAAGGAACACCGGCTGGAGACATGCTGGGAGCCGGAAGAGGAGGTTTTTGTCGGGAGAGAGAAGTATTTAGAGCAGATCGCGGAAATATTCCGCGGCGGAAAAGGGCCGGCGGTCCTTTACGGGATCGGCGGGATTGGTAAGACGGCTATCGCCAGGGCATATGGGTTTCGCCGCAGGGACGAGTACGACGCTATGCTTTTTCTGACCTGCAGCGGAGACTTCCAGATGCTGTTCGGGGACGATGAGCGGGTTCCCGTCACCAATCTGCGCTACTCCCAGGACAAATATGGAAATAAAGGCAGGTACACGCGGGAAAAGCTGAGGATCCTTGCCGGGATAGGGGAAAAGCAGAGGCTTCTGCTGATCCTGGATGACTGCAACATGGAAAAGGACCGTTATATGGAGCAGGTGTTTTCTCTCCCCTGCCATATTCTGGTCACCACAAGGAGAGATCCGAAAGGATGGGGCGGGTGCAGCGCCGTGCGGGTGGAGGAACTGGAGAGAGGAGAGTGGGAGCCCTTTGTCCGGGCCTACTGGGGAGGAGAACCGGGAGAAAAAGAGTGGGAGGAATTTTCCAGATACTGGGGACAGGTGGGCGGCCACACTCTGTTCATGATGCTGAAGGTCCGCAGCGCGGGAGCAGGATCGGCGGAGCCGGAGGAAACAGATACGGTCGCGGAGAAACTGTTCGGCGCCTTTCTCTTAAAAAAGCAGGAGAAGCAGATCCTCAGAGAGCTGTCCATCATGCCGCTGCAGGGAATCAGGGAAAGCCTGTACAGAAGAGTGTCCGGTGCCGACGAAAGGGCGTTAAGACATCTGGAGGACTGCCTGCTGGTCAGCCGCAGGGCGGTGGAGGAAGGGCGGGATTACGTTCTCTCCCTTCATCCGGCCATCGCGGAGGCGGCGGGGAAAGCCTTTGTGCCCACGCCCTCCAACTGCCGCAGGATGCTCCGCGGATTCTGCGAGATCGCCAGAAATGCCTGGAACTGCACATGCCTGGAAAACCAGCAGATTGAGCCTTACGTGTGCGCCATCTTTCGGGCATTCCCCAAACCGGAGGCGTGGCTTGCCAGGGAGTTTGACGTCCTGTATGCCTGGCTGTGGATCCAGAGGTATTTTAAGGAGGAGAAGGGGGATTTTCCCTGTCAGAAAAGATGGATCGGAACGATCCGGGAGAAATGGAGCAGGGCGCGCTCCGGGGAGAAAACGGTTAAAGATCACCTTATTGACAGAGAGGGAAGAGAACGTTAATGTACAGCTAAAATGCAGAAATCCTGCGATTTTGCAGGATTATGAAAAAAGGGAGGAGACATGTGAAAAGATATGCGGTGTATGGGGTGTGCGCGGCGGCTGTGCTGGCGCTTTTGTCTGTCTGCGGGTGCCTGGGAAAAGAGGAGGACGGGCCTTTGACCCGCTCCACGCAGACGGAAGACAGCGCGAAGAGCCAGAGAGCGATGGAGGCTCTGGCACAGCCGGAGGCCGTGGAGACGCAGGCAGATGAGTACGGGCTTGTGGAACTGACAGCTTCTGTGAAGATTCCGGACTACAGCCTGTATTTTTCCCAGTGCTGGGAGGAAGCTGCGGAAGGGGCAAAGGACGAGGCGGATTTTGAGAGACGGCTTTTTGCCCTGGCGGAGGAAAAGGCCGGGGGAGAAGAGATCCAGTGGACCACCAGAGAAGTGCTGGTGGATCTTTCCCTGGCGGATGAGGAAAAGAAAGAATGGAGCGGTGAGGAGCTGGAGGAGATAGCCAGAAGAGAGGCGTTTGAGCAGGAAATGAGGGAATTTGCCTTAGAGCTTGTGGACGAGATGGCGGGCCAGTCCATCGACTGGGAGGCGTACGCGGGCGCCGGAGAGGAGGCAGAGTGACATGAAGGTGAGACATTTGTCCTTTCTCCGCCGGGCGGCAGCCCTTTTGCTGGCAGCAGTCATGACGGTCCTGCCTGCAGCCAGGCCGGTGCTGGCGGCCGATGAGGAGGAGCCGTCGGAGGAATATCTGGAAGGACTCTATGAGCGGTGCTCGGCTTATTTAAACCTGACGGGGGACAGCCGGTATGAGGAGCTTCTGGACCGGGACAATTACCTCCACTGCATCTGGGCGGACGAGGTGGACCGGATCCTGGGCCGGAAGAGCTATAAGATCGAAAACGGGGACGAGAAGAGTTTTCTGGAAAAGGTGTCAGAATATGCAGATACCGCTCTCCACAACGTTTCCGCGGATGTGAAGATCGCCTTTACCTGGGCGGGACACGCTTTGACGGACACGAAGGTGAATGAGGAAGCGTACATAGACTATCTTTCCCGGATCATGGCCATGCAGGAAAAAGGATTTCTGGAGACGGCCTGGTCCCAGGCGGAATACAGCATCCGGGTGAACGCCTGGACGGAGGTAAAGAGCATCGGCAAGAAGGCTCTCAGCGTGGCTCTCAAAAATAAGAGCAGCTCCAAAGAGCCGGGAAAGATTAAGGTAAAGCTGTCCCAGGTGCTGGGGAAAGAGAACACAGAGAAGCTGGAAAAGCTGTTTAAAAAGGCAAACAAAGGCGTAAAGATGGTAAAATTCGCCGACAAGGAGATCAAAGATCTGTCAGAGGCGGCGGCGCTGGGCATTTACGTCAGCCTCCACGACGAGCAGCAGGCGCTTCTGGAGGCCATCATGGACTATGCGGACAAGAAGGAGCAGAAAGAGCTTTACAAGGCTGCGGAAACTATGCTGGAAGCCTCCGACATGAGGCTTGCGGGGCTGATCATGGCCGACGATGGGGAGGTCCGGGACTTTGCCCAGATCGTGTCCTACATGAGCGGCGGGGAGCTGGACATCAACAAATGCGTGGAAAACTTTACGGCGCAGATCTCAGTGAGCGCGAAGGCGCTGGCCAAAAAGATGGGGACAGGGATTGGAGCTCATTTGTTAAAAGGGGTCAGCGCCCTGGCGTCCAACGCAGCCCTCATTTCCGCCGGCTTCCAGATCGGAGGTCATCTGGGGCGCCTCATGATGGGAAATGAGTATGAGCGTTTCCGGGAGATCATCATCATGGACGATATCGGCACAGTTCTGACAGAGGCATTTCCAAAGTACGCCGGACCGGCGGGAGATAAGCAGGTCGTGGGGGACAGCCGCTACGACACCACCTTCCGCATGACGGCGGTGGGGGAAGCCCTGTGCTACGCCCGTCTGATGGGAGAGTACAGTGTCCTGGAACATCAGAAGGGGAAAAAGGGCGTTCCCTCTGATGAGGAGATCGACCGCCTCTACGAGAGCAAGGCCAACAGCCTGAACCGGTGCTATCTGGCTCTGGCGTCCATATTCCCGGAGCCGGCTCCCGCGGTGTCCGTCTATACCACTGTGGAGCGGGAGAAGGTTCCCGTGGGGCAAAACTGGGTCAGCCGGGAATTTGCCCTGCCCACGGTCTACATCGACGGAAATGACGAGGCGGCTCAGAAGATCAATGAGAGTGAAAAGTGGAAGGAGCTGCTGGATTCTTCCAGAAATATGTTCGAGGAGTCAAAAAGCAGCGCGGAGCGGATGACAGGTTCTTTCTGGACCAACGCGGAGAGCAGCACGGATCTGTGGCTGGAGGATGTCTTTGCCGCGGAGCAGGCCCTGAGCCTGCGGTTTAAGCGGGTATCCTATTCCATGGGCGCCGCCCATCCCAATCATGTGATCGTCTGCATGAATTATGACACCTCAAACGGAGAGTATCTGACGTTTGAGGATATCCTGGCAAAGGAGGATAAAGAAGGGGCAGAAAAGAAGCTTCTGGAGCTTTTGGGAAATGCCCTGGCTGATGCTTATCCGGAGTGGACTTCCTGGAGTCAGGGCAGGATCACTAGCGCGGCGGAGCTGATCAAGAACAGCTTTACGGACACCGCCCCGGAGCTGAGGGACCGGCACTGGTACTTTGGAGATGACGGGCTGAATATCGTGTTTGACCCCTATCAGATCGCTCCCTACGCCGCGGGCAGCATTGAGGTGTCAGTGCCCTACAGCAAACTGGGCGGCATTATCCGGCCGGAGTATCTGGCCAGGGATCTGCGGGGGATCCAGGCTGCCGGGACGCCGAAGCTCGTCTCGTGGGATGAGCTGGACCGGATGGACAAGTCCCGTTTTAACGGCGGAACTGTCTACGGCCTGAATGACAAGAGCTACAAGGCGGTGATCACAGATGCGGCCGCCTACCACGCGAAGGTGAAGAAAGGCTACATTGTGATTTTCTATTCCAGCTGCATGATGCCGAACGACGCAGCCTGGATGAACGACATGGCGGAGGTGGATTCCCCCGAGGGAGAGGCGGAATACCAGATCACCAGCCAGACTAATAAGACCAGATAAGGGAGGACGATTATGAGAAAACGTGTATTTGAAAAGGGAAAACTGGCGGCCGCGGCCGCAGGGCTGGCTCTGGCTCTTTCCATAGGGGCGGCAGGCTGCGGAGCAGGAGACAAAGAAGCGGTGGAAAATGGGGCCGGAGAGGCGGGAGACGCTGGAGAGGCCGGAGAAGAGGCTGGCGCGGACGCCGGCTCAGAGGCCGAAGACGCTGACGGTCAGAAGGTTCAGCTTCCGGAATACACGCCGGTGGCCCCCGATTCCGTGGCGGAAAGCGCCGAGGGGGATTTTATCATTGAAAACGACGGGAGCGGCAGAGTTTACATCACCGGCTATCAGGGAGCCGGCGGCCAGGTGAAGATTCCGGCCCATTTAGGCGGCGCTGAGACCATCTCCATCATGTCCGATGCCTTTAAGGGAAATGAGACGATCACATATATCTATATCCCGGAGACGGTGACTATGATTGAAAAATCTTCCTTCCGCGGCTGCACATCGCTGGAGGAGGCTTACATCGGGGCGTCCGCTCTTTCAATCGCGGAATCCACCTTCCGCGGCTGTACGGCTCTGCGCCGGGTGGAGCTGGCGGGAGCGGTGAGTACGATCGAGGGCGGCATGGACACCGGAGCTTTTCAGGACTGTACTTCTCTGACGGAAGTGGTATTTCCTGATACGCTCAACAACCGGATCGACATGAATGCCTTCCGCGGCTGCACGGCTCTGGAGACGGTGGATTTATCCAACACTCAGCTTCTGGGGATCGGACAGCTGGCCTTCGGCTACTGCGAAAATTTAAAGACAGTGAAGCTGCCTGCCACGACGCAGTGGATGGAGAACAATTCATTTTTGGCCGATCCGGCTCTGACGGAATTTATCGTGGGAGAGGGAAATACGGTGCTGGAGGTGGAAGACGGGGTGGTCTATACCCTGGACGACTGCGGGCGCGAGCCGGCAGGCACCGCTCTCTTCGGCCTGGAAGGAGCCATGGGAGAAGATCTGGTGATCCGGGAAGGAACTGTGGCTGTGGCGGGCCATTCTTTCAGCCACAATCAGAAGATCAGGACGGTGAAGCTGCCGGACAGCGTAAAGGAGATCGGCTCCAGCGCTTTTTCCGACTGTCCCTCCCTCGCCCAGGCGGATCTGGGAAATGGGGTGGAAACCATCGAGCAGATGGCCTTTGAATCCTGCGTCAAGCTGGAGGAAATAAATCTCCCGGCTTCTCTGACGAAGCTGGAGGACAGCAGCTTTGCCTTCTGTGGACTGAAAAAGGTGTCCCTGCCGGACAATGTGAAATATTCTTCCGGCAGTTCCACCCAGAAATACGTTTTTGCGGGAAATACGGACGCGGTCTTCACCTACCAGGAGCAGGAATACACCTACGACCAGGCAGGCCAGCTGGACGTGTTTCTGATGAAGTAGGAGAGAAAACATGAGATTTCTGAAAAAGACAGCCGCGGCGGCAGTGGTGGTGTCTGCTTTCCTGCTGGCGGCCTGCGGCGGGACAAAGACGGACACGCCCCAGAGGGAGCCGAAGGAGACAGAAAAAAGCGGCGTGGAGGAGATGATCTCCGCCTTAAAGGAGGAGGAGACGAAAGATCCCATGGAAGGGGACGGCAGGGCGCAGATAGAGATCGGGACGGCCGAGGAGCTGGCGCAGTTCCGTGACCGGGTAAACGGTGGAGAAGCCGCTCTGGACGCGGTGCTCACGGCGGATATCGATCTGTCCTCCGTTTGCGGAGAAGGCGTGGGAGACTGGATCCCCTTTGAGGAGTATAACGGCGTGTTTGACGGGAACGGCCACGAGATCAGCGGCCTCTGCATTGCCGGGGAGGATAGCGACAGCGGAGCGCTGTTTAAAAAGATCGGCTTCACCGGCGTCGTGAAGAATTTAGAAATCACAGGAGCCCGGATCCAGGTGACAAGCACAGCCGCCGCCCTGGCCATGAGAAATGAGGGGACGGTGGAAAACTGCTCCAGCAGAGACGGCTATATAAAAGGCTATGAAGCCTACGGCCTTCTGGGGGAAAGCATGGAGGAGAGCACGGTTTCCGGCTGCCATGTGTCCGGCACGGTAGAGGGAGGAGGCCGGGCCGCGGGCATCGTGGGCTTCCTCTACAGCGCTGCGGTTTCCGACTGTTATAACGAGGCTGCGGTCTCTACCGAAAAGCAGCAGGAGTGGGCTGCCGGGATCAGCTGCTCCGCCAGTACCTCACAGATAACGGACTGCTGCAATGGGGGTACGGTCACCGGGGCCTGGGATACGGCCGGAGTGGTGGGAACTGCCGCCAAAGGCAGCGTGATCACCGGCTGTTATAATACAGCCGCCATATCGGGAAAAGGCCGGGTCAGCGGCATTGCCGCCATGATGGGAGAGTCTGTGCTGAACCGCTGCTATAATATGGGCCCGGTGAGCGGCGTAAACGGGACGGCGGGGATTCTGGCCACGACAAAGGGAAGCACGCCCCAGAGCAAATGCGTAGTGGCAAACTGCTTCAACCGGGGCGAGATCTCTGCCGGCCAGCTCTGCGCAGGCGTGGCGATCGGCGCCAACTGCGTGACGGTAAACAGTTACAATCTGGGCTCCGTCATCAGCGGAAACGGCGGCATCTACGGGGCGGCCGGAGTCAGTGACCGCGGCGGGATCATGTCGGGGGATCAGGTGGAAACCTTCCTCCTCAGCAGTTACTCCGCGGGCACGCTCTCGGAGAAAGCCGGGGGCCTGACTTATTCTGACACTATGACGGAAATGAACACTGTGTTTTATCAGGATGACACGGCGGCCGGATATTATTTCAACCGGAAGGACGGCGGCCAGGACGCGTCCCACGCCGTTTCGGCGGAACAGTTCGCTTCAGGGGAAGTTCTGGAGCAGCTGAATGCCTATGTGGACAGCGGCGCGGCCCTGCCTGAGGGCTGCGCGAAAGCCGCGGAGGCGGTCACGCTGGACCACTGGAAAGCCGGAAATGACGGCTATCCCGCATTGGAGTGGGAATAATCGGATAACAGATGCATATGGGAAGGAAGCGCTGCAGAAGGACGGATTTTGCGGCGCTTCCTTTTTGCCTGCGGCGCTGTCATCCAATCCAGCGAAAACTTTCTGGTCAATCCCGCAAAAACTGTGTTATACTGTGGCTATGGACAGAAGGGAGCTTCTGTCATATCACGCAAGGAGAATACAAACTATGACAAAACTGATTTCCTGGAATGTCAACGGCCTGCGTGCCTGTGTGACAAAAGGATTTTTAGACTATTTTAAGGAGGCGGACGCGGATGTGTTCTGCCTTCAGGAGACAAAGCTGCAGGCAGGACAGATCGACCTGCCCCTTCCCGGCTACCATCAGTACTGGAATTATGCGGAGAAAAAGGGATATTCCGGCACTGCCATGTTTACAAAAGAGGAGCCTCTGTCCGTCTCCTACGGCATCGGCATGGAAGAGCATGATAAGGAAGGGCGTGTGATCACCGCTGAATTTCCGGACTATTACGTAGTCACCTGCTATACTCCCAATTCCCAGGACGGCCTGGCCCGTCTTCCCTACCGGAGAGAGTGGAACAGCGCATTTTTAGCCTACTTAAAGAAGCTGGAGGAGAAAAAACCGGTGGTTTTCTGCGGAGATTTAAACGTGGCCCACAGAGAGATCGACTTGAAGAACCCGAAAACAAACCGGAAGAACGCCGGATTTACCGACGAAGAGCGGGAGGATTTCACCACTCTGCTAAACGCCGGCTTCATCGACACCTTCCGCTATTTTTATCCGGACGCGGAGGGAATCTATTCCTGGTGGTCCTACCGCTTTAAGGCCAGGGAGAAAAATGCCGGGTGGCGCATCGACTATTTCTGCGTGTCTGAGAGCTTAAAAGACCGCTTGGAGAGCGCCTCCATCCACACGGAGGTCTACGGCTCCGATCACTGTCCGGTGGAGGTCGTGCTGAAATCATGAACATTGTCACCATTGAACATCTGATTAAATCTTACACGGAGCGGCGGCTTTTCGACGACACGGATTTTTCCATCCAGGAAGGGGAAAAGGTGGGGCTGATCGGCATCAACGGCACGGGAAAGTCCACCCTGTTAAAGATCGTGGCAGGACTTGAGGAGCCGGATTCCGGCACTGTGGTGCGGCGGAGAAATCTGGACATCCGCTATCTGCCCCAGAATCCCCAGTTTACGGCGGGGGATACGATCCTGCAGGCTATTGTCCGGGAAAATGAGGGACATTCTCATGTATGGGATCTGGAGAGCCAGGCGAAGACCATGTTGACCCGGCTGGGAATCTATGATTTTGACGCGAAGGTGGAAACCCTCTCCGGCGGACAGAGAAAACGGATCGCTTTAGTGAGCGTTCTGCTGTCCACGGCGGAGCTTCTGGTGTTAGACGAGCCCACCAACCATCTGGACAGTGAGATGGCGGACTGGCTGGAGGAGTACCTGAAGAAATTTAAGGGCGCGCTTCTGATGATCACCCATGACCGGTATTTTCTGGACAGCGTCACCAGCCGGATCGTGGAGCTGGACAAAGGGAAATTTTACAGCTATCAGGGAGGCTACGAGGGATATTTGAAACTGAAGACCGAGCGGATGGACATGGCTCTGGCCGCCGAGCGGAAGCGTCAGTCCATCCTGCGCACAGAGCTGGAGTGGATGATGCGGGGCGCCAGAGCCCGCTCCACCAAGCAGAAGGCCCACATCCAGCGATATGAGGCGCTGCGGGACCAGAAAGGGCCGGAGTTTGATTCCCAGGTGGAGCTGGATTCTGTGTCCAGCCGCCTGGGGCGGACCACCGTGGAAGTGGAAGGTCTGTGCAAGTCCTATGGAGATAAGGTGCTCCTTAAGGATTTCACCTACATTTTCCTGAAAAATGACCGGGTGGGCATCATCGGCCCCAACGGCAGCGGAAAATCCACCCTGATGAAAATGATCGCCGGCTGGGTAGAGCCGGACTCAGGCACTGTGACCATCGGTCAGACGGTAAAGATCGGATATTTTTCCCAGGAAAACGAGGCTATGGATGAAAGCCAGCGGGTGATCGATTACATTAAGGATGTGGCGGAGTACGTGCCTACCAGTGACGGGCGGATCACTGCCTCTCAGATGCTGGAGCGGTTTTTATTTCCGTCCAGCGTCCAGTACAATGTGATTGCCAAGCTCTCCGGCGGGGAAAAGCGCAGGCTCTATCTGTGCCGGATTTTGATGGAAGCGCCGAATGTGCTGATGTTGGATGAGCCAACCAACGACCTGGATATCCAGACCCTGACCATTCTGGAGGATTATCTGGACCGTTTCCAGGGCATCGTCATCGCCGTCTCCCACGACCGGTATTTTCTGGACCGGATCGCCAGGCGGATCTTTGCCTTTGAGGGAGAGGGCAGAGTGCGCCAGTATGAGGGCGGATTCACCGACTACCAGGCGGCTTACGCGAGACTCCACGAGGGAGACGAGCCGGACCGGGCGGGAAGAGTTCCTGCTTCTGAGGGAAAGGAAAAAACGAAGGAAAAGCCCAGGGAGAAGAAGTTAAAATTCACCTACATGGAGCAGAAGGAATGGGAGACCATTGAGGGGACGATCGCCGGTCTGGAGGAAGAGCTGACCGCTCTGGAGAGCGATATCGAGGCGGCGGCCACAGACTACGAAAAGCTGAAGGAGCTGATGGCCAGAAAAGAAGAAAAGGAAGCGCTTCTGGAGGAAAAAATGGACCGCTGGATGTATCTGAGCGATCTGGCGGAGAAGATTGCGGCGCAGTGAGAGAAGAAAAACGGAAAGATGTCTTCTCCAGTCTGTGTCCGGAACCATGAGATTCGAGATTATGGCTGGAATTTGGGGGTGAGACGGTCAAACTGGATTATCCTGGTTCCGGAGCTGACCATGATTTTTTCTTTGAAAAGCATGGTATATCTGGGCTGTCCAAGTGTATAGTCCTTCATCTCTTTCGGGAAGAAAGAACGGCAGAAAAACAGTCCGTCAATTTCTTTTTCTTCAATGAAGATGTAAACATCGTTTCCCAAAAAAGAAGTGGACAGAAGGTAGTCTGCTTCGATCGAGGAGAACAGGTTCCTTTTTTGGCTGTAGCGGAAAATCAGCCGGTTATCATCTAAAATCTGCTCTATACAGGAAAGAGGGACAAATCGGTTTTCAATCAGTCCTATGTAGCGGCTGCAGGATATGGAAGAATAGGTAATAGTTCCATTCAGAATTCCCCGGAAGACGCTTTCGCGGTTTTGGACTGCGATTCGCAGGTCCTTCAGCTTGCCCAGCCCCATGAGATGATGAAAGTCAATGGGGTTAAATTCGATAGTAAGGTCTGCAGATTTTCCTTTGCGTCCGATGATGATATGGTATTGAACATCGAAAAGGGAACAGAAGTGTTCGGCTGCATGTCTGAGGGGGTCAGATGTCTGCTGTTTCATATTGATTTCTCCTGAAAGATATGAGTAAAAGATGTGGGATCAGATAGGGAAAGTTCTTCTCCGTCCGCAGAAAACGCCGCGGACAGCTTCCTGGCATTGCCGGCCGTTGAATGAAATGACGGCCTGGGCAGGTTCGGCAGCGGCCGCCGGCTTTATCGTAAGCGGCAACGGCCGAAGGCTTTTATAGCAGGAAATGAAGTCCCCTGTTAAATAAAAAACCGCCCTGCATTTGATGCAAGACGGTTTTAAGCATTTTCTTTCGGCAAAGCCTACCCCGGTTTGAGGTTGCTGCTTAACCCCTACTGAAAGCTCCGCATAACAAGGCTTTCCGGTACGCTGTCATGCTTCAACGCTTGGACAGGCACACGATGTTGCCCGCCTGATGATATTATTATATGCGGTGCGTGAAAATATGTCAAGAAGGGAAAAGCAGCTTCGGATAGCAGGAAAAAATGGCTTCAGACAGCGCGGAAGATGCTTTCTTGGAACGGGTGAGCAGCCGCGGCGGCACAATGAAAAACAATGGAAAATTTCAAAGATATCCCTTATAATGTTAAATGATAAAGGACACAGTTCCGGACAAAAAATGGACCGCTGGATGTATCTGAGCGATCTGGCGGAGAAGATTGCGGCGCAGCAGTCTTAGGAGGAAACATGGGAGATTTTTATATATCAGAAAATAAAAAATGGTACCCGCTGGGGGCCGTAAAGGTCAGGGGAGGCTATCACTTCGCCACCACAGCCGGGAAGGAAAGCTGCGCGCTGGTGCTTTACCGGGCGGGCAGGGAAAAACCGGTGCAGAAGATTTTCTTCCGCGAGGAGGACAAGACGGGTGACGTGTGGAACATGACCCTCACCGGCGGAGATTTTCAGGGACTGGAGTACGCCTACGAGGCGGACGGAACGCTCCAGGCGGATCCCTACGGCCTGTCGTTTGACGGCAGAGACAAATGGGGCAGTCTGACACAGGTGAAAAAGCCCCTTAAGACTCCTCTGGAGCAGGAAGAATTTGACTGGGAAGGGGACAGACCCCTGGAGATTCCATATGAAGATACAGTGATTTATCGGCTTCATGTGCGGGGCTTTACCAAGCATTCTTCTTCGGGAACGGAAGAACACGGCACGTTTTCAGCTATTGCGGAGAAGATTCCCTATCTGAAAGATCTGGGGGTCACAGCGGTGGAGCTTCTGCCTCCTGTGGAGTTTGAAGAAGTGATGGTGCCGGAGGGCGCCGGAAAACATCCTTATGTGAGAGAGGAGCCCACGGGAAAGCTCAATTACTGGGGGTATGGCAAAAGCTGTGTGTTTGCACCGAAGGCGTCCTACAGCTCCGGCAGGGAGAAACATCCGGTTAAGGAGTTTAAAGAACTGGTGAAGTCCCTTCATAAGGCGGGACTGGAGATTATCGTGGAGCTTTATTTTACCGGCGCAGAGAGCCCTGTGTTTGCTCTGGACGCGGTGCGCAGCTGGGTGGAGCACTACCATGTGGACGGCGTCCATCTGGTGGGAAACGCGCCTTTAAAGCTCATTGGAGAAGATCCGTTTTTAAGCAGGACAAAGCTCATCGCCCTCTCCTGGGATGGGGTGGACGGAGGCCGCGTCAGACATCTGGGCGAGTATAACGACGGATTTCTGGAGGACAGCCGCCGGCTGTTAAAGGGAGACGAAGGTCAGATCAACCAGCTGGTCTTCCGCTTAAAGAGGAATCCGAAGGACAGCGCCGCCATAAATTACATCGCCTCCACCAACGGTTTTACCCTGATGGACATGGTTTCCTATGACCGGAAGCACAATGAGGCCAACGGGGAGAATGGCCGCGACGGCACGGACAGCAACTACAGCTGGAACTGCGGGGTGGAAGGCCCGACGAGAAAGAAAAAAGTTCTGGAAATGCGGAAAAAGCAGATCCGCAATGCCCTGCTGCTGGTATTTTTGAGCCAGGGAACGCCTCTTCTGATGGCGGGAGATGAATTCGGCAATTCCCAGGGCGGCAACAACAATGCCTACTGCCAGGACAATGAGACCTCATGGCTCAACTGGAACCTGTTAAAGACCAACAGCGACATTCACGATTTTGTGAAGTTCCTCATTGGATTCCGGAAAGCCCATCCCATGTTCCACATGAGCGGGGAGCCGAAGGTGATGGACTATAAAGTGTGCGGCTATCCGGATGTTTCCTTCCATGGAGTGAAGGCATGGTGCCCGGAGTTTGAGAATTTCAGGCGGCAGCTGGGCGTGCTCTACTGCGGAGAGTACGGTCTGAAGCCGGACGGGACCGCAGACGACTTCTTCTATGTGATCTACAATATGCACTGGGAGCCTCATGAGTTTGCCCTTCCCCATCTTCCAAAGGACCGGAAATGGCTGGTAGCGGTCAATTCTGACGACGCCGGCGCCAACGGATTCTATTCCGAGGGCGAAGAGAAGGCTGTAAAAGACCAGAAGCGCTTTATGGCGGCGCCCAGGAGCATCGTGGTGCTGGTGGGAAAGAAAATGCCGGAAACCGAAACAGAAAAGAAAGAGAAACCTTCCGGCGGAAAGAAAAAATCCGCGGCAGAAGGGAAAAAAGAAAAGGCGGCAGCGGTGAAAGCTGCTGCCGAAGCTGCGCAAAAGAAGGCGGAGCCCGCTGAAGAAAAGAAAGCAGAGTCTGCAGAAGAGAAGAAAGTGAAATCTGCGGAAGGAAAGGAAGCGGGATCAACAGCAGAAAAGAAAACGGGACTGACAGCGGAAAAGGAAACTGCCCCTGCAGTCTGAGCGTGGGTCCTGAAAAGAAAGCAGTATAGATCCGAAAAAAGGGACTGTGAAAAGATGATTTCTCATTTTTCGCAGTCCCTTTTCTGTGATCCCCCTTACTCCGGGTAGACCAGGCGCTCATCGTCAATATCGTAAAGCACCTCGTCCAGATACTTTCTGGCAAGATATTTTGCCATGGGAAGGTTCATATCCAGATAATTGCCGCAGTCCTTCGGCTGGGCGCCGGGGATTTCTCCTTCAAAGTCCCGGATAAACTCAAACATTTCCACCATCAGGGGCACAATGTCCACAGACTCGAAATCACCGCAGAGCAGCAGGTAGAAGCCGGTGCGGCAGCCCATGGGGCCGAAATAGATGACTTTACTGCCATAAACCGGGTGATTGCGCAGGAAGGTGGCTCCCAGATGTTCAATGGCGTGCATTTCCGCCGTATTCATGACCGGCTCATTGTTGGGGCGGGTCATGCGCAGATCAAAGGTGGTGATCACTGCGCCGCCTGCCGGGTCCTTTCTGGACACGTACACGCCGGGGAGCAGTCTTAAGTGGTCAATGGTAAAGCTGGTGATTTTCTCCATAGGGCATTCTCCTCTTCTGAACATGCGGGCCGCCGTGAGCGGCCGGAACATTTTATAAGTGACAGTATAGCCCATCTTCTGTCAAAAAACAAGAGGCGGAAAAATGCCTGCCGCCCCGCCGGAAGGGCACCCGGGCCAGCCGGCCCGCCTCTTTGCCCGCCGAAAATAAAAGTTCTGTAAAAATTGAAAAAAGGGCTTGCAATTCCGCCGGAAATTGCATATACTGTCTTACGAAACGAAAACCGAATACGAAAAGGGAGTAGTTTAAATGCCTCGTCAACATGCGCGGCCGGTTGGCCTGGTGGGGCATATCCTGATTCTGTTGGGATTACAAGACTTTTCATGCGTGGCGTGTACAAGGAAGTTTGTACAATTTACGCATGAAAAGTCTTTTTTCGTTCATACCATATAAAGAATAGAGAGGAGAGTTAGGCGATGAGAGCATGGTATCAAATGTCGGAAGACGAAGCGCTGCAGTCTCAGCAGGTGGGGAAGGAGGGACTGACCGAAGCGCAGGCGCAGGACAGGCTGCGGGAGCACGGTGCGAACGCTCTTCAGGAGGCGAAGAAGAAAAGCGCGTTTCAGGTGTTCCTGGAACAGTTTAAAGACCTCCTGGTGATCATCCTGATCGTGGCAGCCCTGATTTCCATGGTGTCCGGAAACGTGGAGAGCACGGTGGTAATTTTCGCCGTCATCATCATGAACGCGATCCTGGGAACCATCCAGCATGAGAAGGCTGAGAAATCCCTGGACAGCTTAAAATCCCTTTCCTCCCCCATTGCGAGGGTGATGCGGGACGGAAAAAAGATGGAGGTGGATTCCAGGGATGTCGTTCCCGGAGACATTCTTCTGCTGGAAGCCGGAGATCTGGTGGTGGCGGACGGCCGTGTGCTGGAGAGCTATTCCCTGCAGGTAAATGAAAGCTCTCTCACCGGCGAGTCCACCAACGTGGATAAGAAGGCGGTGCAGTTAAATGAGGATAAGGTGGCGTTAGCCGATCAGGTCAACATGGTATTTTCCAGCTCTCTGGTAACGCTGGGCCGCGGCGTGGTTCTGGTGACGGGAACGGGAATGAACACAGAGATCGGCAAGATCGCCTCCCTGATGAACGCGACGAAGGAGAAGAAAACGCCTCTGCAGGTGAGCCTGGATCAGTTCAGCAGCAAGCTGGCAGCGGTGATCATGGTGATCTCCGCCCTGGTATTTCTCCTGAGCCTGTACCGCAGAATGCCGGTGCTGGATTCCCTGATGTTTGCCGTGGCTCTGGCTGTGGCGGCCATTCCTGAGGCCCTGGGATCCATCGTCACCATTGTGCAGGCCATGGGAACACAGAAAATGGCCGCTGAGCACGCCATTATCAAGGATCTGAAGGCGGTGGAGAGCCTGGGCTGCGTGTCCGTCATCTGCTCGGACAAGACAGGAACCCTGACTCAGAATAAAATGACCGTGCAGCAGATCTATATGGACGATAAGCTGTGGTCCTCAGACGATCTGAAAAACCGCGGAGAAGTGTCCCAGTATCTGTTATATGCGGCTCTTCTGGCAAATGACGCTGCGTTCACCGATGGAAAAATGATCGGCGATCCCACAGAGTTTGCCCTGATCGAGATGGGACGGAAAGCCGGGATCGACGAAACTGTGGTCCGGGGCGAGCTGCCCAGAACGGGAGAGATCCCCTTTGATTCTGACCGGAAGCTGATGAGTACCCGCCACATGATTTTCGGAAAGGATACTCTGCTGACCAAGGGAGCTGTGGACGTGCTGCTGCCCAGGATCACGAAGATCATGACCTCCTCCGGAATCCGGCCGGTGCTGGAATCTGACCGCCAGAAGATCGTGTCCCAGAACATGGAATTTTCCAAACAGGGCCTGCGGGTGCTGGCCTTCGCCTTCCGGGAAATGAAAGAAGGGGAAGCGCTCACGCTGGACAGTGAGGAAGACTACACCTTTATCGGTCTGACGGCCATGATGGACCCGCCCCGCCCGGAGTCGAGAACAGCCGTTCTCAATGCGAAAAAAGCGGGAATCAAGCCGGTGATGATCACCGGCGACCACAAAGTGACCGCGTCAGCGATCGCGAAGAAGATCGGAATCCTGGACGAGGGCGATCTGGCAGTTGAGGGCCTGGAGCTGGATCAGATGGACGACAAAGAGCTCTCCGAGAAACTGGAGCACATTTCCGTCTACGCCAGAGTTTCCCCGGAGCACAAGATCCGGATTGTGGAGGCATGGCAGAATAAAGGCCGCATTGTGGCCATGACGGGAGACGGCGTCAACGATGCGCCGGCCTTAAAGAAAGCGGACATCGGCGTGGCCATGGGAATCACCGGCACGGAGGTTTCCAAGGATGCGGCGGCCATGATCCTGGCGGACGACAATTTTGCCACCATCATCAAGGCAGTGGCCAACGGCCGGAATGTGTACCGGAATATTAAAAACTCCATCAAATTCCTGCTCTCCGGAAATATGGCGGGAATCCTGAGCGTGCTCTACACCTCACTCATGGGACTTCCGGTGCCGTTTGCCCCGGTTCACCTGCTGTTCATCAACCTGCTGACAGACTCTCTTCCGGCCATTGCCATCGGTATGGAGCCGGCGGAGGCGGGCCTTTTGGAGCAGCCGCCCAGAGATCCGAAGGAAGGCATTCTCACCAGAGAATTCCTGACGGACATCGGCGTGCAGGGAGCCATTATCGCCGTGTGCACTATGCTCTCCTACTACACAGGACTCTATAAGCCTGGATTTATGGGGGCGCCCGGAAATCAGGCAGTGGCCAGCACCATGGCCTTTGCCACTCTGACTCTCGCCAGACTGTTCCACGGCTTTAACTGCAGAAGCAAACATTCCATCATCCGTCTGGGACTGCGCAGCAATCCTTGGAGCATTATGGCCTTCGAGGCCGGTGTGGTCCTTCTGGCGGCGGTGCTGTTTGTTCCCGGCCTGCAGAGCCTGTTTTCCGTGGCGGATCTGTCCATCCGTCAGCTGCTTACCATCGTGATCTTTGCCGTTGTTCCTACCCTGATCATTCAGGCGGTGAAGACGATCCGGGAAAGTATGAAATAAAATTAAAGATCATTCTGGGATGTCCCGGCCGCGAATTTCCATCCACGGCGGGGGCATCCTTTTTTCTTCTCCCCATTCCGATTGAAGGGCCGGGGAGACTTTGTTATAATTGGGTTAGAAAAAAGGATGATGGTGAGAAATATGAATGAAGAATGTCTGATCTGCGGAGCGCCTCTGGAATATCTGGATGAGGATGTGGAAATGGAGTGTGAGCTCTGCCGCAAAAAAGAGAGGAGCAGGACCAGGTGCGTCAATGGACATTACGTCTGCAGTGAGTGCCATATGCAGGGGACGGACAGGCTGGCCGGGCTCTGTCTGAGAGAAACCTCGAAAAATCCGGCGGTGATCCTGAACCGGATGATGGCCATGCCGTTCTGCCACATGCACGGGCCGGAGCATCACATAATGGTGGGGATGGCTCTTCTGACAGCGTACCGGAATGCCGGCGGAAAGCTGGATCTGAAAAAAGCGCTGGCGGAGATGAACAGCAGAGGCCGCCAGGTCCCGGGCGGCGCCTGCGGGTTCTGGGGCGCCTGCGGGGCGGGAATCAGCACAGGAATGTTTGTCTCGATTGCGACAGGATCGACTCCTCTGGGGGAGGAAAATTTCGGGCTGTCCCACAAAATGACGTCCAGAGCTCTGGGAGCCATCGGCGAGGTGGAAGGTCCCCGCTGCTGCAAGAGGGATTCTTATCTCTCTATTCTCGAGGCGGTGGATTTTGCGGAAGAATATCTGGGGATTTCCATGGAGCGGCCGAAGATCCGCTGCGCCTACAGCGGCCAGAATAACCAGTGCATCGGAAAGCGGTGCCCGTTCTGCAAAAAAAGGCCGAAGATCGCGTTTATCTGCGTCCACAACTCCTGCAGAAGCCAGATTGCGGAGGCCCTTGGGAAACAGTATCTGTCGGATTTCTGCGACTGCTTTTCCGCGGGAACAGAGGTGAAGCCTCAGATCAATCAGGACGCTGTGAGACTGATGAAGCGGGAGTACGGGATTGATATGGAGAGGGACCAGTATTCCAAACTGTTTTCGGATATTCCGGAGGCGGATCTTTATATTTCCATGGGCTGCAATGCGGCCTGTCCTGCCGTTCCCGGGAAAAAAGTGCTGGACTGGGGACTGGAGGATCCAACGGGAAAAGGGGATAAAGCTTTTCTTGAAGTCATGAGTGAGATCGAGAAAAACATTAAAAATTTGCGGGAACAGCTGTAGAACGTCCGCTGCTGGACGCTCAGGCAGAAGAAAAATGGGAGGGATTTACATGAAACAGTACGTGATTGCCCTGGATCAGGGGACGACCAGCTCCAGGTGTATTTTATTTGACCATGAGGGGAAGATCTGCAGCATGGCGCAGAAGGAATTTCCGCAGATCTATCCCAGGCCCGGCTGGGTGGAGCACGATCCGATGGAGATCTGGGCGGCTCAGTTCAGCGTGATGGCGGAGGCCATGGGAAAGATCGGCGCCACGGCGGAAAACATAGCGGCCATCGGCATCACCAATCAGAGAGAGACGACCATTGTGTGGGACAAAAAGACGGGACTCCCGGTGTACAATGCCATCGTCTGGCAGTGCCGCCGCACAGCGGACCGGATCGACCGGCTGAATCAGGACGGATTCGGAGAGACCGTGCGCAGGAAAACAGGGCTGATCCCTGACGCCTATTTTTCAGCCACAAAGATCCAGTGGATCTTGGACAACGTGCCCGGAGCCAGAGAGAGGGCAGAGAATGGGGAGCTTTTGTTCGGCACGGTGGATTCCTGGCTGATCTGGAACCTGACAAAGGGAGCGGTGCATGTGACCGACCGCACCAACGCCTCCCGCACCATGCTTTTTAACATCCACACCATGGAATGGGACCGGGAGCTTTTAAACTATTTTCAGATCCCGGAGGCCATGCTCCCGGAGGTGAAGCCCAGCAGCTGCATCTACGGATGCACGTCACCGGAGGTGGCCGGAGGGGCTATCCCTATCGCCGGCGCGGCGGGAGACCAGCAGGCGGCATTGTTCGGCCAATGCTGCTTTGAGCCGGGAGAGGTGAAAAATACTTACGGGACCGGCTGTTTTCTGCTGATGAACACAGGGGAAAATGCCATCTCCTCAGAGCACGGACTGCTCACAACGGTGGCGGCGTCTGTGGGGGAAGAGCGGGAGTACGCTCTGGAAGGCAGCGTGTTTGTAGCCGGCGCGGCCATCCAGTGGCTGAGAGATGAGCTGGGCCTGATCCGCACTTCAGCGGAATCGGAAGCCTGCTGCAATGCGGTGGAGGACACGGCCGGGACCTATGTGGTTCCCGCGTTCACCGGACTGGCGGCCCCCAACTGGGACCAGTACGCCAGAGGAGCGATCCTGGGCCTGACCAGAGGAGCGGGGAAAAATCATCTGGTCCGGGCTACGGTGGAATCCATGGCTTACCAGACCTGGGAGCTGATCGAGGCCATGGAGCAGGATTCCGGTATTTCCTTAAAGTCCCTGCAGGTGGACGGCGGCGCCAGCGCCAACAATTTCCTCATGCAGTTCCAGGCGGACATTCTGGATTCTTCCGTGGTGCGCCCGGCCTGCATCGAGACGACGGCCATGGGAGCAGCCTATCTGGCGGGAATTGCCGCGGGTTACTGGAGCGGAAAAGAGGATGTGAAGAAAAACTGGGCCCTGGACAGAGTCTTCACCCCGAATATGAATGAAGAAAAGCGGGAAAAGCTGAAGAAAGGCTGGAAGAAAGCAGTAAAACGGGCGATGGACTGGGAGAGAGAAGAATAGATACGGCGGGAACAGAAGATTTTCGCAGAACTGGAAAAAAGCAGAAAAAGAAGGGGCGGACGCCCCGGCGCTTTCGATCCTATGGATGTACGGCGCCGGGCGTCCGCCCGCTTATTGTCTTAAGAGAATCCTCATCTGACGGGATCAATAATTCTCCACTTTTCTCTCGAAGTAAGCCTTCGGATGATTGCAGCAGGGACATACTTCCGGAGCTTCCGGTCCCTCGTGGATGTATCCGCAGTTGCGGCATTTCCAGCCGAGAGGAGCGTCGCCCTTGAAGGTCTTGTCATTCTTGTAGCTGTCTAAGAGCTTTAAGTAGCGTTTTTCATGGGCAGCCTCAACTTTGGCAACCAGCTCAAATTTCACAGCCAGCTCCTCAAAGCCTTCCTCCCTGGCCTCTCTGGCCATGCGGGCATACATGTCGGTCCACTCGTAGTTCTCGCCAGCCGCGGCGTCCTCCAGATTTTCTGCGATGTCGCCGATGCCGTGGATCTCTTTGAACCACATTTTCGCATGTTCCTTCTCCTGATCCGCAGTCTCCAGATAAAGAGCAGCCAGCTGCTCGTATCCGGCCTTCTTGGCAGCGGATGCGTAGTATGTATACTTGTTTCTCGCCTGAGATTCGCCGGCGAATGCGTCCAACAGATTCTGTTCTGTTTTTGTTCCTGCGTACTTGGACATGAAATACCTCCTTCATTTTATTTCCGCGGGCAGCGGGACAGGCGGCCATACAGGCATCTCCATCTGGCGGCCGCCGCGGAATATTTGATTCGAGACAGATGATAAACTGTTCCCCTTTTCATAAACCTCATGTCTTGAAACAGTTTCAGTTTAACATAATGCCTGAAAAAATGCAAGGAAGAACGGGGGAATTGAGCATTATGAACAGACTGATACTATGCAGCCGGCGCATTGTGCACTCGCGGAAAATTTCATATGATTAATACGCAGAAGGTTTTCAAATCTGTTGAGATATGGAAATCTGACAAAAGAAGGAGGAGGAAAAAATCATATGAAAAAAATTTTTGTTGCAGCGGCGACAGCGGCAGTAATGATGTCTTTGACGGCCTGCGGAAGCCAGAAATCATCAGCGCTTTCAGAAACAACACAGGAGGCGGCAGCTGAGACAGAGGCAGAAACAGAATCAGAAACGGAGGAAGAAGACGAGAACATTATTTCATTTGAAAATGTGACGCTTGCGGACAACGATGTCTTAAAACTTGAGCTGGTTAATTTTTACGCGGAAGATGTTAATTGGAGTGAAGGAAAACAAAATGAAAAGTCTATCACAATCAAGGCAACTAATAAAACGGATCATGAGATTTTCCTGAATCCGGACGGCTTTTATCTGGATGGAGAAGAATTGTTTGTATCCATGCAGGACGGCAGTATCAGCCCGGCACCGGGCAAATCCGCAAGTTACAGTTTCCGGGTTGCCAGAGATACAAAACCGGAGCATACAGCGCTGGAATCTCTGGATGAATTGTACAATCTGGAAGGAGATTTCAGCGGTTTAGAGGAGATGGAAACAGGCAATCAGTCTTTGGAGGTGAGCTTTTCAATTCCAGAGGCACTGGGAAATGGGCAGGGAGCAGGAGAGAGCGAAGGCGCTTCTGAATCTGGAGAACAGTCTGCGGAGACGGCAGAAACCGAAGCAGCGGCAGAGGGACTCTGGTCCAAGAATTTTTATGTAGATGACTTTAATCAGCCAACAGATCAGTGGTATATCTGTACTGAGAAATATTTCCCTGGAACTTTCAGCAACAGTGCGGTAACAGATGCCAATCTGGCGGTACAAGTCACTGTTGATTTTGAAAAAGATATCAGCATATTCCTTTATGAATATAATCGGACTTTAGTTAAGAATTCTTCTTCGATGTATGATGATACATATACTATTACGATGAGAACGGCAGATGGAACAGACCATAATCTGACAGGCACACTTTACTGCGGCGGTGATCGAATTTTCATTGATGATGCCTATGTTGACGAAGTGCTGGCAGCCATGGAAGGAGAAGGTAACGTATCATTTTTGGTTGTAAATGACGAGAGAACGGTGGAATCATATTTATTCACGATTATGCCTTCTAACTTTAAGGAAGTCTATGAGGCAGCTTTGACCCAGTAGAAAAAATACTTTCGGGATCTCTTTTTTGATTTTGGCGGATCGCTTTACTTTTTAGCCGGAGAGTGCCGTATCAATCGGAAAGGAAAACAGAATCGGGCAGAAAACATCGGAGTTTTTCAGTTCGGTTCTGTTTTTGTTTTATCGTCTCTATTGCAGAGAGTATGCAGATTGGGAAGAATAAGAAGGCGAAAGGTATAATCCCGTCAGCTCCATCAGGATAGTGCTTCGTGTACATGTTTCATTCTGACCTGCTCACAGCAGTATGGATATAAAGAAAAAACAGCCCTCAAATGGCTGTTTCTACACAGATAAGCAACAGTTTTTGATGATTTTTCTTGAAAAGTTGGAGAAAGTCCTTAATAATAGAGGAAAAGACCTGAAAAGTTTTCAAAAGTTGTTGTTTTCTCTTGAAAATATGGTATTAGGCGTTAAAAACGCTTGATATAGATGTAATTCTTGTGAGTTGCACATGTGAAAGTCAAAAATAAGTGTGGACGGTAGAAAGTTGCACATCCAGTTGCACTTTCCACTTAAAAAGTGCATGAAAAAAAGAGGGCAGGCCACCTGCCCACCCTCTAAAATCATTGATTTTTTCAGCTCTGCATAGCCTGCAGATTAGCCAAAGTATCTCTTTAACAGACCCTCGAATGCCTTGCCGTGTCTGGCCTCGTCACGAGCCATCTCATGAACGGTGTCATGGATTGCGTCAAGGTTCAGAGCCTTTGCTCTCTTAGCCAGATCGAATTTGCCTGCGGTTGCGCCGTTCTCAGCGTCTACACGCATCTCCAGGTTCTTCTTGGTGCTGTCGGTAACAACCTCGCCCAGAAGCTCTGCGAACTTCGCTGCGTGCTCAGCCTCCTCGTAAGCGGCCTTCTCCCAGTATAATCCGATCTCCGGATATCCCTCTCTGTGAGCAACTCTTGCCATTGCCAGATACATACCAACCTCAGAGCACTCGCCCTCGAAGTTTGCTCTTAAATCAGCCATGATATCCTCGGGAGCGCCCTGTGCAACGCCTACTACGTGCTCAGCAGCCCAGGTCTTCTCGCCCTCCTGCAGTTTGAACTTATCAGCCGGAGCCTTGCATACCGGGCAGAATTCCGGAGCAGTCTCACCCTCATGAACATAACCACATACTGTACAAACCCATTTCTTCATACTTCTAATCTCCTTTTTATAGTGAAATTTATTTAGTGACCTTCAGTAATAATAGTAATAATTACTGATATTAATTTAGCACATCTGTATCAGCTTGTCAAGCGTTTTCAGAAAATTTTTCAGGAAGATTTTTTCTTCAGGCAGTTCCCGCAGATACCGTAAAAATAAGTAATGTGGGATTCGATTTTTCCGTCCGTATATTTCTGAGCCAGCTGGTTTGTCTCCTGAGAAATCTCCATGGGAAGATCTTCGATACAGCCGCATTCCCGGCACATAAAGTGATAGTGGGGGCTGGTGTCAGCGTCAAAATGATCGGCGCCGTCCCCGCAGTGCAGTTTCCGGATCTCGCCCAGATCTACCAGCAGATTCAGATTGCGGTACACTGTTCCCAGGCTGATATTGGGAAATTCCTCGCGGATGGACGCGTAGATGGCGTCGGCCGTGGGATGATCGCGCCGGGCCGCCAGGCAGGACTTGATACATTCTCTCTGACGGCTGTATTTTAACTGCTTCATGGCATCCTCCTTTCTGTAAGATAATAGTAATAATTATTGTTTCTTTTATTTTATCCTACAGAGAGAAGAATGTCAATCGGTACTATATCATTTCTTTGGCGGTTCGGATGAATTCTTCCGTGGCCCGGGACATATAATGCCCTTTGTGGTACCCGATGGCCAGAGTGCCGTGGGTGATGGGATTTTTCAGGGAATACAGGCTGAGAGAATGCCAGATGTCGCCGGCGCCGGACAGGGTGGCCCGGTTTGCGGCAAACATTTCCGGGTAGAAGGTGATTCCCATTCCCTCGGCGGCCAGAGCCAGCACCGTCTCGATATTTTCCATCTCCAGCAGCACGTTGGGAGAAATCTGCGCTTCCTGGAACAGCTCGTCCGCGATGGTGCGCACCCGGTTTCCCTTTTTTAACAGGATAAAGGGGCAGTCCTGAAGAAGAGTCAGGTCGGCATTTTTCCTGAGAGCCTCCCGGATCTGGTCTGCCTGGCTGCCGAAGGTATTTTTCAGGGTGGCGTCCGACACGACCAAGAGAACTTCCTCGGCGCAGATGGGCACTGTCTCGATATTTTCCACCCGGAACGGCTGCATGCCGATGACCAGGTCCACGTCGCCGTGGAGAAGGGCTGCCTCCAGCTGGGAAGTATTTCCCTCCAGGATATTTAACTCAATGTTTGGAAAACGGCTGCGGTATGCGGGGAGCACATGGGGAAGAATCACCCGTCCTCTGGTGTGGGAGAGGCCGATGGAGAGCTGTCCGACGGTAAAATCCTTGATGTCGGCCAGCTCGTGGTACGTCTCATCCTTGTAGGTCAGAAGCCGTCTGGCCCGCACCAGAAGGCGCTGGCCGGCATAGGTCAGGGTCAGGGGCGTGGTCCGGTTGAACAGGGCGACGCCGAACTCCTTTTCCATGTGAGCGATATGGGTGCTTAAAGACTGCTGAGAAATAAACAGGCGCCTGGCGGCTTTGGTGAAGTTCAATTCTTCCGCGGCCACCACAAAGTACTCTAAATTAAGGAAATTGATCATATCATTCCTCCGGAAACAGCTCCGACAGTACGGGAATATAGGGCTTTAGTTTCTCTGCTGAAGTGTTGACGATAAGCTCGGCGGGGAATTTCTCCCGCTCTAAAAGCTCCCAGGCGAAGCGGTGGTTGCCCACATCGCTTTCAAAGTGGGCGTCGCTCCCGATGATGACGGGAACCTGGTACTGCCTGCAGTATTTTAACAGGACCGCATAATTTTCCGCTGCTCCTTTCCGGGCGCTGCCCGGAGCCAGGGAAGAACTGTTGACTTCCACCAGTTTGCCCCAGGATTTGGCGGCTTTGGCGAAAGTTTCATAATCTATGGGGTAGCGGCTGTCGTCCGGATGGCCGATGATCGTCACCTTCGGGTTTTTCATGGCATTTAAATAGGCTTTCGTGTTCTCCTCCGGGGTTCCTGGAGTGAAACAGGGGATGTGCAGGCTGGCGATGGTGTAATCCAGCTTGGCCAGAGTGGACGGCGGCAGATCGACCCGGCCGTCGGTGTCCATAATGTTTAGCTCCGCTCCCATGAGAACGTGCACGCCGAAGCGGACTCTGGGGATCACCCGGAAGTTGATAAAATAGGAAGGATGGGTGGTCCCGGCCATTTTGGGGCCGTGGTCGGAACAGCCGTAAAGGGCCAGTTTCCGGTCGGCCGCGGCACGGATCATCTCCGACAGGGTGCTGTAGGCGTGGCCGCTGGCGGTTGTATGGGTATGAAGATCCATGATATCATTCATGTCAGTCGAATCCTTTCGTATTTAAAAGAAATGTTCATTATCCATCTCGCCTCTGGGCTTGATGAAGACATTCGCTTTATGGAGCTCCCTGTGCAGGCACGGAGCTCTGCAGGGCTCATTATACCACAAAAAAACATCAAAAACTATAGAAAAATCGGGTGAGATATGGTAGATTTAGATATTAGATAATATAACACGAAAGGGTGACGCGTTATGAGTGAAGAAATGAAGAACGAAGCATTAGAGGCTGCGGAGGCTGCAGAGCCTGCGGAGACAATGGATGATTATGCAGCAGAGCTGGAAGAATCCTACAAGACGCTTGAGGGAAAACAGCCTGTCTACGAGGCGGAGGAAGATCCGGCCGCGGAGAAATGGCAGAATTTTGCTCAGATGATGGAAGAGAAGACCGTGCTGAACGTCAAGGTGAAAGAAGCCGTGAAGGGCGGTCTGGTGACGTTTGTGGATGATGTGAGAGCATTTATCCCCGCTTCCCATATTTCCACTCACTATGTGGAGAAGCTGGATGACATGGTGGGCAAGCACCTGGATGTGATGGTGATCACCGTGGATCCGGAGAAGAAGAGACTGGTGCTTTCCGGCCGCGAGGTTGAGAAGGCGAAGAGAGACGAGGACAGAAAGCAGAAGCTGGCCCAGTACCATGTGGGCGATGTGGTGACCGGAAAGGTGGAGAGCCTGCAGCCCTACGGAGCTTTCGTGGAGCTGGAGGACGGCATCTCTGGTCTGGTGCATGTGTCCCAGATCAGCACGCAGAGGATCAAGCATCCGGGCGTGGTGCTCAAGGAAGGCCAGGAGGTCAAGGCAAAGGTCATTTCCACAGACAACGGAAAGATCGGCCTGAGCATGAAGGCTCTGATCAGCGAGGAGACGAACAGAGAAGAGCACGAGGTGTTCAACTACAAGGAAACCGGAACCATTTCCACCGGCTTGGGCGACCTGTTAAAGAATATCAAGCTGTAAGGCAGGAAAGACAGAACAGGCGTGAGAGGAGGCGGGCAAATGAAGATTCCGGGCGAGTCCAGTCAGATCGACCAGTGGAAATCCATTATGTTCCTGTATGATTCCGCGCTGAAGGAAATCAACACCAAGATCGAGATCTTAAACAACGAGTTTGTACAGATCAATGACTACAATCCCATAGAGCATGTGAAGTCCCGGCTGAAGACGCCGGAGAGCATCGTGAAGAAGTTAAAGAGGAACGGCTACGATGTGACGATCGAAAATATGGTGGAGAAGTTAAGCGATATTGCGGGGATCCGGATTATCTGCTCTTTCCGCACGGATATTTATCTGCTGGCGGATATGATCTCCAGACAGCGGGATGTGACAGTGCTCTATGTGAAGGACTACATCAAGACGCCCAAACCCAACGGCTACCGCAGCTATCACATGGTAGTGACGGTCCCGATCTACTTAAACGGCGATATGGTAGAGACGAAGGTGGAGATTCAGATCCGAACGGTGGCTATGGATTTCTGGGCCAGTCTGGAGCACAAGATTTACTACAAGTTCGAGGGCGATGGTCCCGAGAACCTGCAGCAGGAGCTGAAAGCCTGCGCGGACATGGTAGATATGCTGGACGCGAAGATGTATTCTCTCAATGAGAGGATCCTCGAAGTCAGCAGAGAACAGAACAGACAGGCGTAGAAGCCGTGACGGGGGAGGCTGCTTTGGCAGCGTCCCCCGTGTTTAAACAGGGAAAAGGTTCCCTTCCGGCAGAAAAAGCCGGGCGGGACGGACAAAAGACAGCGGGAAGACGGGAGGATGAAGAGATGACAGGAAAAGAACTGCAGGAAAAGCTGGCGTGGAAATTTCCGGATATTGCGGAGCGGTATCCGGAGCAGATAGAGACGGCCGGCCGGTTCTGCGAGGAATACAAACAGTTTTTGGACAGGGGAAAGACAGAGCGGGAGTGTGTGGCCAGGGCAGCGGAAATGCTTGAGGCGGCCGGATACCGGCCGTTTGACCGGAAGGCGTCCTACAGGCCGGGAGACAAGGTATACGCGGTCAACCGGGGGAAGGCGTTGATTGCCACCACCTTCGGAACGGAGCCGGCGGCGGCCGGACTGCGCTTAAACGGCGCCCATATCGATTCCCCCAGACTGGATTTAAAGCCCAATCCGCTCTATGAGAAGGACGGGCTGGCTCTTTTAAAGACCCACTATTACGGAGGAATCCGCAAGTACCAGTGGAGCACGGTGCCTCTTTCCATGCACGGAGTGGTGTACCTGGAGGACGGCACAAAGGCGGAGATCACCCTGGGTGAAAAGGACGGCGAGCCCAGATTCTGCGTGACGGACCTTCTGCCCCATCTGGCTTCTGAGCAGAACGGGAGAAAGCTCTCTGAGGGGATCAAGGGGGAGGAGTTAAACGTAGTGATCGGCTCTCTTCCTTATGAGGATACCAAGGATGTGAAGGAGGCCGTAAAGCTGAAAGTGCTGGCTCTGCTGCACGAGTATTACGGCATGACGGAAAAAGATTTTATCCGGGCAGAAATCGAGATGGTGCCGGCTTACAGGGCAATGGACATCGGCCTTGACCGGGGAATGGTGGGAGCCTACGGCCAGGACGACAGAGTCTGCGCCTACACGGCTCTCCGGGCGGAGATAGAGACGAAGCATCCGGTCCACACCACTGTGACCATTCTGACGGACAAGGAGGAGATCGGTTCTGTGGGAAATACGGGGCTGAATTCAGACTATGTCCTTCACTATATACAGAAGCTGGCGGAGCGGGAGGGGGCCGACTACAAAGAGGTGCTGGAGCACTCGCTCTGCCTCTCCTCCGACGTGAACGCGGCCTATGATCCCACGTTTTCCTCAGTGTACGAGACGCGCAATTCCTGCTATGTGGGAAAAGGCTGCGTGCTGACCAAATACACGGGAGCCAGAGGAAAATCTTCCTCCAACGACGCCAGCGCGGAGGTGATGGCGAAAGTGGTTCGGATCATGGACGAGGCAGGCGTCTGCTGGCAGACCGGAGAGCTGGGAGCCGTGGACGCGGGAGGCGGCGGTACCATTGCTCAGTTTGTGGCCGGCCTGAACGTGGACGTGGTGGATCTGGGAGTGCCGATCCTGTCCATGCACTCGCCTTTTGAGCTTGCATCCAAGCTGGATGTGTACCACACATTTCTGGCGTTTCAGGCATTTTACAATGCTGATTAAGAGGATCGTAAGGTTCTGCCCGGTTGCGCGGCCCGGTCAAATATGGTATAACTAGCTGGATATACTTATGTTCTCCGGAAGGCCGGAGAGCAGGAGCAGATACAGGAGGAAAATCATGAGACGATATGTGAAAATTCTCGCCTGCGGCATTGCGGCGGCGCTTGTGCTGGCATCCGGCTGCGGAAAAGGACAGAATGAGGAGACAGCGTCCCAGGAGGAGACGGCGGAGAGCACAGAGATCTCCGGTCAGGTGGAACTGGGACAGTATAAGGGCGTTGAGATCGAGAAAGCGGACCGCACGGTGACGGATGAAGAAGTTCAGGACGCCGTCACTTCCCGTCTGGAGGCCAATCCAGACCTGGTGGAGGTGGACCGTCCGGCCCAGAACGGCGATACGGTGAACATTGACTTTGTGGGACTTCACGACGGAGTTGCTTTTGACGGAGGAACAGCGGAGGGCTACGATCTGGTGCTGGGGTCCGGCAGCTTTATCGACGGATTTGAGGACGGACTGGTGGGCGCGGTGAAGGGACAGGAACTGTCTCTGGAGCTGACGTTCCCGGATCCCTATCAGAATAATCCCGACCTGGCGGGAGAGGATGTGGTCTTTGACGTGACGGTAAATCGGGTGGAAGAATCCCACACGCCGGAGTTAAATGACGCGTTCGTGCAGAGAATCTCTGATTTTGACACCGTGGACGCCTGGGAGGCGGACTTAAGGAGCCAGCTGGAAGAGGCCAAAGCTCAGCAGGCGGATACCCAGGAGGAGAACGAGCTGTTTGACGCGGTGGTGGCAAACGCCACGTTTACCGGCATCGACAGTTCCGTGGAAGCGGAGTATGAGCGCCTGACAGAGCAGAACGAGAATCTTCTGGCTCTCCAGGGAGTGACTCTGGATCAGTATCTGAGCATTTTCGGTGTTGACCAGGCAACCTATGAGGAGTCCATGCACAATCAGGCCGATTACAATGTGAAGCTGGAGCTGGTTCTGCAGGCAGTCTTTGATCAGGAGAACCTGGAGATCGGCGACGAGGCGCGCCAGGCGGTGGCGGAGGCCAACGGAGTGGAAGATTTTGACTCCGTGATCGATCTGGCCGGAGAGACGGACGCGGAGCGCTTTGCCCGCAACTGGACGGCCATGAAGTTTTTAAAGGATAACGCGGTATATAAATAAATCATAAGAGAAAGCGGGAGGCGGAAAATGCAGCTGCTAAAGGATCGGATCCGTAAGGACGGACAGGTATTTCCTGGAAATGTATTGAAGGTGGACAGTTTTCTGAATCATCAGATGGATATTGAGCTGTTCTCAGAGTTTGGAAAGGAATTTAAGAAGCGTTTTGAGGGGGAGGAGATCAACAAAATCCTCACCATTGAGGCGTCCGGAATCGGGATCGCCTGCATCGTGGCTCAGTCCTTCGGCGTTCCTGTGGTGTTTGCAAAGAAGAGTCAGAGCAAAAATATTGCCGGCGAGGTTTATTCCAGCAAGGTACAGTCTTATACCCACGGGAGATTATTTGATATCATTGTATCGAAGAAATTCCTGGGACCGGAGGACAAGGTGCTGATCATCGATGATTTTATGGCCAACGGCGCGGCTATGGACGGACTGCTGGAGGTGATCCGGGAGTCCGGAGCCCATGTGGTGGGAGCCGGCATCATCATCGAGAAAGGGTTCCAGGGCGGCGGAGAGCGGCTGCGCAGAGAAGGGCTCCGTATTGAGTCCCTGGCGATCATAGACAGCATGGACGAAAAGACAGGGGAGATTGTGTTCCGAGATGATGAGTGACAGAAAAGCATTGTTTTTTGACGTGGACGGCACGCTGGTGAGCGAGTCAAAGAATGAGGTGCCGGAGAGTTCCATCCGGGCCTTAAAGCGGGCTATGGAGAAGGGGCATCTGGTGTTTGTCAACTCCGGACGCCCCAGATGCGAGCTGGATTTTCTGGAGAAGGAGGTCCCGGCGGACGGTTTTCTGTGCGGCTGCGGCACGGAGATCGTGGTGCACGGAGAGAGCCGTTTTCATCGCTCCATCCCGGTGGAGAGGGGAAGAGAGATCCGAAAACTGATCCTGGACTGCGGCATGGATGCCTGGCTGGAGGCTTCCGGAAGCATCTGCTTCCGGAAGAATATTTCAGGCACCGGCAGCCGCATCGCCCAGGTGAAGGCCAACATGATGCGCAAATACAGCGAACTCATGGCAAGCTGGGAGGATCCGGACTGCGTGTTTGACAAGTTCTGCGCTGTGGCAGGGGATGACAGCGATCTGGGACGCTTTTTCGCCGGCCTTCCCGACATGGATATCATGGACCGGGGAGACGGGATGTTTGAGTGCGTTCCGGCGGACTGCACGAAGGCCACTGCCATAGACTGGGTACTGAAGGAGTACGGTCTGCCCCTGGAGAGCGCTTATGTGTTCGGGGACAGCACCAACGATGTCGCCATGTTTGCCTTTGCGCCGAACCGGATCGCCATGGGCGTCCACGCCCCGGAGCTGGAGCGTTTCCGCCCGTTTATCACAAAGACGGTGGAGGAGGACGGAGTGGCCTGGGCCATGGAGCAGCTGGGGATCATATAAGGGAGAATATGAATGATTTATGTGGTAGAGGATGACGCGAGCATACGGGAGCTGGTGACTTACACGCTGAACAGCCAGGGAATGGACGCGGAAGGATTTATGGTGCCTTCCCAGTTCTGGAAAGCGATGGAAAAGGAGAAGCCGGATCTGGTCCTTTTGGACATTATGCTGCCTGAGGAGGACGGACTGACCATATTGAAAAAGCTGAGGGCCTCCCACGAGACGGAGAGGCTGCCGGTGATCATGCTCACAGCCCGGGACGGAGAGTATGACACGGTGATTGGTTTGGACAGCGGAGCGGATGACTACATCGCAAAGCCGTTTCGGATGATGGAGCTGATTTCCAGGATCCGGGCGGTCCTGCGCCGGACGGAGAAAGAGGACCGGGCGGAAGAGTACCAGATCGGCGATCTCTACGTCAACCCGTCCAAGCATGTGGTGAAGGTAAAGAATGAGCCGGTAACGCTGACTCTGAAGGAGTTTGAAGTGCTCTGCGTGCTGATCCGCCATCAGGGAAATGTATTTACCAGGGCACAGCTGCTGGATGAGATCTGGGGCTACGAGTTTGACGGAGAGAGCCGCACGGTGGACGTGCATATCCGGACGCTCAGGCAGAAGCTGGGGCCGGCCGGGGACTGCATCGAGACGATCCGCGGCGTGGGCTACAAGATCGGCGGCGGCCGGTAGGCGGAAAAGAAAGAATCCTGACGGTTCTGCGTAAGAAAATGTTAATGAAAATGAAAGAGAAAGGGGCGGCCCAGTCTGCTATACTGGTGCCATAGATCAGTTGGAAGGAGCAGCGGCTATGGGAAAGATTCAGTATACAGCAGCAGCGGCAGCCCTGTTTTTGTGTCTGGCTGGCTGCGGTGTGTCCGTGGAAGACGGACAGGCAGAAGAACAGAAGGAAGAGGAGAGCGCCGAAGTGGAGGAGAGAGAAGAGGAACAGGAGGCAGACCGGTCTTCCGGTGAAAACAGAGAGAAGACAGGGGAGACTGGGGCGGAGTACGGCGGTAGCCGGGAGAAGATTATCCTGGGCGGGAATTCTTACACGGTGGAGGAGGATCAGTCCTTCGACACGGATCTCAATCATTTCGGGCGGGTGAGATTTGTCACGGCAGATCCCGACACGTCCGGCGGCGCGGAATTTTTCCTGGACAGAGGAGGACGGCTGATCTACCGCTTTCCGGAGTTTCCCTGGGCGGCTGGGGAGGAGGAGCGCTGCGGGGCGTTTCTGAAAACGGAGGCTGTGGCTTTCCGGGATGTGAACGGAGACGGAAAAGAGGACGTGCTGGCCCTGTCCAAATATGAAAACGGGCGGCGGGCGCAGCTTTATCTGGGAACGGAGAGCGGATTTGCGGCCGACGTCACGGCGGCTCTTCTGGCGGACGAGGCCGGAGCCGACGGGACAGTGGATCAGTTTCTTAAGTTTGATGGGAAGCGCAGAAAAGAAGAGTCGGAGCGGATGCGGGAAGTTCTGGGACTGGATGAGGCCGCGGTGCGGGATTTTGCCGGCCAGTTCGCGGAGTGCGCGGCTTCCGGCGAGAGGGAGCGGGCAGTCAGCATGATCGAGTACCCGGTGGAGGTGAGGACGCCGTCTGCGTCTGTGCGGGTGTCGGACGAGGAGGAGCTTCTGCCTTACTTTGACCAGGTCTTCAGCCCGGAGTTTATCCGGCAGCTGAGAGATGACATGAGCCGGATCGGCTGGACGGACAGAGGGGCGTTTCTCGGGGACGGCAGCCTGTGGCTGGCCAAAAAGGGCAGCCGGATCGCGATCATCTCTGCGGCTTCCGGCGAGAGCGGAATCTTTCCGCCCGGGCAGGAGATCACGGCGGGGCCGGTGCCTGTGGGGCGTGAGTGAGCGTGAGGGGCGTCAGGAGAGCTGCCTGCGGGCTGGGAGTGAGCAGCGGGGACTGGCGGGAAAGCCGCCTGCGGGCTGGGAGTGAGCGGCCGGCCAGTCCGGTGTCAGCAATCGCCTGCCGCAGAGGGAGCGGCCCCGGCCGGGCGGAGCTGCCGCAGGGCGCGGCGGCTGCCGGCAGGTACGAAGCAGGGAAGCGGGCAGCTTTGGCTGGAGTTTGGCAGAGAGCGGAGAGACGGAGATTCCCCCGGGCGGTGTCTGAATTTCTTCTGCGCGGCATCTGAATTTCCCAGGGCAGGCGTATGAATTTTCCGGGGCCGGGAATACTGAATACAGACGGAACCCGCAAAAAACATTCTTCCCTGGCAAAACAGTTGACGGCGAAGAAGATTTATGATATAGTGGACGGGCGAATGGAAGCAATAGGTCTTTTTTTTATGCGCAAAAATAAAGGAAGGACCCAAAAACAAAAAATACGTGGAGGTGGAAGTTGTGCGTACAAAAATCACACTGGCATGTACAGAATGTAAGCAGCGTAATTACAACATGACCAAAGACAAAAAGGCTCATCCGGACCGGATGGAGACGAAGAAGTAGTGTAGATTCTGTAAGAGACATACTTTACACAAGGAAACCAGATAACCTGTTTTAGTAAAGGACGTGAATTATGGGAGATACAACGAAAAACGAGCAGGCTGGGAAGAAGAGCTTCGTTAAAGGGATGAAGGCGGAATACAGAAAGATCGTATGGCCGTCCAGAGACACTGTGACGAAGCAGACCATCGCGGTTCTGGTATCCACGATTGCTTTAGGCGCGGTAATCACGGTCCTTGATCTGGTCATCAGACTGGGACTCGACGTTATATTAGGATAAGGCGAGGGTGAGAGATATGGCAGAAGCGCATTGGTACGTGGTCCATACTTATTCAGGCTACGAGAACAAGGTGAAGGTCGATATTGAGAAGACGATTGAGAACCGTGGCCTTCAGGATCAGATCCTGGAGGTGTCTGTTCCGATGCTGCCCGTAGTGGAGCTGAAGAACGGAGTGGAGAAGAAGGCGGACAAGAAGATGTTCCCCGGATATGTTCTCATCAATATGGTTATGAATGACGACACCTGGTACGTTGTACGAAATACACGTGGAGTGACAGGTTTTGTTGGTCCCGGATCCAAGCCGGTGCCGCTGTCCGATGAGGAGATCGCGGGACTTGGATTTAAGGGTGAAGATGTCCAGATGGATTATGAGGTAGGCGACATGGTTGTTGTCATTTCAGGAGCCTGGAAAGACACGGTCGGCGCCATCAAGTCCATTAATGAGACGAAGAAGACCATTACAATCAATGTTGAAATGTTTGGCCGCGAGACTCCGGTCGAGCTGAACTTTACGGAAGTAAAGAAGATGTAACAGGAATCGGCGCTTTTATGCTGAGAGCGCTGGTGGGAGGGAAATCCCCGACAATACCACAATATTTAGGAGGTGCCTAATTATGGCAAAGAAAGTAACAGGTTATATTAAACTGCAGATCCCGGCTGGAAAGGCTACGCCGGCTCCGCCTGTTGGTCCCGCACTTGGACAGCACGGAGTAAACATCGTACAGTTTACGAAGGAATTCAACGCGAGAACCGCTGACCAGGGCGACCTGATCATCCCGGTTGTCATCACTGTATACGCTGACAGAAGTTTCAGCTTTATCACAAAGACTCCGCCGGCTGCCGTTCTGTTAAAGAAGGCATGCAAGCTGAAATCCGGCTCTGCAACCCCCAACAA
>DWWL01000062.1 GCA_019119775.1 Candidatus Lachnoclostridium pullistercoris | reverse complement strand
ATATCTTCCACCGGAAGCACACGGGAAACCACACCCTTGTTTCCGTGACGGCCTGCCATCTTGTCGCCCACAGAGATCTTTCTCTTCTGCGCAATATAGATACGTACCGCCTGATTTACGCCCGGAGACAGCTCATCTCCGTTTTCACGGGTAAATACTTTAGCGTCGACAACGATACCATACTCGCCGTGAGGCACTTTCAGGGAAGTATCGCGCACTTCTCTGGCCTTCTCGCCAAAAATCGCACGCAGCAGACGTTCTTCCGCCGTCAGCTCTGTCTCTCCCTTCGGCGTTACTTTACCTACCAGAATGTCTCCGGCACGCACTTCCGCGCCCACACGGATGATACCGCGGTTGTCCAGATCCTTCAGGGCGTCGTCGCCCACGCCCGGCACATCCCTGGTGATCTCTTCCGGTCCCAGCTTCGTGTCACGGGCTTCCGCTTCATATTCTTCAATATGGATAGATGTGTACACATCATCCATAACCAGTCTCTCGCTCAGAAGAACTGCGTCCTCGTAATTATAACCTTCCCAGGTCATAAAGCCGATCAGCGGGTTCTTGCCCAGAGCGATCTCGCCGTTCTGGGTGGACGGGCCGTCAGCGATCACCTCGCCGGCCTCCACATGGTCGCCCTTGTAGACGATGGGCTTCTGGTTGTAGCAGTTGGACTGGTTGCTCCTGGAGAACTTGATCAGGTGGTACACATCCCTGTTCCCGTCAGAGTCTCTCTTGATAATGATCTCATTGGATGCGGAGCGCTCCACCACGCCTGCGTTCTTTGCGATCACGCACACGCCGGAGTCCACCGCCGCCTTAGCCTCGATGCCGGTTCCCACCACAGGAGCCTCCGTGGTCAGAAGGGGCACAGCCTGACGCTGCATGTTGGATCCCATCAGAGCACGGTTCGCGTCGTCGTTCTGCAGGAACGGAATCATGGAAGTCGCCACGGAGAACACCATCTTCGGGGAAACGTCCATCAGGTCGATATTTCTCTTCTGGAACTCGGAAGTCTCCTCGCGGAAACGTCCGGATACATTGTTGTGTACAAAGTGGCCTTCCTCGTCCAGAGGCTCGTTTGCCTGAGCTACAATGTAGTTGTCCTCCTCATCAGCGGTCAGGTACACCACCTGGTCCGTGACGATGGGGTTGGCCGGATCTGTGGTCTTATCCACCACACGGTAGGGCGCCTCGATAAAGCCGTACTCGTTAACTCTCGCGTAGGTAGCCAGAGAGTTGATCAGACCGATGTTGGGACCCTCAGGGGTCTCGATGGGACACATACGTCCATAGTGCGTATAGTGAACGTCACGCACTTCGAATCCGGCACGGTCTCTGGACAGACCGCCGGGACCCAGGGCGGACAGACGTCTCTTGTGGGTCAGCTCCGCCAGCGGGTTGTTCTGATCCATAAACTGGGACAGCTGGGAGCTTCCGAAGAACTCCTTCACAGCAGCCGTCACCGGCTTGATATTGATTAAGGACTGGGGAGTGATTCCCTCCATATCCTGAGTGGTCATTCTCTCCCGTACCACCCTCTCCATTCTGGAAAGGCCGATGCGGTACTGGTTCTGAAGCAGCTCGCCCACGGCACGGATCCGCCGGTTGCCCAGGTGGTCGATATCGTCCGCGTTGCCCACTTCCTCTTCCAGGTGCATATTATAGTTGATAGAAGCCAGAATGTCTTCCTTGGTGATGTGCTTCGGAATGAGCTCATGGATGTTCCTGTGGATCGCCTCCTTGAGCGCCTCCTCATCGTTTCCGCATTCTTCCAGAATGCCTTTGAGCACCGGGTAGAATACTAATTCTGTCACTCCTGCTTCTGCCGGATCAAAGTCCACGTAAGCGGACAGATCCACCATCATATTGGAAAGGACCTTCTGATTTCTCGTGGGGCCCTGCACCCATACGTAGGGAACGGCCGCATTCTGGATCGCCGTGGCCAGCTCCTTGTCCACGGAGGTGCCTTTCTCAGCCAGGATCTCGCCGGTGGTCACATCCACCACGTCCTCGGCCAGCACATGGCCTTTGATCCTGTTCTTAAAATGAAGCTTCTTGTTGAATTTATATCTGCCGACTTTGGCCAGGTCATATCTTCTGGGGTCGAAGAACATGCTGTTCAATAAGCTCTCTGCACTATCAACGGATAAAGGCTCGCCGGGACGGATCTTTCTGTAAAGCTCCAGAAGGCCGTCCTGATAGTTGTCAGAAGTGTCCTTTCCAAAGCTGGCTAAGAGCTTGGGCTCCTCGCCGAACAGATCAATGATCTCCGCGTTCGTTCCATAGCCTAAGGCACGGATCAGCACAGTCACCGGAACTTTTCTGGTCCTGTCCACACGAACATAGAAAATATCATTGGAATCCGTCTCATACTCCAGCCATGCGCCGCGGTTGGGAATCACCGTACAGGTAAAGAGCTCTTTTCCGATCTTGTCATGACCGATCCCATAATAAATACCGGGGGAACGCACCAGCTGGCTGACGATAACACGCTCTGCTCCGTTGATCACGAAAGAGCCGGTGTCCGTCATAAGCGGAAGGTCGCCCATAAAAATCTCATGTTCGTTGATCTCGTCCTTATCCTTGTTGCAAAGTCTTACCTTTACTTTTAAAGGCGCAGCGTAAGTCGCATCCCGCTCCTTGCATTCTTCAATTGTATATTTCACATCGTCCTTGCAGAGTGTAAAATCTACAAATTCCAAGCTCAGATGGCCTGCAAAATCAGCGATCGGGGAAATGTCATCGAACACTTCCTTTAAGCCTTCATCAAGGAACCACTGATAGGAATCTTTCTGGATTTCAATCAGGTTGGGCATCTCGAGAACTTCTTTTTGTCTCGAAAAGCTCATTCTCACGCTTTTCCCGGACTGAACCGGGCGCATTCTGCTTTTTTCCATTGACGTTTCACCCCTGTTATATTATTCTAATAATTAATAGGCATAGTTGTCCCTAGACACACGCCTCCACAATAGTGCACATTTCATATTATCATAGGAAAGTCAAGCTGTCAAGATTTTTTTCTTGCGTTTTTCGTCAAAAAATGGTATACTATTGCGGATAGGTTGTCCTATTGGAAATAACACATTGGAGGTAAGTCTCGTGAACGTATTTTGGACAGTTCTTACAGTAATCCTGATCATCGCCGTGATTGCATTGGTCGTCCTTTATTTCTTAGTAAGGAGGCTGGAAAAGCGCCAGGTAGAATCCCAGGCTCTCATGGAGGCCGCGGCCCAGACCGTATCCATGCTCATCATCGACAAGAAGAAGCTGAAGCTGAAGGAAGCGGGACTCCCGAAGATGGTTTATGAGCAGACTCCCAAGTATCTGAGGCGCTCCAAAGTACCGGTGGTAAAGGCTAAAATCGGACCGAAGGTGATGACTCTGATGGCAGACCCGAAGGTGTTTGAGGCCCTTCCGGTCAAGTCCGAGGTAAAGGTCGTGATGAGCGGCATCTACATAACGGAGATCAAGAGCGTGAGAGGCGGCACCATCGTGACTCCGCCGAAGAAAAAGGGATTTTTTGCAAGATTTAAAAAGGACAAGAACGAGAAAAAGTGATCGGCCGGCCAGTTTGCCGCGCAGAAAAAAACATCGGAAGTTCTCTGAAAAAGAGAATCTCCGATGTTTTTTTCTGTCTGATCAGCCTTCTGAGGAGAGGTTTCCCCGGGATCTTGCCTCCAGCACAATGCTGCAGCGGGAGATCTCCTGCCCGTTGATGTCCAGCGCATAGTCCACCTGGACGGCCAGGCTGTCCTCTTCCTCCTCCACCGCGATCCGCTCCGTGGTGATTCCCACCAGCATCTCGCCGAAGGGAGTCCGGTAGCTTGCCATGATGGTCATCCCTTTTTTGAAGGTCATATGGGCGTGGATCTCCCCCCGGCGGATGATCTCCAGGCTGTCCTCCCGGACCTTCACCACGTTTTTCACCGGCTGGCTCAATCCCTCCATCAGCTCATCATACAGCAGGTAGCGGATCCCGTTTTTTTCATAATAATTTCCCGTTGTCACCAGCTCCACATCGCTCCCCTCACCGTCCAGCATGTGGATCCCGCTGATGCTGACGAGCACATCTTTCGTCATGGTCAAAACTCCTCTATATCGATCTTTTTCGTCTCCTTCACAACCTCCGGCAGAATGGATCTGGCGAAATTTTTAAACTCCTCCGCCTGGTCACTGACGAAAAACTGGTATTTTTCCTCAGGCGTCTTCTCACAGGTCAGATCTTTTTCCTGCAGCATGCGCTTCAGCTCGATCGCCGTCTCGTAGGCCGGATTGACCAGGGTGACATTCTCGCCCATGATCTTGCGCAGGGTTCCCCGGATCAGGGGATAATGAGTGCAGCCCATCACCAGAGTGTCTATGAATTTTCCCTTCAGCTCCGCCACGTATCGGGAGGCGATCTCCTCCGTCACGGAGTCGTGCCACAGCCCCTCCTCCACCAGGGGGACGAAGAGGGGACAGGCTTTTCCGAACACCTCCGCGTCCGGCCTGTAGCGGCGGATGGTGTCCCCGTAGATGCCGCTCTTTATGGTGCCCGCCGTGCCGATGACGCCGATGCGCCCGTTCCTCGTCACCTGGGCGGCCATGTGGGAACCGGAGCGGACCACGCCGATGATGGGAACGTCCGTCTCCTTCTCCACCGTCTCCAGCGCGTAGGCGCTGGCCGTGTTGCAGGCGATGACAATCGCCTTTACGTTCTGCGTTTTGAGGAAACGGATGATCTGCCTGGAATAGCGGATGATCGTGTCCCTGGATTTGCTGCCGTAAGGCAGCCTGGCCGTGTCTCCGAAGTAGACGATAGGTTCGTCCGGGATCTGCCGGATGATCTCTCTGGCCACCGTCAGGCCGCCGATCCCGGAGTCAAAGACTCCGATAGGTGAATTTCTGTCTGCCATGTCCTTATCCTCTGTCATACCGGGCAAAAGCGTGGTCGATCAGCGCCTGCACCAGGGCTTTTTTGTCCATCCCGGCAGCCTCCCACAGCATGGGGTACATACTGATGGCCGTAAATCCCGGCATAGTATTGATCTCGTTGAACACAACCTCCCCGCTCTCCTTCACAAAGAAATCCACCCGGGACAGGCCGTAGCCGTCCACTGCCTTGAAAATCTTCACCGCGTCTGTCCGGATCTCCTCCGCTGCGTTTCCAGGAAGAGGGGGATTTACCACGGTTCTGGACTCAGGGTTGTAGTATTTGGCGTCAAAATCATAGAAATCCGCAGCGGCCAGGACCTCGCCCACTCCGGAAGCGCGCACCGGCGTCTTTCCGCCGCCGAACACGGCGCACTCCACCTCGTGGCCCACGATCGTCTCCTCCACCAGGATCTTGCTGTCATGGCGGGCCGCCTCCTTAAGAGCCGCCGCCAGCTCCTCTCTGTTTTCCGCCTTGCTCACGCCTCTGGAAGAGCCGGCGTTGGAAGGCTTTACAAATACCGGGTAGGAGAGCCTGGCCTCCACCTTGTTTTCTGCCGCTTCCATGTCATGGAGCTCCTCCCGCCTCACAGGAACGTACTGTGCCTGGCGGATCCCCAGATCGTCCACAATGATCTTTGTAAACAGCTTATCCATGGACACGGCGGATGCCAGGACTCCGCAGCCCACATAGGGGATCTGCGCCAGCTCAAAAATGCCCTGGATCGTCCCGTCTTCCCCGTAAAGGCCGTGCAGGACCGGAAATGCCACGTCCACGCGGCGTTTCTCCACCTGACCTTCCTGGGATAAGATCACGCATTTTTCCGTGGCATCAGGTGACACCACAGCGCCCACCCGGCTCTCCTTCCAGGTTCCGTCCTGAATGCTCTCCACGGAATCCACCTTTACCCAGTGTCCCTCTTTCGTGATGCCGATGAGGAGCACGTCATATTTTTCCCGGTCAATCTGGGAGGCCACATTGACCACGGACATGCAGGAAACCTCATGTTCTGAGGACTGTCCTCCAAAAATAACCGCAACTGTCTGTTTCATATCGAATACTCTCCTTAAACTCTACTCCGCGTCTGCGCCCTGTCGGCGCAGGGTGTTTATATTATAGCACACCTGGCAACAATTACAATTAGAAACAGGAAATCTTAAAAACAGGAAACATCACAGGAGGTGTTAAAATCATGAAACGCAGTATATGGCTTGTCTTTGGAGTTGCCTGCTTTCTCACGGCGGCTCTCCTCTTCTCTGCGTCCCTGCGCAGCCGGGACGAACAGCTGGCGGCTGAGATCGCCCCCGGGATCCTGCGGTTCCACATTCTGGCCGACAGCAACCGGAAAGAAGACCAGGAATTAAAGCTCAAGGTGCGCAGCCTGCTGCTGGACCAGATAAACGCCGGGATCGCCGGCCTGAAGCAGGCCCCTTCTTCACCGGAAAAACCATCTGACTCCACGCTGGAAGAATCGCCTGACTCCGGCGCAGGAAAAGCTGCGGTCATCCGCTACATAAGAGAAAATGCTCCGGCTCTGGAATCCCTGGCGGAACAGTTTCTTCTGGATTCCGGCTGCAGCCGCCCGGTAAAAATAGAAGTGACGGAAGATTATTTTCCCACCAAATACTACGGAGATATCCGCATGCCCTGCGGCGTCTACCAGGCCGCGAGAGTCACTATCGGGAGCGGAAAAGGCCACAACTGGTGGTGCGTCCTCTACCCCCGGCTCTGCTTCGTGAATGAATCCTGGGCCGTCATGCCCCAGAGCTCAAAAAATGAGCTGCGCCGCAGCATGCCGGAAAAAGATTTTCAGGCACTGCTGCGTCCGCAGCCCAGAATCAGCTTGAAATTTCTGGAATTTTTCTCCTGATCAGCGGGAACTTTTCTCGATGGCCTCCCACAGGCCGTTTAAGTACGCTGCCCCCAGCGCCCGGTCATAGAGGCCGTATCCCGGCATCGCCTTCTCACCCCAGATCATTCTGCCGTGGTCCGGCCGGATGGGGCCGTCAAAGCCAATGTCGTACAGGGCTTTCATGATCTCGTACATGTCGAAGCTGCCGTCGGAGGACAAATGGGCCGCCTCCTCAAAATTCGTGGGGGAGTGGAATTTCAGATTGCGCACATGGGCAAAATAGATCCTCCCCTTCAGAGAACGGATCATGTCGGGAAGGTCGTTCTTTAAGCTGGTTCCGTAGGAACCGGAGCAGAACGTCACCCCGTTGTGGGGATCATCCACCATCTTCATCATCCGCAGGATATTTTCCTTATTGATAATGATTCTCGGAAGCCCGAACACGCTCCAGGCCGGATCGTCGGGATGGATCGCCATGTAAATGTCGTACTGCCTGCAGACCGGCATGATCCGCTCCAGGAAATATTTCAGATTTTCAAAGAGCTTCTCCTCATCCACTCCCTGATACATTTCAAACATTTCTCTGATGTGGGCCATGCGCTCCGGCTCCCAGCCGGGCATGACCGTTCCGTTCATATCCCCGGAGATGGAGTGAAACATGTCTTCCGGATTCAGGGCATCCACCGCCTCCTGGGTGTAGGCCAGAACGGTGGAGCCATCCGGGCGCACCCTGGCCAGTTCTGTCCTGGTCCAGTCAAAGACGGGCATAAAATTGTAGCAGACCAGATGGATGTCCTCTTTTCCCAGGTTCTCCAGCGTCTCAATGTAATTGTCAATATACCGGTCCCGGTCCGCCGTGCCGGCCTTGATGGCGTCGTGGACATTGACGCTCTCAATGCCGGAGATGTGAAGGCCGGATGCCTCCACCTCCTCCTTCAGGGCGCGGATCCGCTCTCTGCTCCACACCTCTCCCGGAGCAGTGTCGTATAAAGTGGTGATCACTCCAGTCACCCCGGGGATCTGGCGGATCTGCTCCAGGGTAACGGTGTCAAACTGACTGCCGTACCAGCGAAGTGTCATTTCCATTGGTCATTCCTCCTCTTTCTCTTTACCCCTGCTGCCCGCTGCCTGACGAGGATTCCGACGAGGAAGTCACCGTCACGCCCTTCACCTGCCACAGGTAATCCTCATAGGCTTTCCGCAGGCTGATGTCCGCTCCCAGCTTGGCGCTCTCAGCCTGCAGGTAAGCCAGCTCGCCCTGGAGATACTCCAGGCGGCCCACCATGCCCAGCTGATACTTCTGGTCCAGGGCGTTCCTGTCATTGACCGCCTTCTGCCAGGCGGCATTTGCTCCGTCCCAGGAAGTTCTCTGCTGCTTTAACGTCTCATAAAGGCTCTCCATGGAGATTCTGACAGCCGCCTCCGTATCCCGCAGGTTCCTGTCCCTCGTCTCCTGGGCAGGCGTGCTGGTGGCACGGCTCTGGTGGCGGATCGAAATGAGATCGTAGTTATTGTTCACCGCTTTTTCTGTGTCAGCGGCCACATCCACCGAGTCGATCGCATTCAGATCCGGCTCCGGCACAGGACCGATGGTGATGTCCGCATCGTAGTCCCAGCCGGTCATCAGACAGATGCTGCTCTTTAAGCTGGCCAGGCTGTCCTGGGTGGATTTAAGGCTCGCCTCCGCCGACTTTAAGCTGTTGGCCGCCGACTTCACGTCCGCGTCCGTTGCCATTCCCAGGCTCTGCTGGGTGAGGGAGGAATCATAGGCCGCCTGGGCCAGCTCCACCCCTTTTTCGGCGATCTCACACCCCAGCTCCAGCTGAGCGTAGCCCTGCACCATCTGCTGAACGCCTCTGGTCAGCATATCCTCTGCCGACACAATGCTCCTCTGGGTGGACATGTGCTCTGACTGCTCCACCACGTCCTTGTACTGATTGGCCAGCTCATTCATGATCTGGGCATTCATCTCATAAGCGGCGTAAGAAGCCAGATCCCCCTCGTCCTCCGCCTTGTCCGCCTCCCGGCGCAGCTCCGCCGCCCGGTCTTTGTACTCCGTCATGCCGTTTCGGTAGACAGACAGGGAATCATCCATGGTGATCTGCGCCTGCTGCATGCTGGGGTTGAACAGGGACACCAGCGCCCGGATCTCACTGTACTCCAGGGTGTTGTCCAGCAGTTTTTCCTGCGTCGCCTCATCGTAGTCAGACAGAGAAGCCGCCATGGCCGCGGCCGGGGAGGAAACTGCCATCAGGGCAGCCATCCCCAGACAGCAGGCCGAAAATGATCTACGTTTCATTCTCCAGCCCTCCTTTTAGCTCAGAGCCATGCTGCCCTTCAGCGCCCAGTCGTAGGCGTCCATGGCAGCCTGAAGAGACAGTTCCTGGATGCGGAAATCCGCCTGGCTCTGGATATAGGTGTTCTGAGCCTGAAGATATTCCAGACGGCTCACCATGCCCAGATCATATTTGGTCTGAGCGGCCGCCATGTTCTGCTCCTCCAGGGCCAGGGCGGACTGAGCCTGATCGTAGGAATCCTTGGCCTGAATCACCTGATTGTAAAGGTCTGTCAATCCGGAGGCGATCTTCTGCTCGTCGTTTGCAATGGTCTGCCTGGTGATCTGCTGATTGGCCGCGTTGTCGGTATTTTCCAGAGTTCTCTTGTCGATCATCAGCGTGTAATTTGTCTCCAGGGCTTTCTCAAGGTCCGTCTCAGGGTTCATGGCGTCGATCCTGGTGACGTCAAGCTCCGGCATGGGAGCGATCTCCGGCTCGGCGTTGTAGGCCCACCCGGTCATCACCTGAAGGTTCTGCTTCACCGACTGCAGGCTGCTCTCAATGGAAATGATGCCCGCCTGGGCCGTCTTCACCGCCTCCTGGGCCGTGAGCACATCATTGGCGGTGGCCATCCCCAGACTGGCCTGGGTCTGCACCGACTGAAGAGAAGCTTCCGCCAGTTCTTTTCCCGACTGAGCCGTCTTTAAGTTTTCCTGAAGCTGATAATACTGGTTCATCAGGTTCTGAGCCGTGCTGGATAAGGACGCCTCCACCTGATCGTACTGCCATTTGATGATCATGCCGTCTGACACGTTGTCGTCCGCCATTTTTTCCATCTGCCTGGCCTGGGCCTGGGCGGACTCCGCCGCGGAGTACAGCATGGCGTATCCGCTGTCGTCCTCCGACGGCCACTCAATGCTGTCGTAAAGGGTCTGCGCCGCCTCCCGGTAATCATCGGCGATCTCATTGGCATCCTTGCCCTTGTAATCGTCGTAGGAGATCATGTTGTTCTGAACCGTGGAGTTGTACTCGTGGATCAGGTCGGGAATCTCTTCATATTCCAGAGTGTTGTCCCGCAGAGCGGCCCATTCTTCTGCCGTCCTGGCAAACTCCGGGCTGGCCGCCGGCACAGTGGCCGGCGCTCCCGCCGTCAGAGCCGCCGCCAGTGAAAGGGATAGGATCCCCCGCAGTCCGGCCCGTGTTTTCTTCATCATTTTTCCTCCTTTAATCGTCATTCCAGACCTCACGCTTCTTCTGCCGGTTCATCAGCGTGTAGTAAATCGGCAGCATCAGCAGGGACAGAATGGTGGAAGCAGTCAGTCCGCCCACGTTTACCAGGGCCAGACCCTGCATCATCTCTCCGCTGTCTCCGTATGCCAGACACATGGGCACCATGGAGATAACGGTCGTCAGTGTGGTCATCAGGATGGGACGAAGTCTGGTGGCTCCTGCCTCGATCAGGGCCGTCTTCATATCCATCTCTCTTCTGTACTGGTTTACCGTATCTACATAAAGGATTCCGTTGTTTACAACAGTTCCGGCAAGCATCAGGAATCCCAGCAGGGACGGCATGCTGATGCTGGCGTCCGCGATCCACAGGAATCCGAAGGCTCCGATCAGGGAAAATGGGATCGTGGTCATAACCATGAAGGAGAACTTCGGGGACTCAAACTGAGCCGCCATAACTACAAATACCAGGAACACAGCGATGGCAATGGCCTGGGCCAGAGAGGTGAACTCCTCCACCATCATCTCATCCACAGCATTGGAGGCTGTGTGGATGTTTGCCGTCATATTGGGATTTACCGCCTCATCCGCGATGAGCTTTCTCGCCGCCATCCGGTCAGCATCTGCCAGATCGGTGTAGTCGGCGGAAATCGTCACCTGGTACTGTTTATCGGCCCGGACAATGCTCTGGGGGCTGTCCTCAAACACCACGTCAGCCACATCCGTCAGAGCCATGCTCTGTCCCATGGCGTTGGTAAGCACAATGCCCTGCACCTGGTCAATGGTCTGGTACTCCTCCTTCGGGTACTCTACCTTGACACTGATATCCTCGCCGTCCACCTCAAGGGTGGTAGCTTCCACGCCGGAGAGCATATTGTTCACCGTGGCTCCGATCTGAGCCGGCGTCAGCCCCTCGGCCGTGGCCTTGATGGGATCCACATTGATCTTTACTAACGGAGCGGAGTTTTCCAGGGTGGAGTGCACATCCGTCACATCCGTCCTGCCCTGCATCTGCTCCACAATCTTGTTGGACGCCTCTTTCAGTTCATCATAATTGGTGCTTTCCAGGATAAACTCCACCGAATCGTCGCTCGTGGTCATGGCGCTCATGGTGGATGCCGTCTCCGCCGACGCGTTGCAGTCCGCAAACGTGGCCAGATGACGGTTCCATTCTCTCGCGATGTCCTTCGTCTCTCTGCTGCGGTCGTCCTTTAAGTAGGCTGTGATGGACGCGCCGGAGCCGCCGGCCAGGCTGGTCATGCCGGAGCCGCCGTAGGAGAGGCTGTAGGAATCCAGATCCGGATCCTGGGTGATATAGGCTTCCACCTCCCGCAGGATCGCGTCCGCCCGCTCCAGAGTCAGACCGGGACGCATATCCACGGAAACGGAGATCTGTCCCTCATCCACCTCCGGGATCAGCTCCATACGCAGCTGGGTGGCCGCCAGAATGGAGAGAACCAGCAGGCCGACAGTGGTAAACATAACCGTCTTCTTCTTCGGCAGCAGCTTTTCCATAATGCCCCGGTAGCAGTTCTGCAGCCAGCGCACCCATCCGGATAAGGGAGCCGTCTTCTTCTCCTTCGGCCGGTAGAACATGTAGCACAGCGGCACCACCGTCATAGCGGAAACCAGAGATGCCAGCATACAGAATACGATGGTAAAGCCCAGAGGCTTGAACATCTGCCCGGAAAGTCCCTGAAGGAATGCCAGAGGCAGGAACACCACGCAGGTGGTGGCCGTGGAACCGATGATGGAATTGATCACGATTCCCGTTCCGTCCAGAGCCGCTTTGTAGTATTCCTTAAAGCCTACCTTGTCCGTAGCTCTGAAGCAGCTCTCCAGCACCACGATGGAGTTATCAACCATCATTCCGACGCCCAGCACCAGGCTGCCCAGGGTGATCACGTTCAGTGAAAATCCCATCTGGCCCATAAGGATCAGGGCAGTCAGAATGGAGATGGGGATAGACGTACCTACAATCAGGGACGCCTTGATCTCTCCGAAGAACAGAAGGATGATCACCATGGAAATAATGACTGCCATGATCATGGTCTGGTACACTGATGACAGAGAGGACTGAATGCTGTCGCTGGCGTCGTAGATCGTCGTCACTTCCAGCCCCGGCGTCGCGGCGGTCAGCCGCTCTACCTCCCGGTTCACGTCCTCCGCCATCTCCATGGCGCTGGCCTCCTGCTGCTTCTGAAGGGAAATGGTCATGGTGTCTTTGCCGTTGTAGCGGCCGATTGCCGTGGCATCATCCAGAGCGTAGCCCACATTGGCCACATCCTCCAGATAGATCACGTCTCCGCTTCCCACTGTGATGGGAATGGTTTTTAAGCTCTCCACCGTGTCAAAGTCCATACCGGTGGTGACAGACAGATCCTGCGTTCCCACCTCTGTGGAACCAGCCGGGTAGGAGAGGCTGGAGCTGGCCAGAGCCGTCACCAGGGAATTCATGGAGAGATGGTACTGGTTTAATTTCTCCGGTATGATCTCCACCTGGATGTACTGCTCCTGGCCGCCGCTTGTCTCCACGTTGGCCACTGTGGAAAGTTTTTCCAGCTCAGGCACCAGCTGATCATTGACATAGTTGTAAAGGTTTTCCGCGTCACTGTTGTTGACAGACAGCATCATGCTGGCCGAACTGTTGACGTTGAAGGAAATAATGCTGGGTGTCTCCACATCATCCGGGAGATCCAGATTGTCCATCTGTTTCTTTAAATCGTCGTAAGCCTGGTCCATATCTGTGCCGTACTCGTACTCCAGAAGGACCATGGACATGTTTTCTGCGGAATAGGAGGTAACTCCGTCGATTCCGCTCAAGGTTCCAACCGCGTCCTCCACCGGTTTTGTCACCAGCTCAGTCACATCGTCCGGGCTGGCTCCCGGGTAAACCGCGGCGATAACCATCATGGGCATATCCATCTCCGGCATCAGCTCCATTTTGGAGGAGAATACCGACATCAGGCCGAACACGATCAGGCACAGGATCACCAGGACCGTCGTCACCGGCCGTTTCAGTACTGCTTTCGTCAAACCCATTTTATCCTGACCTCCTTACTGCTCATCCGCTGATGTCTCTTCTGTCTGCTGGGTTTCCGTCTCTCCGGCCGCAGTTTCCTGAGCATCGCTCTCCTGCGCATCGCTCTCCAAAGACGCGGGAGCGCCGTCGTACAGCTCCGAATTCCAGGTAGTCAGGACCATGGTGCTTCCGTCGATTCCGGACAGGATCTCCGCCTTCTCGGAATCATAAATTCCCACTTCCACCGGCACTTTGTGGATCGTGCCGTCCTCATATGTATATACGTAGGAATTGCCGCCCTCGTAGTAGATCGTGTCCACCGGGAGGGTCATCACATTGAGTGCCTCATCGGATACGACAGACAGCTTCACCGTGGTTCCCGTCGCCAGATCCTGGCCGCCGGGCACTGTGCCCTTCACGTCAAACAGGCCGGTGGCGGAGTTTACCATGGTGCTCACTTCCGTGATGGTTCCGTCATACGTGCTGTCGCCTTTCTCCACTTTCAGCGGATCTCCCGCCGTCAGGCCGGAGGCGATCTTTTCCGGAACCGCAAATTTCACCATCATTCCCTCTCCTCCGGAAATCACGCAGACGGGGGAAGACTGGGAGATCATATCGTGGACCTCAGGGCTGAAGCTCTCGATCACTCCGGCTATGGGAGCGGTGATCGTGGTGTACTCTGCCTGAGTGTCGTAGTTTAATTTCGCGGCGTCATACTGAAGCTGTGCCTGCTGAGCCGCAGAAGCAGTCTGCTCGTAGGTCTGAGCGGAAATATCTCCGCTGGCGTAAAGCGCCTGCATCCTGGCCAGGCTGGTCTGCGCGTCATTTAAGGCCACCTGGGCTGTCTCCATGGAGATTCTGGCGCTGTCTAACTGGCGGTTGTCAATGGTCAGAAGAGCCTGGCCCTCCTGCACATGGTCACCGGTCTTTACGTAGACCTCCTTCACCTCGCCTGCCAGCTTGGGGATCACCGATACCATATCTGACGGCTCAATCGTGCCTGTCAGCTCCCGGTAAAGGGTGATGCTTCCCGTCTGGGGAGTCTCCGCCCGGACTACCGGCGGGGCCGCAGGATCCGCCGTCTCCTGCGTCTTAAAAAACCGGGGTACAATAAGCAGCGCCAGCACCCCCACAATTACTACGCCCGCTATGATTTTTGCACGTTTCTTCATAATGTCCTCCTGTTTAATTTTCTTTGTGCTTCAATGCTCCATATTTTAAAATGTTTATCTTCCTGAAAAATGTCTGTTCTACCGCGTCAATCGCCTTTCCGTCCTTATTTTTCTGAAAAAAGGCCATGACGACTGCCATCATGCACATTTCGCTGAGCACACGGAATTCCTCTAGGGTTTCTGTCCGCAAACTGCTTTTATCCACCCGTTCGTACATCCACTCATCCATGCTGCAGCCGTCTCCGCAGCTTTCCCGAAGCATTCCCACAAATTTTTCCGCCTCCGCGTATGTGAGCACATTCCGAATCAGTCTGGCCAGCTGACTGGAGTATTCCTTGTAGAGGACCTCGTGAAACATATCCTCCACCATTTTCCAGAAATCCCCGTTGTTCTCCACCAGACTTTTCCTGCAAAAATCCTGATACTGCTGTTTCGTATCCTGAAATATATAACGAAGCAGATCCATTTTATCTTCAAAATACGTGTAAAAGCTGCCTCTGGAAATTTCTGCATTTTTGATGATCTGGTTGATGGATACTTTGTCGAAGGGGACCCTGGAAAATTCATCCATGGACGCTCTGAGAATTGCCGCTTTTTTCTCTTCCGAAAGTCTGAGAAACCGTTCGGTAGGCATTTTCTTCTCTCCCCGCTTTCTGTCTTATGTATTGCGCCTTTCCGGTATTCCAATATTTTGAATCCTGTATACACCGAAAGTGACAACCTGTCACAAATTATAATGACAACCTGTCACTTTGTCAATTCTCCTTCCATATCTTTCACGTTTTTTTCACAATTAAGAGCAACAGTTCAGACGGCGGGTAAACAGAGGGGAAAACTGACGTCAAGCTCGCTTGTAAGTAAGTTTTCCCCTCTGTTTACACATCGGATATCTAAACTGTTACAATTAAAAGAATCCTGTTTTTCAGGATTATCCGCCTGCGGCGGGCCGCCGAAGCGGCATTTTCCCGCTAA